>JARLJI010000136.1 GCA_031291295.1 Rhodoferax sp. | reverse complement strand
GCAAGGCACGCCTCTTCGGTGGCAAACCAGTCGAGAAATTCGTTCCATGTCTGGGGGTAGTCCTTGCCCGCAGTTGGCGTTATTATATGTACGTCCATCCAGTAGTTTTGTAATTGCTGGAGCTAAGAGGATACCCCTTATATACGTACAGTTTTATGCGAAACAGGGCGGAATCGGGGGGCCCGGTGATCCGGCAAATGCGCCTCGTGCTGGCCCGCCCGGCCGGCGCATGCTCCTCAAACGATAGCTGAGCGGCGGCTTTTCAAGCTGGTTTCGGGGTGTGCGGGGCGAACGCTCCATGATGCGACCGGATCGGGCGGGGTACGCGCGGGCCACAGCGGGGCAGGCTTTGATGGCGGCCTACCATGGCGGGCTGCAATTTTTTGAAAATCTTCCAATCACGCGGCCCCGGCTCATTGAAAATCCGATTTGCAATTTCACCGGCCAGTGACTAAGGTAACAAGGCCTGAGCAATTGGGCGACCGCCGGTAGGAGCCAGTCCCCGCCATGAGGTGTGGCTGACGAAGCAGCCCCGGCTTTTCATGGAAGCAATCCATTGCTTCCTACGCAGTGCGGGACTTCAATCTCCCGCCTGCGAACCCAGACGGCATTGGCCTTTTGGCTGCCGTCAGGCCCGGTTGGAGATGCTGCAGGCAGATCCTCCGGGCTTTCTTATTTTTGCCTCGCCATGGCGCATTGAATAAACTCGGGGCATGAACCTGCAATCCATCAAGAGCACCATCAAAAACAACAAGTGGGTGCGGCGCATGGCGTGGACGGCTGCCGGCGTGGTGGTGTTGTGGGGCGTCGGCTGGCTGGCGGTGCCGCCTATCGTCAAAAGCCAGGCCCAGAAAATAGCCAGCGAGCAGCTGGGTCGCAAGGTCACCATCGGCGCGGTCGATTTCAAGCCCTGGACGCTGGAATTCACGCTGACCGACCTGGCCGTTGCCACAGCCGACGGCGCCGGGCAGCAGCTGCACGTGCAGCGTCTCTATATAGATGCAGCGCTGCAGTCGATCCTGCGGCTGGCGCCGGTGGTCGACGCCGTCGCGGCCGATGCCCCGAGCCTGAAGCTGACCCGCCTCTCGGACGGCCACTATGACATCGACGACATCCTGACCCGGCTCAGCCAGCCGTCCAGCAAGCCGCCCGGCAAACCGCTGCACTTCGCGCTGTACAACCTGGCGCTTAACGGCGGCTCGGTGGACTTTACCGACAAGGCGGTCGGCAAAACCCATCAGTTGCGCGATTTGACGCTGAGCGTGCCGTTTCTGAGCAACCTGGATTCCAAGCGCGACGTGGTGGTCACACCAAGGCTGGCCTTCACGCTCAATGGCAGCCATTTCGACTCGGCTGCCCAAGGCACGCCGTTCGCCCAGACCCACAAGACCGATGCCACCATCAAGCTCGCGGGGTTCGACCTCGCGCCTTACCTGGGCTACATCCCGGCCAGCCTGCCGATACGGCTGCAGACGGGTGTGATCGACACCGACCTGCGCGTGGCATTCGAGCAGACGACCGCGACCTCGGTCAAGCTCAGTGGCACGGTGCAGGTCAGCCATGTGAAACTGACCGACGCCAAAACGCAGGACCTGCTGGCGTTCGACGCGCTCAAACTCACGCTGGCGGACGTGCAGCCGCTGGCGCAACGCGCCAAAATCGCGTCGGTTGAGCTGGCCGGCCCGAGTGTGGCGGTGCGGCGCGACGCGGCAGGGCGGCTCAATCTGGACCTCGCGGCCACGCCGGCGGCCGAATCCAGCACCCCGGTTGCTACCAAAAACGGAGCCAAAAGCGAAGATGCCACGCGGGCTGCAGCTACAAAAGAGGCCGAAGCCAATGCGTGGAAAATCGAAATCGACAAGGTCGCCGTGCGCGGCGGGACGGTAGCGTGGACCGACGAGACCACCGCGCCCCATGCGCAGCTGGCCCTGCACGATCTGGTGTTCGACGCGGCCGCCATCGCGCTGCCGTTTGCCAAGCCGCTGCAGTTCAGCGGTTCGGCAGTGCTGGCCCCGGCGACTGCCTCTACGGCCGCATCGACCGCGGCGGCGCCAGCGAGCGAGGCGCCCCAAGCCGCCAGCCTGAGCTTTGGCGGCGCGGCCACGGACCGCATGGTCAGCGTGGCGGCCAACGTGAAGGCCCTGCCGCTGAGCCTGGCTGCGCCGTACCTCGCCTCCTTCATCGAACCCGGGCTGAACGGCCAGCTGACGGCCCAGCTGAACGCGGACTGGAAGGCGCCTGCGGCCGGCGCACAGGCGACCGGCCTGCTGCTCGGCGTGAAACAGCTCACGCTGGAGAATCTGGCGCTCGCCGATGGCAAGGCCGTGAGCCAGCCCAGGGCCCGGAATCCGCGCAACGCGGCGCTGCCCAGCATCAAGCAGATCGAGGTGGCCGACGCACAGATCGATTTGGACAAACAGACGGTGAGCGTGGGCAAGCTGGCGGTCACCGACCCGCACGCCAGCGTGGAGCGCGGGGCTGACAAGCGCTGGATGTTCGAGCGCTGGCTGAAACAGCCGGCAGCCTCGGGTGCGCCCCGGGGATCTGCATCAAAACGACCTGTAGCCACCGCCAAGCCTTGGCAGATTGCTATCAGTGAAGTAGCTGTCGAGGGCGGCGCCGTGTCGTACCGGGATGCGGCGATGCCGCGGCCCGTGGCGTTCGAGGTATCAAAGCTCACGATCCAGCTGAAGGACTTTGCGCTGGACAGTCAAAAGCCGTCGCCCCTCACCGTCTCGGCGCGTGTCGGAGCGGGGCGCACCGAACCCGGCCGGCTGGAGTACCACGGCGATCTGGGTTTGAGCCCCTTGTCCGCGCAAGGCCAGGTGCAGGCGGTGCGCCTGCCGCTGCACGCGTTCGAGCCTTATTTTGGCGATGCGCTGAACATCCGGCTGCTGCGCGCCGACGCCAGCTTCAAGGGGCAGGTGCACTACCTCGAGAGCAAGGCCGGTCCAGTGGTCAAAGTCACGGGCGACTCGGCGCTGGAGGACTTTCGCGCCAACAGCGTGTTGCCGGGCGTGGCCGCTGCCGCCGCGACGTCGACCGCCACCGCAGGGGCTGCGCCCAAAGCCACGGCCGTGGCGGCGGCCGGCAGCCAGCAACCCGTCATCGAGCCGCTGCTGCAGTGGAAAGCCCTGAGCGTGCGCGGCCTCGACCTGGCCATGAAGCCCGGCGCCGCCACCCGGGTCAATGTGCGCGGGACCGCGCTCAGCGACTTCTATGCGCGCGTGATCATCAACCCGAACGGGCGCATCAACCTGCAGGACCTGGTGAAGTCGTCGGCGCAGCCGGTCGCGGCCGCACCGGCCTCCGCCGCCGCGTCGGCTTCTGCCGCAGCCCCGGCCATGCCCGTGCCCGTGCCCCCCGTATCCACGGCATCGTCGGTGCCCGCCGTAGGTGGTGCGCCGGCGCCCATCGTCAACATCGGCCCGATCAGCCTGATCAACGGCAAGGTGCTGTTCTCCGACCATTTCATCAAGCCCAACTACTCGGCCGACCTGACCGAGCTCACCGGCAAGCTCAGCGCGTTCTCCAGCGTCGCGCCCGCTGGCGCGCCCAACATGGCCGACCTGGAACTGAGCGGCAAGGCCGAGGGCACGGCCTCGCTGGAGATCACCGGCAAACTGAATCCGCTGGCCAAGCCGCTGGCGCTGGACATCACGGGCAAGGTGCGTGACCTGGAGCTGCCGCCGCTGTCGCCGTACGCCATCAAGTACGCGGGCCATGGCATCGAGCGCGGCAAGATGAGCCTGGACGTGAACTACGTGGTGCTGCCCAACGGCCAGCTCACCGCCAAGAACAATCTGGTGCTGAACCAGTTGAGCTTTGGCGAGGAGGTCAAGGGCGCGCCCGCCAGCCTGCCGGTCAAGCTCGCGGTGGCGCTGCTGGCCGACCGCAACGGCGTGATCAACCTGGACCTGCCGATCAGCGGCTCGCTGAACGACCCGCAGTTCAGCCTCGGGCCCATCATCTTCAAGGCCATCATCAACCTGATCGTCAAGGCCGTGACCGCGCCGTTCAGCCTGCTCGCCAATGCGTTTGGCGGCGGCGGTGACGAGCTCAGCACCGTGGCGTTCGCGCCCGGCAGCGCGGTGCTGACGCCGGACGCCCGGCAAAGCCTGGACAAGGTGGCCAAGGCGCTGGCCGAGCGCCCCGCGCTCAAGATGACCGTGGTCGGCACCTCCAGCCTGGATGCCGAGATTGAGGGCTACCGGCGCGAGCGCCTGAACGCGATGGTGCGCGCCGAAAAGCGCCGCGAGACAACGATTGGTGGTAGCGCAGCCCCGGCGCCGGCAGCCGCCGCATCGGCTGCTGCGGGTGCCGCGGCCCTGGCCACTACGGTCAGCGATGCCGAATACCCGGCCCTGCTGAAGCAGGTCTACAAGCACGCCGACCTGCCCAAGCCGCGCAACCTGATCGGCATGGCCAAGGATATTCCGCAGGCCGAGATGGAGTCGCTGCTGATGGCCAATATCCCGGTCACCGAAGACGCGATGCGCGAACTGGCATTGGCGCGGGGCGAGGCGGTGAAGGACTATCTGGCGACAAAGCAGGTGCCGGCGCAGCAGCTGTTCCTGGGCGCGCCCAAGGCGGCGGCCGACCAGCCCGCGACCGAGGGCAAGCCCGGCGCGAAGTGGAGCCCGCACGCCGACCTGAACCTGGCGACCCAATAGGCGTCACGGGGCCGCTGCGCAGCATTCGATGCTGTGCAAGGGGCGGTCGGCGCGTACCGGCAGGTATTGGCGCGGACGCGCAGGCCCGGCTTGCACCCCTCGTGCGGCAGGCTCACAATTGAAGCGCGCCGGGCGCCATCCGGCGTCGTTGGAGAGCAGCTTGCCGCTACCTCGCTACACCCGTACCGCCATCGTCCTGCATGGCCTCATGGCGCTGCTCATCGTGACCGGGTTTTGTCTGGGACTGTCGATGGCCGACTTGCCGCTGAGCCCGCTCAAGCTGCGGCTCTTCTCGTACCACAAGTGGATCGGCGTCAGCGTCTGGGCGTTGCTGCTGCTGCGTATCCTGTGGCGCACCTGGCATGCGCCGCCGCCGTTGCCCGCGGGCATGCCCGCGTGGGAGCAAACCGCAGCCAATGCCGGCCACCTGCTGCTGTATGTGCTGATGGCCGTCATTCCCATTTCGGGCTGGCTCATGAGTTCGGCCCAAGGGGTGACAACGGTCTACCTGGGCCTGTGGCCGCTGCCCGACCTGCTGACTAAAAATGAAGCGCTGGGCCGGCTGCTGCTGGCGCTGCACCGCATCCTCAACTACGCGCTGCTCGGAGCCGTCATCCTGCATGTGGCGGCCGCGCTCAAGCACCATTTCATCGACCGGGATGGCGTGCTGTGTCGGATGTTCCAGCTCAAGGGGGCCGCCGAATGAAAGTCCTCTTCCTCGCGTTGCTGCTGGCGGGCGCGGGCGCGCAGGCCACCGAGTACCGGCGCGTGGACCTGGCGCACAGCCAGATCCGCTTTACCTCGAAGCAGATGGGCGTGCCGGTTGATGGCGTGTTCCGCAGCTTTGATGCGAGTGTGCGCTTCGACCCGCAGGTGCCCGCCGGTGCCAGTGGCCAGTTGCGCATCGCCTTGGGCAGCATCGACACCGGCAACCGCGAAGCCAACGAGGAGGTCGCGGGCGCGCCCTGGTTCGATATCAAGCATTACCCCACGGCGCAGTTCGAGATGCGCCAGATCCAGCCGCTGGGCGCCGGCCGGTTTCAGGTCGGCGGCATGTTGAGTCTCAAGGGCGTCAGCCGGCCGCTGGCGGTCGATGCCACGCTCAAGACCAGCGGGGCCGGGCAAGCCGTGATGGACGGCGCCTTCGTGCTCAAGCGGCTGGACTTTGGGGTGGGCGAGGGCCCTTGGGGCGATGTCAGCGTGGTCGCCAACGAGGTAACAGTGCAATTTCACCTGGTACTGGAGCCGTAAACCATGAAAACACTGTTGGTAATCCTGTGCGGCTGGTCTGTCGCGGCGGCGCTGGCCGCCGATGTCTACCAGCCTGACCCCGATCACACCTTTGCCTGGTTTGAGTTCAACCACGCCGGCTACAGCCTGCAGCGCGACCGGTTCGACAAGGTCAATGCCAGCGTCAGCCTGGACCTGCAAAACCAGACCGGCAGCGTCGAGGCCAGTGTCGACGTGAATTCGATCAATACCGGCTCCAGCCGTTTCAACCAGGTCCTGCTGAGCGATGCGTTCTTCGATGTCGCCCGGTTTCCGGTCATGACCTTCAAGTCCAGCCGCTTCAGTTTCGACCGGCTCGATAATGTTACGGCCGTCGAGGGCGATCTGACCATCAAGGGCATCACCCGGCCCGTGACCCTGAGCGTCACCCACTACAAATGCATGATGCACCCCATGCTGCACAGGCTGGTGTGCGGACTCAATGCCACCGCCAGGGTCAGCCGCAGCGACTTCAACCTGGGCAAATATGTACCGCTGGTCAGCAACGACATCACGCTTTACGTGTCGATAGAGGCCATCCAGCAATAAGGAGTTTTGTGCCCGTTGGTCCGGCCGGTTCGCCCCGGCGCAAATCCCGGTGAAAATAGGGGGTTGACCGCCACCGGCGCAACCGCGTGCCGACCGGTGGGTCGGGGCGGTTGTCAGCCGCCACTTGCACAATCACCGACAGATCATTTATGTTCAGCTTTTCCAACCGCAACCCATCCTCCGAAGCGCCCGCCGTGACCCCTACCTCCACCAAATCCCACGACCCGCACCCGCTGGACGCCCTCACCGGCGGTGCGTTCTCCGCCGCCACCTCGGGCGAGCGCGCGGCACGCATCCGTGAATGGCTGACGCGCAACCCCAGCCCCGAGCAGATGCAGGAGGTGTTCAAGGAACTGGGCACGCGCGACAAGGGCGCGGCCAAACCGCTCAAGGAAAAGCTCGACGAGCTCAAGCGTGCCAAGGGCCAGGAAATCCTGGCGGCCGAGTGGGCCGGCAAGGGCCAGGCCCTGCTGGCGCTGTCCAAGCTGAATATTGCCGATGCCATGGCCTGGCAGCGCGATGCCGCCAAGGTCGGCGCGCCGCTGTCCAAAGAGCCGCTGGCGTCGGTCAAGGTGCAGCTGGCCGAGCGTGTCAAGGTGATCGAAGATCTGCAGCACCGCGTGCAGGTGCAGCGCGAAGCCGCCGTGCTGTTGGCCCAGCGCATCGAGGTGCTGTCGACCAAGCCGTGGCGCGACGCGCAGGCCGTGCTGGAGGTGCTGCATGCCGACGTGCAGCACTGGCAGGCGCAGGCGCAGGCGCTTGCCGCCGATGCCAACTGGTCCAGCGTGGACGCCAGGTTCCCGCCGCAGCTCGATGCCTCCAGGGCCCAGCTGCTGGTGGTCTGGGATGCCTTCGCGGCTGCGCTGGCGCAGGCCGTGGCCGCGGCCGACGATGCCGGCGCACCACTGCCGCCCGTGCTGGTGTGGGCCAACGAGTTGCGCGCCGAGCGCGGCGTGCCGGTGGAAGCGCCGGCGCAGCCGCAGCGGCCCGCGGTGGATCCCGCCGTTCACAACGAAATGCGCGCTAGGGCAGCACAGGCCGTGCGCGAGGCGCTATCGAAACTGGAGCAAGAGGTGGGCGAGGGCCACGGCAAGGCCAGCGCCGGTGCGGCCAGCGCGCTGCGCAATGCGCTCAAGGAACACGGCAAGCTGATCGACGCCGCGCTCGAGAACCAGGCCCACGCCGCGCTGGCCGCGGCCGGCGAGTTGGAGGGCTGGCAGCGCTGGCGCGCCGACCAGTTGCGCGAGGAGCTGGTGATCAAGGCCGAGGGCCTGCTCAAGCGCCCGGCCGAGCATGCGCTGGGCGGGCGCAAGATGCAGGACACGCTGCGCCAGATGCGCGAGCAATGGAAGCAGACCGACCAGGGCGGCGTGCCCAACCACGCGCTGTGGAAGCGCTTCGACGAAGCCTGCAACGAAGCCCACAAGGTGGTGGAAGCCTGGCTCGACAAGGTCAAGACAGAGGCCGCCGAGCACCGGGTCCAGCGCCTGGCGCTGATCGAGGAAGTCAAGGCCTGGGGCGCCGCCAACGCGGGCCTCGCCGACTGGAAGGCCTTCAGCCGTTCGCTGCACCAGTTTGGCGACCGCTGGCGCGAGGCCGGGCATCTGGGCGAGAAGGCCTTTGCCGAATTGCAGCCGCAGTGGAAAGAAGCCATTCACGGCGCCGCCGCGCCTTTCGAGGCGGCGCAGAAAGCCAGCGTGGAACGCCGCCATGCGTTGATCGAAGAGGCCGTGGTGCTGGGAGCCGCGCCGGTGCTGCGCATCGACGCCGTCAAGGCGCTGCAGCAGCGCTGGCAGTTTGAAGCGCAAAGCGTGCCGCTGGAGCGCAAGTTCGAGCAAAAGCTGTGGGATGCCTTCCGCAAACCGATTGACGACGCCTTCAACCGCAAGACCGAGGAGCGCGAAAAAGCCGCCTCGGCCCTGAGCGATCGCGATCGCATCGTGCTCGATGCGGCCAAGGCGCTGGAGGCCGCGAATGCCAGCGGCGACGCCGGCAAAATCCGCGCCGCCATGAACGCGCTGGATGCCGCCCTGCGCGGCCAGGCGCAGGCCGCCGCCGTGGTGGCCGCAGCCGCCGATCAGGAACAAAATCACGCTGTAGCCCATACGGAGTCTGCACAGAATGCTACTGAAACCGTAGTGGAGCCGGCAAATCCAGCCGCTGCGCAGGCTGCCCCGTCCGTCGCGACCGAGGCTGCTGACGCCCCCGTCGTGGCGGCCGAAGAACCGGCGGCGGACGCTGGCGCCACCACGGCTATGGCGGCGGAGCCTATGGCGGCCGCGCCTGCCGCCCCGGTCGAACCCGCCAAACCCGCGCCGAAACCTGTCATCGCGATGCGCGGCGACGACCGCCCCGGCATGAAAAAATCCGAACCTGTGCAGGCCGGCCGCGGTGGCAAGTTCGGCGACCGCCGCGATGCGCCGCGGGGCGCTGCGCGTCCCGGTGACAACAAGTTCGAGCCACGCCGTGATGATCGCGGCCCGCGCCCCGGTGCGCGTGATGAGGGACGCGGTGACTCACGCGGCGGCCGCTTTGGCGATCGCCCGGCCTATGAAGAGCGTGGCCCGAGGTTGGGTGACGTTGCCTTCCGCGCCCAGCGCGAGGCGCTGGAACGCGCCGAGTTCACCCTCAAGAAACTCGCTGCGCAGGCCCACGGCGAAGCGCTGACCCAGCTGCTCACCGCCTGGGAAAAGCGCGATGCGAGCCAGGTGCCCAGCGTGCAGGAACTGGGCTCACGCGTCACGGCCGCGGGGCGCAGCCACTGGGCACAGGCGATCGGCGGTGCGCCCGACGGCGATGCGTCCGAGGCCTTGCTGCGGTTGGAGATCGCCGCCGAAGTACCGACGCCTGCCGAGCACATCAGCGCGCGGCGCATGTTGCAGCTGCAATTGCTGACCAAACGCAACGACCCGCCCCCGGCGCAAACCTGGGGCCAAGACACGGCACGCGTGTTCGCCAGTGCGTTCGACGCTGGCAACGCGCGCCGCGTGCAAAACGTGCTCAAGGTGCTGCTCAAGCGCTAGGCTGACCTGCCGGTCGCAGGCCAAGCCGACACCTGCGTTAGTTGGTCAACAGCGACTTGCGGCTGTCTTCCAGGACTTTGACGGCAAGTGTGTGGGTGACGGAAGGGTACTGTTCCAGAAACTCGTCCAGGGTCTCGCCGGCCTCCAGGTAATCAAACATCGATTTGACGGGGATTTGCGTTCCGGCAAAGCAAGGTATCGCACCGAATGGCAGGGGTTGGACGCGAATGGCTGAACTGATCATGAAGGGATCCTCCAGGATTCTGGTAAATGGCCCTGCATACTAGGTCGGTACCCGGTGCAATTCAACTCATACGGCAACGAGATTGTCGCGAGGAGTTTTTATCTTTTCGGCATCCGGAATCGGCGCCGCGCAAACCGCGCCGCGAGGCGAGCCTGCCCAAGCTGCGCGACCGCGGGGATGCTATCGGCTTGATAGCGGGATACGCTGATTTTTCATGGGGCTGCGCCTGGTTTTGTCCGAAATGGCAGCGCCGCTTTTGCCCATGAAAATCGAGTCATGGCGGCAACTGAATAGGCACATGACAAAAAGTCATACGAACAAACTATTACCGCTTTAACGGCTGCATTCGAGCGGGCAACTCCAGTTTGAATCGCGGCGCCACACATTCTCTGAACGCGCCGCTCCAGCGGCCGCCTGACGTGCTTCCTATTGCGTCAACAGCCACTTGCGGCTGTCTTCGAGCACCTTGGTGGCGAGCGTGTGGGGGACAGAAGGGTACTGTTCCAGATACTCTTCCAGCGTCTCGCCCTTGACGAGGAAGTCAAACAGCGTCTTGATGGGAATTTGGGTGCCCACAAAGCACGGCACCGTGGTGAATAGGACGGAGTGAAGATGAATGGCCGAACTGATCATGAATGAACCCTCCCAGGCTGTTGAACGGATGGTGATCCTAGGGGGCTGCCGACTTCTACGCAACTGGGGCGTAATTTTCCGCACGGTTTGCAGACTAAATATTTGAAGCGGTTGTGCCGGGTCGATTGAAAACTTTCGGTGACATTCATGGCGCTCACAGGAACCGCCGCGCCGGCAAGGAACTATGAATTTGATAGCTTCCTGAGCCCAACCATCATGGGCTCAAGGCCGATTCGATCACCAACCTCTGGAACTGCCTGCCGGTGCCGAAAGGGGCGCGGCCGGCAGCCAAAAAAGTCCTCGGGGGAAAATTAAAAGACAAACTGTTACTTGATTGTTGCCATGGATTCAAGCAGGGAGCGGATCCGCACGCCGGAAAAACGCGTCGTACAGCGGCACCAGCGTGGGCAGTTCCAGCTCGAACCGCGCACGGTTGACAAAGTAGGCCTCGCAGGTCACTGCGAAGAATTCGACCAGGGAGGTGGCGCCGTAGGCGTTGAGCCAGGGCGGCTCGCCGCCAAAGCGCTCGGCCATGACGACCTGCTCGCGAAAGGCCTGGTACGCCGGTTGCAATGTGGCCAGCCACAGGCGCTGCGCGGCGCCGGCGCTGCGCGTGCCCATGAAGCTCGCGGGCAGCGGCGGGCAACCGTCCGCCCGGCCGCTTTGCATGTCCATCTTGTGGACAAACTCGTGGATCACCACGTTGTAGCCGTGCTCGGCTAGAGCGCCCGCGTGGGCCACATCGCGCCAGTTCAGCATCACCGGGCCCTTGTGCATGGCCTCGCCGGCCAGCACCTCTTTGTACCGATGCACCACGCCGGCGTGGTCCATGGTCTCGCGCTGCGCGACCACCTCGCGCCGGTGCACCACGATGCCGACAAAGTCGCTGTACCAGGCCAGGGCCCGGCCGCGCTGATCCAGATGCAGCAGCGGCAGGCAGGCCTGCGCCGCGATGGCGAGCGCGATCTCGTCGCTGATGTGCAGGCGCTCGGTGCCGTGGAATTCCTTCTGCGCCAGGAAGCGCCCGCTCAGGCGGCGCAGGTGGGCGCGTTCGGGCTCGGTGAGGCTGGCCAGAAACGGATAGCGGTCCAGGGTGCGCTGCCACAGCGCCTCGGGAATGGCGCGCGCCGGTTTGCGCAGCCAGGCCCACATGGACGGCTCAGGCCGGCGCCACGCGCTGCAGCCGGCCCGCTGTGGGGCCGCTTGCCGCCAGACGCAGCACTTCGGCGCGGGGTGGTGCGGCCAGCGCGTCCCAGTCGCTCAGCACTATGCGCGCCAGGCCGGCGCCCAAGTCGTGGTCAAAGGGCTTATGGGTGTGGCCGTGGATCAGGGTGGGCGCCTGCGCGGCCTGCAGCCACTGGCGTGCGGCGGGCATATCGACGTCGCCGTAGCTCACGCCGGAGCGCTTGCGCGCCTCGCTTTGCTGACGCAGCCCGCGCGCGATGGCACGGCGCTCGGCCAGCGGTTTCGCCAGGAAGTCGTGTTGCCAGCCGGCACTGCGCATTTGCCGGCGAAACGCCATGTAGTCGAGGTCGTCCAGGCACAGCGCGTCGCCGTGCGTCAGCAGCCAGCGCTGCCCCGCAAACGTCAGCACCGTGGGGTCGGCGAGCAGGGTGACGTGGCACGCGTCGAGGAACTGCGTCCCGACCAGAAAGTCGCGGTTGCCATGCATGAAAAACACGCGCAGGCGCTGTGCAGCCTCGCGCAGCACGTCGCCGCAACGCGCTTCAAAGCCCGGCGCCGCGCCGGAGTCGGATGCTGGGTCCAGCGCCGCATCGTCGCCGACCCACACCTCGAACAGATCACCCAGGATGAACACCGCGCTGGCGGTGGTGCGTTGCATGTACTGTTGCCACGCCGCCAGCGTGGCCGGTTCAGATGCCTGCAGGTGCAGGTCCGAGATGAAGTCGACCGTGCGCCAATCAACGGGAGCGGCAAGCTCCGCAAACGCGGGCACGGTCGGGGCCATTCGAGATCAGTCGGCGCCGGGCCGCCCCAAGGCGACTGCGGTCCCCTCGGGGGGCAGCGCAGTACACGCAGTGACAAGCGTGGGGGCCATCTACAGCGCGACGGCTTTCTCGATCACCACATCGTCGTTGGGCACGTCGTCATGGAAACCCTTGCGGCCGGTCTGCACGGCCTTGATCTTGTCCACCACCTCGGTGCCCGCCACGACCTTGCCGAACACGGCGTAGCCCCAGCCCTGCGCGCTGGGCGCGGTGTGGTTCAGGAAGGCGTTGTCGGCCACGTTGATGAAGAACTGTGCCGTGGCCGAGTGCGGCGCGTTGGTGCGCGCCATGGCCACGGTGTACTTGTCATTCTTCAGGCCGTTGTTGGCTTCGTTGTCGATCGGCGTGCCGCTCTTCTTTTCCTTCATGCCGGGCTCGAAACCGCCGCCTTGCACCATGAAACCGGGAATCACGCGGTGAAACACCGTGTTGTTGTAGTGACCCTTGTTCACGTAATCGAGGAAATTGGCGACCGTATTGGGCGCCTTGGCCTGATCGAGCTCAAGGGTGATGACGCCGTAGTTGGCGATGTGCAGTTCGACTTTGGGGTTGCTCATGATTTATTTCACCAGGGTTGCAGAGTTGATAAGAACGGGGGTCCTGGGCACGTCACTGGGGAACGGGCCGCCGGGGCCGGTCGGCGTGGTCTTGATCTTGTCGATCACGTCCATGCCGCTCACGACCTTGCCGAACACGGTATAGCCATACGACTGTGCAGACGGGTCCAGAAACGCATTGTCTCGCACGTTGATGAAGAACTGTGCAGTCGCGGAATTGGGGTCGTTGGTGCGCGCCATGGCCAGTGTGCCGACCACGTTGCGCGGGCCGCCCTTGGCCAGCGCTTCACGCCCTTCGTGCACCACCGGCGCGCGCGTCGGCTTTTCCGCATATTTGGCGTCGTAGCCACCGCCCTGGATCATGAAGTTGTTGATCACGCGGTGAAAGATCGTGCCGTCGTAGTGCTTGTCTTTGACGTACTGCAAAAAATTGGCAACCGTCTTGGGCGCCTTGTCGGGATAGACCTCGACCACGAAGTCGCCCGCGCTGGTGGCAAACTTGACCCTGGGCGCGTCCTCGGCCCGCACCGGGGTCAAGGCCTGGCTTGCCACCAGACCAACAACGGCCGCTGTCATCAGGGCGCGCCGCGCCACCGGGAATCCGGAAAATTTCATTCAATCACTCCTTCAGGGTTTTTTAATGGTGCTGGTCGTTGCCGCCGCTGGTGCCGAGGCCGTTGCAGCCGGGGTTGCCGCTGCCGATTTTTGCCCCTTGGCCGAACCCGCGAAAATGCTGCGGATCAGCGTCAGTTTTGGGGTGGCGCTGGCGCTGGTGCTGGCATCGAGTTGCACCGCCTTGGCGTAGGACTGGGCTGCCAGCCGCGCATACACGTCGCCCAGGTTCTCAAACGCGGTGGCATAGCTGGGGTTGGTGCGCACCGCCATTTCCAGCGCGGCGCGCGCCTTGTCGAACTGGCTCTGGGCCGCGTACAGCACGGCGAGGTTGTTGTAGGGCTCGGGCAGCTCCGGGTAGTCCTGGGTGAGCTTGGTAAAGGTGGCGATGGCGTCGTCCGTCTTGCCCGCATCAGTCAGGATCACGCCCTTGATGAAGCGCATCTGCGGATCGCGCGGGTTGGCGGTCAGATACGCGTCGGCCTTGGCCAGCGCCTCGGTCGGTTTGCCCGAGCGCGCCAGCTGGTTCACGTCGGCATAGTCGTCGGCGTAGGCGCTTGGTGCGCCCAAGATTGTCGCCAGGACGACAAGGCGCAAAACCTGTGACAACGCGGGGGGGATATGCTTCATGAAGCCTCTGTGGCAGTGTGCAGTGACGAGCCCAAACCGGGGCTATATACTGCGCAGGATTGTATCTGAGGGGTTCGCTCTCACGCCCTCAGAACCTTGCCGCACAAAACCACAACCCGGCCCGAAACACCAGAGCGAAAATCTGTTGCTGTTTCCTGACCCGTCCGAGATCTCATGACTCTGCGCATTTACAACACGCTATCGCGTGCCTTGGAGGAATTTATACCGCTGGAGTCCGGCCATGCGCGCATGTATGTGTGCGGCATGACCGTGTACGACCTGTGCCACCTGGGCCACGCGCGCTCCATGGTGGCGTTCGACGTGGTGCAGCGCTGGCTGAAGGCCAGCGGCCTGGCCGTCACCTACGTGCGCAACGTGACCGATATCGACGACAAGATCATCCGGCGCGCGCTGGAGAACGGCGAGACCATCCGCTCGCTGACCGACCGCATGGTGGACGCGCTGCACCAGGACGCCGATGCACTCGGCATCGAGCGCCCGACGCACGAGCCGCGCGCCACCGACTACGTGCCGCAGATGCTGTCGATGATCGCCACGCTGGAGCAAAAAGCCCTGGCCTATCGCTCGCCCAATGGCGATGTCAATTACGCGGTGCGCAAGTTCGCGGGCTACGGCAAGCTCTCGGGCAAATCGCTCGACGAGTTGCGCGCCGGCGAGCGCGTGGCGGTGCTCGATGGCAAGGAAGATCCGCTGGACTTCGTGCTGTGGAAAAGCGCCAAGGCATCCGAACCGGACGACGCCAAGTGGCCCAGCGCCTACGGCGTGGGCCGCCCGGGCTGGCACATCGAATGCTCGGCCATGGGCTGCGCGCTGCTGGGGGCGAGTTTTGACATCCATGGCGGCGGCGCCGACCTGCAGTTCCCGCACCATGAGAACGAAATCGCCCAGAGCGAAGGCGCGACCGGCCAGCCGCTGGCCAGCGTGTGGATGCACAACGGCTTCGTGACGCGCGACAACGAGAAGATGTCCAAGAGCCTGGGCAACTTCTTCACGATCCGCGAAATCCTCGCGAAGTACGACGCCGAGACGGTGCGCTTTTTCATCCTGCGCGCGCACTACCGCAGTGCGCTCAACTACAGCGACGCGCACCTGGACGATGCGCGCGGCGCGCTCAAGCGCCTGTACACGGCGCTCGATCTGGTGCGCCCGGTGGCGGCGGTGGTGGACTGGGCGAATCCGTTCGCGGCGCGCTTCAAGGCCGCGATGGACGAGGACTTCGGCACGCCCGAGGCCATGGCCGTGCTGTTCGAGTTGGCCACCGAGGTCAACAAAACCAAATCGGCCGAACTGGCCGGTTTGCTCAAGGCGCTGGGCGGCTGCATCGGTTTGCTGCAGGGCGAGCCGAGCCTGTTTTTTCAGGCTGGCGCGGGCGCTGGGGCAGGGCTGGGCGGCACCGCCATCCAGGCCTTGATCGAGGCGCGCGCCAGCGCAAAGGCTTTGAGAAACTTTGCCGAGGCCGACCGCATCCGCAGCGATTTGCTGGCGCAGGGCATCGTGCTCAAGGATTCGCCCACCGGCACCACGTGGGAGGCCGCTCAGTGACGCGATTGAACAAGTTTTGGCTCTGTAGCCCAGGAAGGTGCTGCGATGCCTGCTGCTAAAAAGATAGCAACTGCGGCGCCCGCCGAATTGCTCATGCCCGAGTACTGGGAAGACGCCTGCAAGCACCTGGCCAAAAAGGACCGGGTCATGAAGCGGCTGATCCCGCAATTCGGCGACGCCCGCCTGCAGTCGCGCGGTGAGGCCTTCATCACGCTGGCGCGCTCCATCGTGGGCCAGCAGATTTCGGTGAAAGCCGCGCAAACGGTGTGGGAGCGCTTCGCCAAACTGCCGCGCAAGATGACGCCGGGCAACGTGCTCAAGCTCAAGGTGGACGATATGCGCGCGGCGGGCCTGAGCACGCGCAAGGTGGAATACCTGGTGGACCTGGCGCTGCATTTCGACTCGGGCGCCGTGCACGTCAAGGCCTGGGAAGACTGGGACGACGAGGCTGTCATTGCCGAGCTGGTGGCGATCCGCGGCATCGGCCGCTGGACCGCCGAGATGTTCTTGATTTTTCACCTGATGCGCCCCAACATCCTGCCGCTGGACGATGTGGGCCTGATCAATGGCATCAGCAAGAACTATTTCTCGGGCGAATCGGTCAGCCGTAGCGACGCGCGCGAGGTGGCCGCCGCCTGGGCACCGTACTGCAGCGTGGCGACTTGGTATATTTGGCGCTCGCTCGACCCGCTACCCATTGAATATTAGGCGGTTGAATAGTAAAACTCCACGTTGAGCGGATAACCAGGAGTCCATCGTTGGCTAAAAAAACATTTCTCGACTTCGAGCACCCGATTGCCGAGTTGGAGACCAAAATTGAAGAGTTGCGCTACGTGCAGACCGAATCGGCGGTCGATATCTCGGAAGAAATTGACCAGCTGAGCAAAAAGAGCCAGCAGCTCACCAAGGATATTTACAGCGACCTGACGCCGTGGCAGATCACCAAAATCGCGCGTCACCCCGAACGGCCCTACACGCTGGACTATGTGCGCGAGATCTTCACCGATTTCGTCGAACTGCATGGCGACCGTCATTTCTCGGATGACCTGTCCATCGTCGGCGGCCTGGCGCGTTTCAACGGCACGGCCTGCATGGTGCTGGGCCAGCAAAAAGGGCGCGACACCAAGGAGCGCGGCCTGCGCAACTTCGGCATGAGCAAGCCCGAGGGTTACCGCAAGGCGCTGCGCCTGATGAAAACGGCCGAGAAGTTCAAGCTGCCGGTGTTCACCTTCGTCGACACGCCCGGTGCCTTTCCCGGCATTGACGCCGAAGAGCGCGGCCAGTCGGAGGCGATCGGTCGCAACATCTTCGAGATGGCCCAGCTCGAGGTGCCGATCATCACCACCATCATCGGCGAGGGCGGCTCCGGCGGCGCGCTGGCGATCTCGGTGGGCGACCAGGTGGTGATGCTGCAGTACTCGATCTATTCGGTGATCAGCCCCGAGGGCTGCGCCTCCATCCTCTGGAAAAACTCCGACCAGGCGCAGGTCGCCGCCGATGCGCTGGGCATCACGGCGCACCGGCTCAAGGCGCTGGGCCTGATCGACAAGATCGTCAACGAGCCGGTGGGGGGCGCGCACCGCGACCCCAAGCAGATGGCTGCGTTCCTCAAGCGCGCGCTGAACGATGCCTATCGCCAGGTCAGCGACCTCAAGGTCAAGGAGCTGCTGGATCGGCGCTACGACCGGCTGCAGAGCTATGGCCGCTACACCGACACCAAAGCCGACAGCAAATAGTTCGGCTCGTTCATGAGCACGACGCTGGCCGGCGCCATGCGCGCCTTTGCCCCCGGCCTGCCACTGGGTGTGGCCTACAGCGGCGGGGCCGACTCCACCGCCTTGCTGCTGGCCTGCGCCGAGAAGTGGCCGGGGCAGGTGAGGGCGCTGCACATTCACCATGGTCTGCAGGCGGCGGCGGATGAATTCGAGCAGCACTGCATCGCGTTTTGCGCACGACTCGGGGTGCCGCTGGTGGTGCGGCGCGTGCACGCGCGTCACGCGCCAGGGCAAAGTCCGGAAGACGCCGCGCGCACTGCACGTTATGAGGCTTTCAGGGCTGTAGCCCATGAGGAGTGGGCTCAGTATGCTATTAATAATATAGCAATCGCGCAGCACGCCGACGACCAGATCGAGACGCTGCTGCTGGCGCTCACGCGCGGCGCGGGCCTGCCGGGCCTGAGTGCGATGCCGGCGCGCTGGGTGCGGGACGGCATCACCTACCACCGCCCGTTGCTGGGCGTACCTGCCCTGCAGATTCGCACCTGGCTGCGTGAGCGCGGCGTCGCCTGCATTGATGACCCGAGCAACGCCAACGAGCAATTCACGCGCAACCGCATTCGCGCGCGCCTGCTGCCCGCGCTTGATGCGGCGTTTCCGCAGTTCCGCGAGACCTTTGCGCGCAGCGCGGCGCATGCCGCGCAGGCGCAGGCGCTGCTGCAGGAGGTGGCGGCGCAAGACTTGATCGAGGTGGGTAATCCACCGGCCATTCGCGCGCTGCAAACGCTGTCGCGCGCGCGCCAGGCCAACGTGCTGCGGCACTGGCTCAAAACCACCTACAACACTGCGGCCAGCAGCGCGCAGCTGCACGAGTTGCTGGACCAGATCGCGGCCTGCACCACGCGCGGGCACCAGATCCGCCTCAAGATCGGGACGGGGTTTGTAGTGCGAAAAGGAGCAGACCTCGATTGGTACAATCCCTCGGTTTTGCTCTGAAAAAATTCCAATGGCATTGATCGTTCACAAATACGGCGGCACGTCGATGGGCTCCACCGAGCGCATCCGCAACGTTGCCAAACGCGTGGCCAAATGGGCGCGCGCGGGCCACCAGATGGTGGTGGTGCCCAGCGCCATGAGCGGCGAGACGAATCGCCTGCTGGGCCTGGCCAGGGAGTTGGCGCCCGCCAAACCAACCGACGCCTACAGCCGCGAACTCGACATGCTGGCCGCCACCGGCGAGCAGGCGTCCAGCGCGCTGCTCGCCATCGCGCTGCAGACCGAAGGCATGGAGTCGGTCAGCTATGCTGGCTGGCAGGTGCCGATCCGCACCGACAGCGCCTACACCAAGGCACGCATCGAATCCATCGACGACGCGCGCGTGCGCGCCGACCTGGACGCGGGCAAGGTCGTCATCGTGACCGGCTTCCAGGGCATCGATGATCAGGGCCATATCACCACGCTGGGCCGCGGCGGCAGTGACACCTCGGCCGTGGCCGTGGCCGCCGCCATGAAGGCCGACGAATGCCTGATCTTCACCGACGTGGACGGCGTCTACACCACCGACCCGCGCGTGGTGCCCGAGGCGCGCCGCCTGCAAACCGTGAGCTTCGAGGAAATGCTGGAAATGGCCAGCCTGGGCTCCAAGGTGCTGCAAATCCGCTCGGTCGAATTCGCCGGCAAGTACAGGGTGCCGCTGCGCGTGCTCTCCAGCTTCACCCCGTGGGACATCGACATCAACGAGGAAGCCCGCTCCGGCACCCTGATCACCTTTGAGGAAGACGAACAAATGGAACAAGCCATCGTGTCCGG
This sequence comes from Rhodoferax sp., assembly GCA_031291295.1. Lineage (GTDB taxonomy): Bacteria > Pseudomonadota > Gammaproteobacteria > Burkholderiales > Burkholderiaceae_C > Rhodoferax_A. The sequence continues at coordinate 87,088 of JARLJI010000136.1, read as the reverse complement.
CATCGCGTTCAGCCGCGACGAAGCCAAAATCTCCGTGCTGGGCGTGCCCGACAAGCCCGGCATCGCCTACCAGATCCTGGGTGCCGTGGCCGACGCCAACATCGAGGTCGACGTCATCATTCAGAACATCAGCAAAGACGGCAAGACCGACTTCAGCTTTACCGTGAATCGCGGCGAATACGCCAAGACCATGGACTTGCTCAAGGACAAAGTGCTGCCCGGTCTGGGCGCGCAGGAAATCAAGGGCGATCCCAAGATCTGCAAGGTGTCCATCGTCGGCATCGGCATGCGCAGCCACGTGGGCATTGCCAGCCAGATGTTTCGCTGCCTGTCCGAGGAGGGCATCAATATCCAGATGATCTCCACCTCCGAGATCAAGACCTCGGTGGTGATTGACGAAAAGTACATGGAGCTGGCCGTGCGCGCGCTGCACAAGACCTTCGACCTGGATCAGTCCGGCAATGGAAAACCCGCCCAATCATGAGATAATTCGCCAACTGGAAACGTGACCGAGTGGCCGAAGGTGCTCCCCTGCTAAGGGAGTATGGGGTGTAGAGCCTCATCGAGGGTTCGAATCCCTCCGTTTCCGCCAGGTATCTAGGTTTCATGCGGGTTTCAAGAGGTTTTTACTTCGAACCCACCATAAAGCCCACACAAAACGAAAAAGCGACTCACAAGGTCGCTTTTGTTGTTTTTGGCTCCCCGTTCGCTGTGGGCGGCCATCTGAGCGATTCGGCCTCAATGGTGGAATCTGATTCCACAGCACCAGACGAAAGAAAACCCGCACGCGGCGGGCTGTCTCTGGGAATTACGCAACGTTGCGTAATTGCTTACGGCACCACTTCGAAGCCTTCGACCGCGGGCCCGTCTCGCTCGATCACGGCATGGTGCAGGATCGTCAGCCGCTCGATCCGGGCAATCATCCTCAACATCATCGAGTAGTAGCTGCGCGCCTTCCTGGTCACCGTCTTGTCGCCTTTGCAGGTCTTGACGTTGACGCTCACGCTGTAGACCTCCGGCGCCCCTCCTGCAGTAGCCTCGTCGGCCAGCGCCCGAGAGAGCAGCACGCGCGTCAGACGCAACACGTCGTCAAGCGAAGCGAGATCCACCGGCGCGATATCGGCCTCTTCCTCCGGCGTGATCCGGTTGCTGTAGATGCCGTGCTTCCAGGCGCGTTTGTTGCCCGCCGGCGCGCCCGGACTGGTTCCACCATGCATGCGACAGCGTCCGTTCTGCAACGTGAAGGTGTTGCCGCAGGGCTTGCCCGACCTGGTTTGCGCGCCGCAGGGCGGCAGTGCATGGGGTTGTTTCGTCATATTGCCAGACCTCACCACATCATGAGCATGAGCCCACGGCGCTGCATGGCCGCCTGCAGGGACTCCGGGCTATCGCCGGGCAGCGCTCTGATGCGGTCGAAGTAATCGAGCGGCGGCTCACCGGGCCGGCGAGGCTCGCCCAGCAGTCGGACCGCAGCAACCTCGAATTTCTGGATTGCAGCTTCGAAGGCGTCGATTGCGGTTTGTGCGGCCGCTACTCCAAACGCCGGAGCACTGTCGTTGCCCGAGTTATTCAGTACCGTGGCGGCGGCCGTGGCACAGAATATTTCATTCTCCTTGAGGTGAACGGCCAGGTCAGTGAGCGCAGCCTGAAAGCGATCCAGGTCGGCGATCGTGCGATATTGGTATTGGCATTGGTATTGGTTCATGATCAGTTGGTCCTCAGGTTCACGGGCGGCTGGGCAATCCCAAGGTCGAAGCTGCCCGAGCTCGATACGCCAAAGATGCTGCGCGCCTGATTCGTGGAAACCACATCGGCCAGCACCCGACCGCCGTCGCGCAGCACCAGCTGCACCGGGCGGCTGGAGGCGGCTGCGCTGGCGGCCGGCCGCACGGTGCTGCCCGGGGCGTCGCCGTTGAGGCGTAGCGCCTCCTTGGCATCTTTGGAGCCGAAGAAAGCCATCACACGGGCCACGTCACGGCCGAAATCCATCATCAAGGGCGTGCCCTCGGTGAGCTGGTAAATGAGCGACCCGATTGCATAACCGAAGCTGCCGGCCACGCCCACACCGCCAATGACGGCGGCAGCTTTCCCCAAGATGCCGGTCAGGCCCGCGCCGGCAGTCTCCCCCAACGCAGCGGACATCACCTTCATGCCCAAGGTGACCGTAGCCAGTGTGCCGCCGATGGCCATTGCAGCCGACAGCGCCCCGAAGCTGATGATCAGACTCTTGGTGAGGTCGGGGTACTTGCGCGCCCAGTCACCTAAAACGTTCAACCCCGTGGCCAGACTGTTCAATGCCGGGACCACCAGCGGGGCCACGTTCATCATCAGGCTGGTCTCGAAGTTTTCCCACGAAGCCGACAGCGCGCGCCGCGCCGTGGCGGGGTCTTTGGTCATCGCCGTTTTATAGGCATCCTCGGGCGACATGACGCCTTCAAAGAGTTTGCGGTCGCGCTCGAAGTTCTTGCGCTTCATGAAGTACTCGCCGAGGATCGATCCCGCCAGTTGGTTGCCTCGCGTCATCATGTTGATGACGTTCAGCACATTGGCGTCAGTCGCCTCCTGGTGGTTCTTCTTCAGGTACGGGAGGATGCGATCATCAACAACCTTGTTGAACCACTCAAACGAGTTTGACGCAGACAGCCCCGCATCCTTGAGGGGGCCTGTCGTGGTGCCTGACGTTGTGGTGCCAATCGTGCCACCTGTGAGCAAACCAAGCGCTCCAAGCAAGGGCAATGCCTTCTTGTTCACAAAGCCTTGATTGGTGAATCGGTACAGGGCGGCCATCTGCGGGCCGACACCCCTGGAGCCGCCGCCACCGCCCTTATTGGCGTTTTCCAGCATCAGCGTTGGCAGAATCTTGTAGGCAAAATCGTCGCTCATGGCGAACTTCGCTTGTCGGGCGTAGTTGAACACGCTCTGGAACATCTGCGGAGTAACCCGGCCTTGCGTGCCAATGATCACGCGGGTCATCAGATCGGCCTGCGCGCCCAGTTTTGCCGGGTCGTTGATCGCGCCGCGAATATCCAGCGCCTTCATGGCGCCGAAGGCGAGGTCATCCGCTTTGCCGCCCACGCCACCATCTTTTGATGCCGACAACACGGTCTGCATGCGCTGCATGATCGGCAGGAAGTGGCGGGCTTCTTCCATGTTGCCGGTGACGTTGCGCAGGTCCAGCAGCGCCTTGAGGTTGCCCGTGGCGGTGGTGGTCATGTTTTGACCCGCCAGCTTCCAGGCATCGCCCACGGCCTCGGCGATCTCGGCTTGCTTCATGCCGGCCATGTTCATTTTCACGAGCTGGCTGGTGTAGTTCTCAGCCGGCTTGATCATTTTGTCGAACAGGGCCAGGCCGGCAATGCCGATGCCGGCCATGGCCGGGCCAATGAGCCCGAGCGACTTCTGCAGCCCCTTGGCTTCCTTGTCAGTTTTGACAAGGCCCTGCGACATGAGACCAAGCACGCTCGCCGCGTTCGTGATCAGGGAGATTTTTACGGCGATTTTGTATGCATCAAAACTCATAGTCGCTCCTTTTAGACCGCGGTCCAGCCGAGCTCACGCGCCCACGTCACCCACGCTTGCGGCACCTTGCCGACGCCTGCCGTGGTGGTGACGGTAGAGCCATCGGGCAGCGTCACAGTGCCGCTGGCTGGCCATGCACCGACTGCCGGGATGGCCATGCGCACCAGCCGGGCCGCTGGCCAGGGCTGGCCGGCCATGACTTGCCAACCTTGCTGGATTGCCTGGTCGACATCCTCGCCGTTGATTGACGCGATGCCGTTGGCCACGCTGTAGGTTGTGCCGCTGGGCAGCGTGACGCTGCCGGTAGCGTTGCCGAGATTCATTTGAATTGTCATTTTTGTCTTTCAGGTTGTAGGTAATTCAGCGCGGCGCCGAGACGATGGCGACCGCGACATCCGGGGCGCGCAGCAGCAGCGGCTTGCAGGCGTCGAGCACGTCGGAGGCCGCAGCCCTTATTTCCAGCGTCAGCAGCTCACGCAGGCGGCGCACAGCGGCTTCATGGGCCTGATGCTGCGCGGTGGCAGTGCCGGTGCTCACGGCGCCCTGCAGGATCGCAAGTTGCGGGTGCTGACCGCTTGCGATGCGCTCGCGCTCTTGGTCGAGGGCCGGCAATGCCGCCTTGACCCGACGCATCTCGTTGTCGAGCCTGCTGGCCTGCGCCGATAGCTCGCTGACCCGGTTGAAGTCCTGGCGCTGACTCGCGTCATATGACTGCTTGAGCATCTGGTCGCGCTCGCGGCGCAGTTGCCCAATTTCGTCGTTTTTCTCAGTGCGGCGCCGGCCGATGTCAAGCATCAGCTCTTCCTGTTTTGCGGCGAGCTTTTCCTGCGGGGCAAGGGGGCGCGCGAATGCGAGAACGGCGGCTTCGGTTCTGGGTTTGGTGGCAGTGTTCAAGATATTTCCTTTGTGGGTGGTTGAAATGGTTCAGCGGCCATGCACGGCACGCTGGCGTAGGGCGCGGTACTGCGGGACCGTCAAGCTCGTGGCGTTGACGGTCGGCGGCTCAGGCGCTCGCCTGGTGGTCGGCTCGGCACGGATGGCGGCCTTGCGGGCGGCCTTGTACTGGTCGGGCGTCATGGCGCGAACGTCAGGGGTTTTGGTGGTCATGGGTTTCCTTTGCTTAAATCAGGGATGCTTGAGGAGATGCGGGCGCGTCTGGTTTTGATAAGGTGGAAGCTGCTTCCACCTTCTTGTCCGCAAAGTCCGCGCAGAACTCATCCGCCATGTCTTCCGTTCCTGCAACGTGGGCCTGCTCGTAGCTCAGGTCCGCGTGCTTGAAGTCGGACAAGCTGTGCAGCCAGTAGCTCAGATGTTCGATGCGGTCGCGCAGCAGCAGCATGCGCCGTTGCAGCTTGGCGATGGTCTTGAGCGCCTGCGGGTCGCTCGTTTCCACCAGCCCCATTTTTTCCGCCAGGTAGCGAAGGTGAACCGGATGGATGGCAACGCGGTCAATGTTTCCGCCGCTGTCCTGTTCCAACAGAATCAGGCCGTCGCCGATGCCGTCATCCATGCGTTCAATCTTCAGGGCGGGAATGTCGTCGTTCATGATGTTGTCCTTCAATGTGTCGTTTGAACTGCGCGTGCCGATGGCCGCTTTTGGGTTTTCCCCAAAAATGCCGCTTTGGTTTCCGGGCTCAGTGAGTCAGGAATGGCCGGGCTCCGAACTACAGCAGATGGCTTCTCTAGAGGGTTTCCGTGTGGCGGAATAGAGAGAGGGCCAAAAGTGGCCTTGATTGTTCCGTGTGGCGGAATAGGAGGCACTTCCCCTATTCCGTGTGGCGGAACAATAGAGGGGCTCTCTATTCCGTGTGGCGGAATAAGGTTCGCGTTTTTCTTTGGGTTCTTGCACTTCGGCGGCGGCCGCTTGGGCTTGGCAGCCGTGAACCGATAAGCGCCACGCTGAAAGGTTTCAGCCGCGCCCGCATCGAAGCCGGGCAGCTTGTCCAGCGCTCGCCAGGTGCAGGCGTACCAAGATGCCTTGTTAGGCCTCAGGCCCTGCACCATCTGATGAATAAACCCAGCCTCGATCAGCTCTTGCTTTGCCTTTTGGATAGCGCCAGCAGACAGCCAGCCGCGCGGCTTGAGGTATGCCGTGGACAGCAGCATGCGACCGTTATCGTCACGATGGTACTGGCGCGCAACCTCCAGCAGCAGAGCGCGCGCAGGATGGCTCAAAGTGGCGTAGGCGGGGCAATCGAGCACGGTCCAGGGCAGAGCTACAAACCCACCCGAATCGCGCCCAGAATCGCCCTTACCGCGATTACGTCCGTTAGCCATGCGCCGGCTCATCAACCAGTGAATAGATGGCGACACGGGGATGGCAAAACGATTCATCGTCCCAGAGGTCGCGCAACTCCACCGTGGGGATGTAGTACCCCAGCCGGTCATTCATCTCCTTGATGCGCGCAGCCGGTGCCATGATGCCGGCACGGCGCAGGTCGAGGGTTGATTTATCGCCAGCACGCAGCATGCGGACAATGCGCTCGTATTGCGCTTCCGTCGCGGTCGATTTCGCGCTAAACTTGCGGCTGTTCGTGAGTGTGGTGTCCTTGGCGGGTTGACTGTTATCAGCGGTCAGCCCGTTGCCTTTTGTGGGGCTCATTACGCAGCACCTCGGGCCAGCAGCTCGCGCAGGGCACCGACTCGAACACGAGTGCAGCCGGGGCTCAGTTTTACAGTCGGGGGCAGTCGGCCCTCACGGTGCCACCTCCAGGCTGTGTTCACGCTGACGCCGAAAATAGCCGCCTCGGCTGGCACAGAAAGATAGGCATCATTCGACAGGGTGTCGAAGTTGTCTACGCCGCGCGGTGCGGGCTTAATCACATCACCGTCCATCTCAAGCTCCATGTTTCGGTGCTAGGAGCCATCTATCGGATTGCTCTACACCGCGTTGATACACAGGCTTGAGAATGCCGGCTTTGAGACTGCGGCGAAACGGCTAAACGTGGGGGGTGATGTAGCCGTCCCTAGGCTTTTTCTGCGGCGTCGATTGCCGGCTTGTATTGACGCAGAGCCTTGTCCACTTGGCTGGCGGTCACAGGACGCCTCGGGATCGCGGGGCCATATTCTCGCCACTTTTCGGCTTCGAGTGCAGCATTGTTTTCCTTGATCCGCTGGTTTATTGCCGTCGCTGCCAGTTCACAATTTGCCTCGCTCCGTGCACCGAGTTGCCAGGCGACGGATGCTATCCACTGGGCCTCGAACTGGGCTTTTGTGGCTTTGCCAGGCACCAGCACCTTTGCAAATAGCTCGGCGCCGCTTTTGCGACTCTTGCCGGGCACGTTGCTCGCCGGTTCGCTGAGACGCGCCGCGATTAGTTTCAGCATCGCCGGGGAGACATTGAAGATCCCGGGATATTCTTTGTGGTGGGGGAGTAACTTGCCGAAGTGCTCGGCCAGGTTGCGCAGGGTCACTGCCAGTTGAGCGGCGACCTGTTCCGCTTCGTGAATGTCGCCGTTCTCGACCCAGCCGGCGACTTGCTCGGCCGTCAAGTCGATTGGACTGAATTTTTCCAGTTTCCGCATAGCACTCCTTCAAGTGCCCTTCAATAGGTGCCCCAGCAGGCCGGTGAAGGTTCCGGCTTTTCAGCCGCTAAGCTTAGCTGGGCCAAAACTGCTTTAGGCGGGTTGCGCTTCGCCTGCCTTGGCTTGATGGTCGCGCACAGCCTGAAGTTGGGCCAGCGTCACGCCAAAGCGCGCGGCAAGGTCGGGAAAGTTGCGCGCCAATTTTTCATCTGACACGGCGGGGCCAATCACGATGTAACGCGGCCCATCGAATGCCTGTTCATATGACAGGTCGTCGAGTTCGTGCCTGTGGTGCGTGTGCCGGTCATTTATCCCGACAACAAACACACGGGTATCAGAAAAGTCTCGGGGTAAAGTCTCGATAGCCATTTTCAAAGTTCCTTTTTGATGATGGTCAGGGGCTGGCGGTGTTCACGCACCTTGGACCGCCGCCTTTTTGCCCCGCATAGACCGCCGCAGGGCATGGCGGGCCTGAGTCGTCAGGCGCGTTTGTTGATCGGGACGACTTCCCCTGCGCTTTCGCCCTCAACCCGGTCGCAGAATGCTGCCCAGTCGGCCATGAGCCGACAGCGCTTGTCGAACAGGTCGCCGCGACGATAGGCCGCCTCAACCTTGTCGCCAATGGCGTGCGCGAGTGCCATCTCAGCGACCTGATTCGAATAGTTGGTGCGCTCGCTGCACCAGTCACGAAACGTCGACCGGAAACCGTGGGGCACGGCTGGCACTTCCATGCGGCGCATCACGGCGGTCAGTGTCATATCGGAAAGCTGCCCACCGCGTGGCGCCGGAAACACCAGATCAGTCCCCGCCATCCGTGGCAAGTCCTTGAGCAACTGCAGCGCCGCGGGAGACAGCGGAACCCGGTGTTCCCGTCCCGCCTTCATGCGCGGGCCGGGGATCTTCCACGTTGCGCCGGCGAGGTCGATTTCGTCCCAGGTGGCGCCGCGCACCTCGCCAGAACGTGATGCACACAGGATTGCGAACTCAAGCGCCCTGGCGCCCATGCCGGCCTGCTCACGAAGTCGCTGCATGAAAGCGCCCATCTGGCTCGCCGGCAGCGCCGCGTGATGGCCGACCGTCGCCACCTTGCTCGGCGCCGGCAGCATCTTGTCGAGGTGCCCGCGCCAGCGCGCCGGGTTCAGGCCCTCGCGATAGCCGCGCACGGTCGACCAGTCGAGCACCTGCTCAATCCGGCCGCGCAGGCGTGATGCCGTCTCTGTCTTGGTTTGCCAGATCGGCTCCAGCACGGCCAGAACGTTGGACACGGCGACATCGCGCACGAGCAGCGGGCCGATCACGGGGTAAGCGTAGGTGTCCAGGCTGTTGCGCCATTGCTGCGCGTGCTTGGCATTGCGCCAGCCCGGCTCGTGAGCTTCGATGTAGGACAGGGCAGCGCGCTCGAAAGTGATGGCCGCCGCTGTTTGCGCACGCAGCGCGCTTTGCGCCTCCCGGCGCGCCAGGATCGGGTCGAGGCCCTTGTCGAGCTTTTCGCGTTCTTCGCGAGCGCGCCGGCGCGCATCGGACAGGCTCACATCGGGATAGCCCCCGAGCCCCATCTCGCGCCGCTTGCCGGCCACAAGGTATCGCAGCAACCAACTGCGCGCCTTGGTGGGAGAGATTTGCAGCGTCAGGCCGGCCACGCCACCGACGAAGTGCAGCCCTGGCTTCGTCAGTCTGGAGACTGCCAGAGGGCTCAATTCCTTCGCTTTACGGGGCATCGCACAATCCTTTTTGTCGAGAGTTAGGCGGAAGGGTTTTTGACCCTGCAACTAACCCACCTAACTATATGCGATTGGATGATACGCGCTGATTTGGATTGGTACAAGCCTTTTTAAGTTTACCAATGAAAAATAGCCATCCTGGCGGGTAATTGATATGGCCTGATACAGCCTAGAGTTCGATATCGGTGGACTCCGTTTCCGCCAATACAAAAAGCCACCTTCGGGTGGCTTTTTTACGGGCGTCGCAATAGGGCCGGCGCCAGGGTTGGGTAAACCACGAGGCCGTGTGCGGGAGTTACGCTTCAAAATGAATCCTCCAACGCCCCTCCACGTCCTGCAAGGAACCCCATGAACCTGAAAACGTCCACGCTGATGACGGCATTGCTGCTGACCGCCGGCCTGGCTGCGAGCGCCGCGGCCGATACCCTGGGCAAGATTGCCGAGAGCAACAAGATGACCGTGGCCTACCGCGAATCGTCGGTGCCGTTCAGCTACCTGACGGGATCGACCAAGGCGGTCGGGTTCGCGGTCGATCTGACGGAGGCGATCGTCGGCGCCGTCAAGACCAGGCTGAACAAGCCGAACCTGCAGGTGGACTAGCCGGTGACTTCGCAAAACCGCATTCCGCTGCTGGCCAACGGCACCATCGACCTCGAGTGCGGCTCCACCACCAACAACACGGCACGCGGCAAGGACGTGGCGTTCGCCATCAACCACTTCTACACCGGCACACGGCTGCTGGTGAAGAAGTCCTCGGGCATTAAAAACTACGCCGATTTGGCCGGCAAGACGGTGGCCAGCACGACGGGCACCACCAACGTGCAGGTGATCCGCAAATACAACGCGGACCACAACCTGGGCATGAACATCCTTCTGGGCAAGGACCATGACGACTCGCTCTTGCTGGTCGAAAACGATCGTGCGGTGGCGTTCGCCATGGACGATATCCTGCTGTTTGGCCTGAGGGCCAACTCCAAGGATCCGGCCTCGCTGGAAGTGGTGGGCGATTCGCTGCAGGTCGAGCCCTATGCCTGCATGCTGCGCAAGGACGATCCCATCTTCAAGACGCTGGTCGACGGCGTGATTTCCGGACTGATGAAGTCGGGCGAGTTCGAGAAGCTCTACAACAAGTGGTTCATGTCGCCGATTCCGCCGAAGAACATCAACCTGAACCTGCCGATGAGCCAGCAATTGCGCGACAACCTTACGGCACAAAGCGACAAGCCTGCGCTGTAGACGCAGCGCCGCCTTACGAATCGCTGGACGCGCTCCAGCGGTGGTTCCAGGCTTTTTGAATATCGCGCCGGTCGCGCTTGGTGGGGCGCCCATGCTCGATGCTGTGGGCCGGTTCGCCGGCAAAGCGGCGCTGCTCGGCGGCCAGGGCGCGCAGGCGCAGGCTCTCGGCCGTTTCTTCATACAACTGCTGTGCCACCGGCGCGGGCCCGCGCATTCCACTCAAACCCCGAACCACGACCGTGCGCGTGACCAGGCCCTGGCGCATAACGACGGTGTCGTCCAGCCTGAGCTCGCGCGCCGGTTTGGCGTCCTGCCCGTTGACCTGCACGCGGCCCTTGCCGACCTCATCGGCGGCGAGCGAGCGCGTCTTGTAGAAACGCGCGGCCCAGAGCTATTTGTCGAGTCGAAGTTTTTCACTCATGGGCCGCCATATTAAGGCAGGCCAGCTGTCGTGGCGCGCAGCGCCCGCGACCAAGGCGCTAACATCCGCGCATGGAAGACACCGATACCCGGCCGCAGGCCACCGAGGGCGCCGCCACGGCGGGGCTGCCGCAGGACGCCGACAGCATCTTGGCGCTCGCTGCGCGCTCGATGTTTCACCTGTTTTCCAGCATCAGCCAGGGCATGTTCCTGGTGGACCACACAGGGCGCATCGTCTGGGTCAACGAAGGTTACAAGCGTTTTTTGCCGGCGCTCGGGTTTTCGTCGGTGGAGCAGTTTGTCGGCCACATGGTCGAGGAGGTGATTCCCAACACGCAGATGCGACATGTGCTGGAAACCGGCGAGGCGTACCTGATCGATCTGCTGACGAATCGCGCCGGCACCTTCGTGGTGAGCCGCATCCCGCTGCGCGGTGACGGCGACGCGATCATTGGCGCCATCGGCATCGTGCTGTTCGATCACCCCGAGAACACGCTCCAGCCGCTGATCAGCAAGTTTGCCAGGATGCAGCGCGATCTGGACGATGCGCGCCGCGAACTGGCAACCCAGCGCGTGATCCAGGGCGCGGGCCAGCGCCCGTCCAAATACACTTTTGCCAATTTCGTGGGCGCGAGTCCGGCGGCCGTCGAGGTCAAGCGCCAAGCGCGGCGTGCCGCCCAATCGTCCAGCCCGGTGCTGTTGCTGGGCGAGACCGGCACCGGCAAGGAGCTGCTGGCGCATGCGGTGCACGCCGCTTCGGCGCGCGCACGCGGCCCGCTGGTCAGTGTCAACATCGCGGCCGTGCCGGACACCCTGCTCGAGGCCGAGTTTTTTGGCGTGGCGCCGGGTGCCTATACCGGCGCGGAGCGCAAGGGACGCGATGGCAAGTTCAAGCTGGCCGACGGCGGCACGCTGTTCCTGGACGAGATCGGCGACATGCCGCAAAGCCTGCAGGCCAAGCTGTTGCGCGCTTTGCAGGAGGGCGAGATCGAGCCGCTGGGCTCCAACAAGCTGGTGCCGTTCGACGCGCGTGTGATTGCTGCCACCTCGTGCGATCTGGCGACGCTGGTGCGCGAGGGCAGGTTCCGTGAAGACCTGTACTACCGGCTCAATGTGTTGCCCATTCGCGTGCCGCCGCTGCGCGAGCGGCGCGCCGATATCCCCTCGCTGGTGGAAGTGCTGGGCGAAGACATCGCGCTGCGCAATGGCGCGCCGCTGCCCGAGGTGACGCCCGAGGCGCTGGCCTTGCTGTCCGCGCAAACCTGGCGCGGCAATATCCGCGAGCTGCGCAATGTGCTGGAGCAGGCAGCCATGCGCAGCGATTCGCCGCGCATCGATGCGCCCCAACTGGAGGTGGTGCTGCGTGAAGCCGGCATTGAGAAGATTGCCCCCATGCCGGCGATGCAGTCAACGCCGGGACACGTCACGCAGGCTGCGGCGGGAAATGGCGCCTCGTCTTTGCGCCCGCTGGCGCAGCAGATCGAGGAACTGGAGCGGCGGGCGATCAACGCCGCACTGGCCGCCAGCGGCGGCAACAAGCTGGCAGCAGCGCGGCTGCTGGGCATCTCGCGTGCAACGCTTTATGATCGCTTGAACCTGATTGTATGAAAGTTATACATATGTATGTAAAGCAGTCAAAATAATCGTCTTATAGTTAGACAATAAAAGCCCTAATTCCTAAAAATCCTATAAAAATCAATGTATTACGTTTTGGCACAACCTGTGCAATGATGGTTCGGGATCTATTGGCATAAAACAAGGAGACTTCTTCATGCATCGTCGCACCATGGTGGCGCTCACCGCGCTGGCCGCTACCACTTTCGCATCCGTACCGGCCTTCAGCCAGTCCAAGGAAATCCGCATTGCCCACGTCCACAGCATGACGGGCCCGCTCGAGGCCTATGGCAAGCAGACGCAAACCGGCTTGATGATGGGCCTGGATTACGCGACCGGCGGCACCATGATGGTGGCCGGCAAGAAAATCGTTGTGATCGAGAAGGACGACCAGGGCAAGCCGGATCTGGGCAAGTCGCTGCTCGCCGCCGCCTACTCGGACGACAAGGCCGACCTGGCCGTCGGTCCCACCTCGTCGGGTGTCGCGCTGGCCATGCTGCCGGTGGCGGAGGAATACAAGAAGATCCTGCTGGTCGAGCCCGCCGTGGCCGACTCGATCACGGGCGACAAGTGGAACAAGTACATTTTCCGCACTGGCCGCAACAGTTCGCAGGACGCGATCTCCAACGCCGTGGCGCTGGACAAGCCGGGTGTGAGCATCGCCACGCTGGCGCAGGACTATGCCTTTGGCCGCGACGGTGTGAAGGCCTTCAAGGAAGCCATCCACAAGGCGAAGATCGTGCATGAGGAATACCTGCCGGCCAACACCACGGACTTCACCGCAGGCGCCCAGCGCCTGATCGAAGCGCTCAAGGACAAGCCGGGCCGCAAGGTGATCTGGATCGTGTGGGCCGGCGCCGGCAACCCGTTCAAGATCGCCGACATGGACCTCAAGCGCTACGGCATCGAGATCGCCACCGGCGGCAACATCCTGCCGGCCATGGCTGCCTACAAGAACTTTCCCGGCATGGAGGGCGCGACCTACTATTACTTCGGCATCCCGAAGAATCCGGTCAATGAGGCGCTGGTATCGATGCACTACAAGCAGTTCAAGAGCCCGCCGGATTTCTTCACGGCCGGCGGTTTCTCGGCGGCCATGGCGATTGTCACGGCGCTCAAGAAGACGAACGGCGACACCAGCACCAACACGCTGATCAAGACCATGGAAGGCATGAGCTTTGACACGCCCAAAGGCAAGATGACCTTCCGCAAGGAAGACCACCAGGCCATGCAGTCGATGTACCACTTCAAGATCAAGGTCGATCCGGCGTTTGCCTGGGGCGTGCCCGAGCTGGTCCACGAGATCACGCCGGCAGAGATGAACATTCCAATTCTGAACAAGCGCTAGGCCGCGAGCAAATGCTGGAAACGCGCGGGCTCACCATCCGTTTTGGGGGCCACGTCGCGGTCAACGATGTCACGTGCAGCTTTGCACCGGGCACGCTGACCGCCATCGTCGGCCCCAACGGGGCGGGCAAGACCACTTATTTCAACCTGATCTCGGGTCAGCTCAAGGCCAGCAGCGGCACGGTGCTGCTCGATGGCCAGGACTTGTCTGGCATGAACGCCTCGGCGCGTACGCGGGCCGGACTGGGCCGCGCGTTCCAGCTGACCAACCTGTTTCCGAGCCTGACCGTGCTGGAGAATGTGCGGCTCGCCGTGCAGGCCACCCGCGCGGGCCCGCACCATCACGGACTGAACCTGTGGAGCATCTGGAGCGACCACACGGCGCTGACCCGGCGCGCCGAAGAAGTGCTGGAAGCGGTCGCCATGAACGACCAGCAGCATATGGCGGTGGCCGGCCTGCCGCATGGCGACCAGCGCAAGCTGGAAGTGGCCTTGCTGATGGCGCTGGAGTCCAGCGTGTTCATGTTTGACGAACCCACCGCCGGCATGAGTGCCGATGAGGCGCCGGTGATCCTGAACCTCATTCGTCAGCTCCGGCTCGATAAGCGCAAGACGATTTTGCTGGTGGAACACAAGATGGACGTGGTGCGCGAGCTGGCCGACCGCATCATCGTGCTGCACAACGGCACGCTGGTGGCGGACGGCGAGCCGGCTGAAGTGATTGCCTCACCCATTGTTCAGGAAGCTTACTTGGGGGTTAACCCCCAAGACGCTTCCGCCCAAGATGTGGCTCCCCCCCAACCCGGCCTTCCCCCTCAAGGGGGAAGGAGATCTGCACCATGAGCGCGAATCTTTTGACCCTCTCGGGCGTGCACACCCACATCGGCGCGTACCACATCCTGCACGGCGTGGACCTGATGGTGCCGCGCGGCCAGCTGACCATGCTGCTGGGGCGCAACGGCGCCGGCAAGAGCACCACGCTGCGCACCATCATGGGTCTGTGGCAGGCATCGCAAGGGCGCATCACCTTTGCCGGGCGCGACATCACCGCGCTGGCGACGCCGCAGATCGCCGCGCTCAACATTGCCTATGTGCCCGAGACCATGGGCATCTTTTCCGATCTCACGGTGAAGGAAAACATGCTGCTGGCGGCGCGCAGCGCCAAACGAGCCAGCCAGATGGACGAGGCGCGCTTGAGCTGGATTTTCTCGCTGTTTCCCGCCGTGGAAAAATTCTGGAACCACCCGGCGGGCAAGCTCTCGGGCGGGCAAAAGCAGATGCTGGCGGTGGCGCGTGCCATCGTCGAGCCGCGCGAGTTGCTGATCGTGGACGAGCCCAGCAAGGGGCTGGCGCCGGCCATCATCAACAACATGATCGATGCCTTCGCGCAGCTCAAGGCCAGTGGCGTGACCATTTTGCTGGTCGAGCAGAACATCAATTTTGCCAAGCGGCTGGGTGACAGCGTCGCCGTGATGGACAACGGTCGCGTGGTCCACACCGGCACCATGCAGGCGCTGGCCGAAGACGAGGTCATGCAACGCTCCTTGCTCGGGTTGGCATTATGAAAAACTTGGATTTCGACTGGAAACCGCTCGCGCTGGTGCCGCTGCTGGCTCTGCTGGTGCTGCCGCTGATCGGTTCGGGCTCGACCTGGCTCACGCTTACGGTCGCGGGGCTGGCTATGGGCATGATCATTTTCATCATCGCCTCGGGGCTGACGCTGGTGTTCGGCCTGATGGACGTGCTCAACTTCGGGCACGGCGTGTTCATCGCGCTCGGCGCCTTTGTGGCGACCAGCGTGCTCGGGGCCATGAGCGACTGGACCGGCTCCCCTGAGCTCTGGCGCAATCTGGTGGCGGTGGTGCCCGCCATGCTGATCGCGATGGCGGTTGCAGGTGCCGTGGGGCTGGCGTTCGAGCGTTTCATTGTGCAGCCGGTGTATGGCCAGCACCTCAAGCAGATCCTGATCACCATGGGCGGGATGATCATTGGCGAGGAACTCATCAAGGTCATTTGGGGCCCGGCGCAAATTCCACTGCCGTTGCCCGAGGCCATGCGCGGCTCGCTGCTGGTGGGCGATGCCGCCATCGAGAAATTCCGCGTGCTGGCCGTGGTGGTGGGCGTGGCGGTGTTTGCGCTGCTGGCCTGGGTGCTCGGGCGCACCAAGGTCGGCCTGCTGGTGCGCGCCGGCGTGCAGGACCGCGAGATGGTCGAGTCGCTCGGCTACCGTATCAAGCGCCTCTTTGTCGGGGTGTTTGTGGCGGGCAGCGCGCTGGCCGGCCTGGGCGGCGTGATGTGGGGCATGTACCAGCAAAGCGTGGTGCCGCAAATGGGCTCGCAGGTGAATATCCTGATTTTCATTGTCATCATCATCGGCGGCCTGGGGTCCACCGGCGGCGCGCTGATCGGCGCCTTGCTGGTCGGGTTGATGGCCAACTACACCGGCTTTCTGGTGCCGAAGGTGGCGCTGTTCTCCAACATCGCGCTGATGGTGGCCATTTTGCTGTGGCGCCCGCAGGGCGTCTATCCGGTCACCAATCGTTGACCTCGAGGCCGCCATGCTGAAACGACTTCTCTCCAATGACTTCCCGCGCAGCCGCGTGCTCGCGGTGCTGCTGGTGGCGCTGCTGCTGGCGCTGGCGTTCGCGCCCTTCATTTTTCCGGGCGTCAAGGCGCTCAACGTGGCCGCCAAGGTGCTGATTTTCACGGTGCTGGTCGCCAGCTTCGACCTGTTGCTGGGCTACACCGGGATTGTCAGTTTTGCCCACACCATGTTCTTCGGCATCGGCGCCTATGGCATTGCGATCGCCACCACCCGGATGGGTCCGACCTGGCCGGCGCTGGCGGTCGGGCTGGGGGGCGCGCTGGCGTTGTCGTTTGTGCTGGCGCTGCTGGTGGGGCTGTTCTCGCTGCGCGTCAAGGCGATTTTTTTCGCCATGATCACGCTCGCCGTGGCCTCGGCCTTTTTGACGCTGGCGTCGCAGCTCTCCGCCTTCACCGGCGGTGAAGACGGCCTGACCTTCAAGCTGCCCGAGCTGCTGTCGCCGAGCTTCGAGTTCATGGAGGAGCCGTTCCTTGGGGTTTCGGTCGACGGCCGTTTGCTGAGCTACTACCTGTTGTTCGCCGTGGCCGTGGTGCTGGTGCTGGCGCTGCTGCGCATCGTCAACTCGCCGTTCGGGCGCGTGCTACAGGCGATCCGCGAGAACGAATTCCGCGCCGAAGCGATCGGCTACCGTGTGGTGGTGTACCGCACCACGTCCAGCGTCCTGTCCGCGCTGTTTGCGACGCTGGCCGGTGCCATGCTGGCGCTCTGGCTGCGCTACAACGGGCCCGATACCTCGCTGTCCTTCGAAGTCATGATCGACGTGCTGCTGATCGTGGTGATCGGCGGCATGGGCACGATTTATGGCGCGTTGGTGGGCGCCGCGCTGTTTCTGGTGGCGCAGAGCTACTTGCAGGATCTGCTCAAGCTGGGCAGTGAGGCCGCTGCCTCAAGCCTGCCGTGGCTGTCGACCCTGCTGTCGCCGGACCGCTGGCTCTTGTGGCTGGGCATCCTGTTCGTGCTGTCGATCTATTACTTCCCGGCCGGCGTGGTGGGCCGGTTGCGCGCTATGGGCCATGGAGTCGCAAAGGCGGGGATCAGGACATGACATTTAGCTCCAATTACTTAACCTGCGCCGGGCGCGAAATCCATTACACCGAATGGGGCGCCCCCCAGGCGCCGGTCGTGATCGCCTGGCACGGACTGGCCCGCACCGGACGCGACATGGACGAGCTGGCCGCGCACTTAAGCGCCCGCTACCGCGTGATCTGCCCGGACACGATTGGCCGCGGCCTGAGCCAGTGGAGCCCTGACCCTCAACACGAGTATTGCCTCGCGTTCTACGCCCGCATCGCCGCCGATCTGCTGGCGCAGCTCCAGATTCACCAGGCGCACTGGGTCGGCACGTCGATGGGCGGCGCCATCGGCATGGTGTGCGCGTCGGGCCTGTTCGAGCCTGCACTCAAAGATTGCATCAAAAGCCTGGTGCTGAACGACACCGCGCCGCAGGTGGCCGATGCGGCCATCGAACGCATCAAGTCTTACGCGGGCAGTCCACCGGCCTTCGCAACCGTGCGCGACCTCGAAGCCTTTTTCCGGCAGGTGTACAAGCCCTACGGCTGGCTCAGCGATGCGCAGTGGCGCCGGCTCACCGAGACCTCGACGCGCCGCCTGCCCGACGGCCGTGTCACGCCGCACTACGACCCGGCCATGGTGCAGCAGTTCAGCCACCACCCGAACGACTACCTGATCTGGGAACACTACGACGCCATCGAGATTCCCGTGCTGTGCCTGCGCGGCGCGCAATCCGACCTAGTGCTGCCGGAGACGACAGCGGAGATGCTGCAGCGCGGCCCCGGGCTGCGCGGCTTGACTCAAATCGTGGAAGTGCCTGGTTGCGGCCACGCACCCGCGCTGAATGTGCCGGGACAACTGGATCAGATCACGGCGTTCATCGACGCGGCGCGCTGAGTCCAGGCGGTCATTGAGTTGGTAGCGTGTTGGGCTCTGTTCCCAACGGCGGGAAGCTTGTTTACATGGTCCATTGCCGATTCACAGAAAATCGTTGTCAACACGTTTAGCGCACCATGCGTTGATGGGTTGCAATCAAGCTCATTTTCGAAAGGCAAACGATGAAATCACAAATTTTGATGACAATGGTGTGCGCGGTTATCCTGGCAGGCACGTCTGGAGTCGCTAGTGCCAAGGGGTGCATCAAGGGTGCTGCCGCCGGCGCTGTTGCCGGTCATTACGCGGGGCATCATGCCGTGGTGGGCGCGATTGGTGGCTGCGTCGTGGGTCGACATCTCGCCAACAAGAAAGCGGCCGAGCAAAAAGCGCACGCCGCTGATGGGGCCGCTCCAGCCCATACAGAGGCTCCGGCCACGCCGGCGGCTCCTGCCCAATAATCGGCAGACGCTATTGGGTAGCGGCACATGGTTTTGAAAAAAATCGGCCGCCAGCCCTTATGCGCTGTTCTCTGATAGCTATTAAAGATATAGCAATCTAAGCCTGCTCGGACCTACTGCCTGGCGCCCAGCGCCTGCGCGGCGGCGCGCGAATCTGCCAGTCCCTGCGCATCGGGCGCCACCTGTGTCGGCCAGCCAGCCATATGCTGTTGCGCCAAGTTGCACAGCGCGCCGATCCATTCGGACTGGTCATTCAGGCAGGGGATGTAGTGAAACGCCTGGCCGCCGGCCAGCAGGAAGGCCTTGCGCGCCTCCTGGTTGATTTCTTCCAGCGTTTCCAGGCAGTCGCTGGTGAAGCCGGGGCACACCACGTCCACGCGCTTTGTGCCAGCACGCGCCAGCGCCACCAGCGTCGGTTCGGTGTAGGGCTGCAGCCATTTGGCCTTGCCGAAGCGCGACTGGAAGGTGAGCGTGAACTGGTCCGCGCGCAGGCCCAGTTGGTCGGCCAGCAACCGGGCCGTCTTCCGGCACTCGCAGTGGTACGGGTCGCCCAGCTGCAGCGTGCGCTCGGGCACGCCATGAAAGCTCATGACCAATTGGTCGGGCCGCCCATGGTCCCGCCAGTGGCTCTTGATGCGCCGCGCCAGGGCGTCGATGTAGCCCGCGTCGTCGTGGTAATGGTTCACAAAGCGCAGCTCGGGAATGGCGCGCGTCTTTTGCGCCCACGCGTACACCGCATCGAACACACTGGCCGTGGTGGTGCCCGAATACTGCGGGTAGGCCGGCAGGATCAGCACGCGCGTCACGCCATCCAACTTCAGGGCATCCAGTTCGGATGCGATCGACGGCTGGCCGTAGCGCATGGCGTAGCGCACCGTGACCTGGTGCCCGCGCTCGCCCAGCCAGCCGCGCAGCAGCGTGGCCTGTTTGGCCGTCCAGACTTTCAAGGGCGAGCCCTCGGTGCCCCAGATGCTGGCGTATTTCGCCGCCGATTTTTTGGGCCGGGTGCGCAGGATGATACCGTGCAGGATCAGCCACCAGACCGGTTTCGGAATTTCCACCACGCGGGAGTCGCTCAAAAACTCGGCCAGATAAATCCGCAGCGCCGCCGGCGTGGGGGCCTCGGGCGTGCCCAGGTTGCACAGCAGCACGGCGGTCCTGGGGGCTTGTCCATGGGTGTGCGCGGGCTCGGGCGCGAAGGGGGAGGTGAAGGTCATGCGGTATTCTCCCGCACTATGCTGGATATCCGGAAAATCAAGGCCATCTCGCTCGACCTGGACGACACCCTGTGGCCCGTCTGGCCCACCATCGCGCGGGCGGAACAAGCGCTGCACGACTGGCTGGGCGTGCATGCGCCCATGACCGCCGAGCTGTTTTCCAGCCCGATGGCGCTGCGCGAGATCCGCGACAGCATGACGGTGCAACGCCCCGACCTCGCGGGCGACCTGAGCGCCCTGCGCCGCGAATCGATCCGGCTGGCCTTGCGCCGCGCGGGCGATGCGCCGCAGTTGGCCGAACCCGCGTTCGAGGTGTTTTTTGCCGAACGCCAGCGTGTTGATTTCTACGATGACGCGCTGGCGGCCCTGGCCTTTCTCAGCGGCCGTTTCCCCGTCGTGGCCTTGACCAACGGCAACGCCGATGTGCATCGGGTGGGCATCGGCCACCACTTTCACGCGGCCATCAGCGCGCGCGAATTTGGCGTGGGCAAACCCGATCCCCGCATCTTCCATGCGGCCGCCAGCGCCGCACAGGTGCAGCCCGGCGACGTGCTGCACATTGGCGACGACGCGACGCTCGACGCGCTGGGCGCGACCAATGCGGGCCTGCAGGCGGTCTGGATCAACCGGGCGGGTCACGCCTGGCCGCACGAGGGGCCGGCGCCTTTGACGCTGGCCAGCCTGACCCAGCTGTGTGCGCTGCTCTCCGGCCGGGACAGGCCAGGGCCTTAGCCCGACGGCCACGCCGCTGCCGGCACAGGCGTTGCGCCGCACCTGCGCCGCTGCCGTCACAGAAGCTGCGCGGCTGCTACGCCGCTGCGCGTGGCGCCCTCCAGCGTCGCGGGGTAGGGGCCGTCGATGTAGTCGCCGCAGGCCAGCAAACCCGGTGCGATCTGCGCGGGCGGGCGCACCAGGCCCGGTGTGCAGGCGAAGGTCGCGCGTTTTTCCACGATGGTCTGGATCGGCTCTACCCGCAGGCCGAGCTGGCTGTGCGCCTGCGCGACCACCTGGGCCTGCAGGTCGTCGCGGCTGCCGTTGCTGGTGCTGACCACGAAGGCCAGCAGCTTCGCCGGGCCGCCCAGCTGGCCGCGGTCGAACACGAACTGCGCGGGAGCGACGCGCGCCGGGTCGGGGCTGCAGCGCAGCGCCAGCATGGGGCAGGGCAGCAAGCTGGCGGATGGGCTCGCGCTCGGGGTCGCCAGCGCATACACGGTGGTGATCGCTTCAAAGCGCAGCGCGCGGGTGATGCCGGCCCATCGCTGCAGTTGGGCTGCTATAGTTTCAGGAGCATATGGCGTATATGTGGAAAGGACTGCAGCCGCATCGGATGCCGAAGTTGCGAGAATCACACGGTCAAACGCTTCTTCGTTGACGTGCCACTGGGCGACGGCCGGCGGCTCGGCAGGCCCCGGGTTCCAGCGCAGCGCCTGCACGCGTTGGCCCATGCGGACCTCGCCGCCGTGCGCCTGCAGCCAGCGCGCCGCCGCGTCGGGAAACAGCGACGCCAGATCCACCCTGGGCAGCAGCAGGTTGGAGCCGCCGCGGCCCGCGAACAGGCTGTCCTGGATCACGCGCAGGAACACTTGGCCGCTGGCTTGCGCTGCTGGAGTGTTCAGCGCGGACACGCACAGCGGCTCGATGAATTCGCGCTGCAGCCGCGGGGTCAGCACCGCGCACAACTCGGCCACGGTGGCGCCCGGCGCGCATTGGAAGCCGCCGAGCCGCCAGCCGATGGCGCTGCGCAACAGGGCCAGCTTGTCGCGCCAACGCCAGCCGCGCGCCGACACAATGCCGGCCAGCGCATCCCACGGCGCCGGCCCTTGGCGCAGCGCCAGGCCGCTGCCGTCGGGGAAGGTCAGGGCCAGTGGCAGCCGTGCGAGCGCCACGTCGGGGTCCACGCCCACGAGTCGCATCAGGCGCAGGGTCTCGCTGTAGGCGCCGATCAGGATGTGCTGGCCGTTGTCGAGCGTGATCGCGCTGCCATCCGGCAGGATGCAGTTCAGGCCTCTGGCCCGCCCCCCCATTGCACGAGATGCTTCGAAAACAGTAGCATGGTGCCCGCCGCGCGTGGCCGTTACCGCTGCCGCCATGCCGGCCCAGCCGCCGCCGACGATGGCGACTTTCATGGCTAGACGTGTCCCAGCGCCTGCACCTTCCACGCCAGCCAGAACTTGCGCAGCGGCGTGAGGCTGATGCGCTGGTGCAGCACCGGAAAGTTGTCGCGCTCGATCTCGCGCAAGAGCGTCTGGTAGATGCTCGCCATCATCAGGCCCGGCTTTTGGGCGCGGCGGTCGGCGGCCGGCAGCAGGGCCAGGGCCTCGTCGTACAGCGCGTGCGCCCGCTGCGTCTGGAACCGCATGAGGGCCCCGAAACGCGCCGCGAAGTCGTCTGCGCCGTCCGATGTCTTGGGGCGCTTGAGGATTTCGTGCGCCTTGACGTCGAACTGCTGCAACTCGTTGACCGGCAAGTAGATGCGCCCGCGCATCGCGTCCTCGCCGACGTCGCGGATGATGTTGGTGAGCTGGAACGCCAGCCCCAGCTTGTGCGCGTAGGTGGTGGTTTGCGCCTGCGTCTGGCCAAAGATGCGTGCCGACACCTCACCCACGATGCCCGCGACCAGGTGGCAGTAGTTTTGCAGGCCGGCGAAGTCGAGGTAGCGCGTCTGCTCCAGGTCCATCTGGCAGCCCTCGATGATGGCTTGCAGATGCCGCTGTTCAATCTGGTAGTCGGCCACGACCGGCATCAGGGCCTGCATGACCGGGTGCGTCGGCTGGCCCGCGAACGACTGGGCGACCTCGGATTGCCACCAGGCCAGCTTGGTGCGCGCCACGCCGGGGTCCACCATGTCGTCGACCACATCGTCGACCTCGCGGCAGAACGCATAAAAGGCCGTGATGGCGCCTCGGCGCGGCTTGGGCAGGAAGAGAAAGGCGTAATAAAAACTGCTGCCGGACGCGGCGGCTTTTTGCTGGACGTACTGCTCTGGGGTCATGGCGTGATTGTTACATCCACAGGCTGCGCCACAGCATCACGGGCACGTCCCACGCGGTGAGCTTGGGGCGCGCGCTCAGGGTGGCGAAGCCCATCGCCTCGATTTTGTCCAGGATGCGCAGGCCGCCTTGCACCACCAGGCGCAGTTCCCAGCCCGCGCGGCCCGGCACCTGCCGCACCAATGAAGAGCCTTTTAGCATGGTAGCCTTTGCCAGCTCTACATGTATAGCTATCAGGTTTGTAGCGCTCCGGGTTTGGCGCAAGGCCAGCAGGTCCTCGTGCGTCACACCGTGTGCGTCGCAATCGCGCGCCGGCAGGTAGAAGCGGCCGCGCGTGATGTCCAGCCCCAGGTCCTGCCAGAAGTTGATGAGCTGCAGCGCCGTGCAAATGCAGTCGCTGCGCGCCAGCGCGTTCGCGTCGTGCACGCCGTACAGATGCAGCAGCAGCCGGCCCACGGGATTGGCCGAGTGGCGGCAATAGTCGAACAGCGCATCGCGGTCGGCATAACCGGCCCGGTCGCGGGTCTTGGTCACATCCTGTTCAAAGGCGCTGAGCAGGTCGGCCAGCAGGGGCACGGGCAGCTTGAAGTCCTGAATGGCCGCGCGCAGCGGCCCGAAGACCTGGGGCCAGCGCGTGGAGGGCGCCTCGCCACCGGCGACGGCGGCCAGGTCGGCCCGGTATTGCGCCAGATCGTCCAGCCGCTGCTGCGCGGGCGCGTCGCCCTCGTCGGCCATATCGTCGGCCGTGCGGGCGAACCAGTAGATCGCCGCAATGGCGGGTCGCAGCCGGGGCGGGCACAGCCAGGAGGCGACCGGGAAGTTCTCGTAGTGCGTCACGGGCGGGGCAAGGGTCACGGCGGTGACTGGAGATGAAAGGTTCACGGCATGGATTGTCGCTTGACAAATATGGCGGGCGCCGGTTCCAGTCTAAAATAGAAAGTTGACCGATTTCACGCGGGCGGTCGCAAGGCTGGCGGGACATCTGTCAGCGCGCAGCCGTCCGTTTTGTTTTTGAGACCGCGCGGGTGGCGAAATTGGTAGACGCACCAGGTTTAGGTCCTGACGGTAGCAATACTGTGGGGGTTCGAGTCCCCCCCCGCGCACCAGATAGCCTGAGATATTGATATTGCGGGACAGAGCGCCGCCGCCACGCGGCACGTGCTGTCCGCCCCATTTTTGGAGAACCCTATGTCCGTTACCGTTGAAACCCTTGAAAAGCTGGAACGCAAAATCACGCTCACGCTGCCCGTTGGCGTGATCCAGTCCGAAGTCGATGCGCGCCTCAAGCGCATGGCCCGCACCGTCAAGATGGACGGGTTCCGTCCGGGCAAGGTACCGATGACCGTGGTGGCCCAGCGCTATGGCTACTCGGTGCATTACGAGGTGATGAACGACAAGGTCGGCGAAGCCTTTGCCAATGCCGCCAACGAAGCCAAGCTGCGCGTGGCCGGCCAGCCCCGCATCAGCGAAAAAGAAGGTGCCCCCGAAGGCGAACTGACGTTTGACGCCATCTTCGAAGTCTTTCCCGATGTCAAGATCGCCGACCTGTCCACCGCCGAGATCGACAAGCTGACCGCCGAGGTCAATGACGGTGCCATCGACAAGACGCTGGAGATCCTGCGCAAGCAGCGTCGCACCTTCGCGCAGCGCGCACAGGATGCGGCGGCGCAGGACGGCGACCGCGTCACGGTCGATTTCGAAGGCAAGATCGATGGCGAAACCTTCCAGGGCGGCAAGGCCGAGGACTTCCAGTTCCTGGTCGGCGACGGCCAGATGCTCAAGGAATTCGAGGACGCCGTGCGCGGCATGAAGGCCGGGGAGAGCAAGACCTTCCCGCTGGCGTTCCCGGCGGACTACCAGGGCAAGGAAGTGGCCGGCAAGGCGGCGGACTTCATGGTCACGGTCAAGAAGATTGAAGCGGCTCATCTGCCGGAAGTGAACGATGTGCTGGCCAAGTCGCTCGGCATTGCCGACGCCACGGTCGAAGGCCTGCGCGCCGACATCCGCAAGAACCTCGAGCGCGAAGTCAAGTTCCGCCTGCAGGCGCGCAACAAGCAGGCCGTGATGGACGCACTGGTCGCCAAGGCTGAACTCGACCTGCCCAATTCCAGTGTGCAGGCCGAGGTGGACCGCATGGTGGAAGGCGCGCGCGCCGACCTCAAGCAGCGCGGCATCAAGGACGCCGACAAGGCGCCGATCCCCGACGATGTGTTCCGCCCGCAAGCCGAGCGCCGCGTGCGCCTGGGGCTGGTGGTGGCCGAACTGGTGCGCAGCAACGAGCTGCAGGCCAAGCCCGAGCAGATCAAGGCGCATATCGAGGAGCTGGCCGCCAGCTACGAAAAGCCGGCCGAAGTGGTGCGCTGGTACTACGGCGACAACCGCCGCCTGGCCGAAGTCGAAGCCATCGTGATTGAAAACAACGTGACCGAATTTGTGCTGGCCAAAGCCAAAATCAACGAAAAGACGGTTTCGTTTGACGAACTGATGGGGCAAAACTGATCAACCCTTTGGTTTTGCGGTGAATTTGGGGCTTGCGGCGGACTTGCAGTTTCGCGCGCAGGCCCCATTTCTTTTCAGTACAGTGCAAATATCTCTGGAGAAACCATGATCGTTCGAAGCAATGCCTCTTACGGCGCCCAAAACAGCGCCTCCGAAATCCAGGGCCTTGGCATGGTCCCGATGGTGATCGAGCAGTCTGGCCGCGGCGAGCGGTCGTATGACATCTACTCACGTTTGCTCAAGGAGCGCGTGATTTTCCTGGTCGGGCCCGTGAATGACCAGACCGCCAACCTGGTCGTGGCGCAGCTGCTGTTCCTGGAAAGCGAAAATCCCGACAAGGACATTTCGTTCTATATCAACTCCCCGGGTGGCTCGGTCACGGCCGGCATGGCCATCTACGACACCATGCAGTTCATCAAGCCCGATGTGTCCACGCTGTGCACCGGCATGGCCGCCAGCATGGGCGCGTTCCTGCTCGCGGCCGGTGCCAAGGGCAAGCGTTACACGCTGCCGAACTCGCGCGTCATGATCCACCAGCCCTCGGGCGGTGCGCAGGGCCAGGCGACCGACATCGAAATTCACGCCCGCGACATTCTGAAGACACGCGACCAGCTCAACCGCATCCTGGCTGAGCGCACCGGGCAAACGATCGATAAAATCGAACGCGATACCGAGCGCGACTACTTCATGTTCGCCGACGAGGCCAAAGAATATGGCGTGGTGGATCAGGTCATTGCCAAACGTCCCTAAGCTGACTAATCTTCAAGTTGCGCAGCTGAAACGGCGTTTTCTGCGATGGAAAACGCCGTTTTTAAATGGTTATCATTGAGAAACCCCGGTAACAAGGCATTCCACACATGGCCGAGAAAAAAGGCTCCTCCAGCGAAAAAACCCTTTATTGTTCCTTTTGCGGCAAAAGCCAGCATGAGGTCAAGAAGCTGATTGCTGGCCCGTCGGTTTTCGTCTGCGACGAATGCATTGACCTGTGCAACGAGATCATTCGCGACGAGCTGCCCTTGGGCACGGATGGGCGCGAGACGCGCGGCGATCTGCCCACGCCGCTGGAGATCAAGACCAATCTCGACAACTACGTGATTGGCCAGGAGCCGGCCAAGCGCACGCTGGCCGTGGCGGTCTACAACCACTACAAGCGGTTGCGCCACAAGGAAAAGGCCAAGAAGGACGATGTCGAGCTGGCCAAGAGCAACATCTTGCTGATTGGCCCCACGGGCTCCGGCAAGACGCTGCTGGCGCAAACGCTGGCGCGCATGCTCGACGTGCCGTTCGTCATGGCCGACGCCACTACCCTGACCGAGGCCGGGTATGTGGGCGAAGACGTCGAAAACATCGTGCAAAAGCTGCTGCAAAGCTGCAATTACGATGTGGAGCGGGCGCAGCGCGGCATTGTCTACATCGATGAAATCGACAAGATTTCCCGCAAGTCCGACAACCCGTCGATCACGCGCGACGTATCGGGCGAAGGCGTTCAGCAGGCCCTGCTCAAGCTGATTGAGGGCACCATGGCCAGCGTGCCGCCGCAGGGCGGGCGCAAGCATCCAAATCAGGATTTCCTGCAGGTCGACACGACCAACATCCTGTTTATTTGTGGCGGTGCTTTCTCGGGTCTGGAAAAAGTCATTGAAAACCGCACCGAGTCTTCGGGCATCGGTTTTGGTGCAGCGGTCAAGAGCAAGCAGCAGCGCGCCCTGACCGAGGTCTTCAAGGAAGTCGAGCCCGAAGACCTGATCAAGTTCGGACTGATTCCCGAGCTGGTCGGCCGCATGCCGGTGGTGGCCACGCTGGCCGAGCTCAGCGAAGATGCGCTGGTGCAAATCCTGACCGAGCCGAAGAATGCCCTGATCAAGCAATATGGCAAATTGCTGGCCATGGAAGGCGTCGACCTGGAGATTCGCCCCTCGGCGCTGAAGGCCATTGCCAAAAAGGCGCTGGCGCGCAAAACCGGCGCGCGCGGCCTGCGCTCCATTCTTGAACAAGCGCTGATCGACACCATGTTCGATTTGCCCAACACGTCGAATGTGGACAAGGTGGTGGTCGATGAATCAACAATCGATGAAAACAAGCCACCGCTGCTTGTTTACCGCGAGTCGGCGAAGAAGGCCTAGCGCGAGTCCTTCTTTGGCCTGCCCGTCTGCGTTGAAATGCTGGCGGGTTGAAATTCGGCGCTTGCGAACCATATTCAACAGGTAAATCAAAGGATCCCCATGTCCGGCCACACGCCCCTGTCTTCATCTCCCATCGATCTGCCACTGCTGCCATTGCGCGATGTGGTGGTATTCCCCCATATGGTGATTCCGCTTTTTGTCGGACGCCCCAAGAGCATCAAGGCGCTCGAATTGGCCATGGAGTCGGAGCGCCGCATCATGCTGGTGGCGCAAAAGACCGCCGCCAAGGATGAGCCCTCCGTGGCCGACATGTTCGATGTGGGCTGCGTCTCCACGATCCTGCAAATGCTCAAGCTGCCCGACGGCACCGTGAAGGTGCTGGTGGAAGGTCAGCAGCGGGCCCGGGTCAACAAGATCGACGATGGTGAATCGCACTTCACGGCCAATGTCTCGCCGGTGGAGCCGATCGAGAGCGCCCAGAAATCCACCGAAATCGAGGCGCTGCGCCGCGCCGTAATGCAGCAGTTTGACCAGTACGTCAAACTCAACAAGAAGATTCCGCCCGAGATCCTGACGTCGATCTCCAGCATTGACGACGCCGGCCGGCTGGCCGACACGATCGCAGCGCACCTGCCGCTCAAACTCGACAACAAGCAGGTCGTGCTGGACCTGGCCGACATCAAGCTGCGCCTGGAGAACCTGTACGAGCAGTTGGAACGCGAGGTCGAAATTCTCAACGTGGACAAAAAAATCCGCGGCCGGGTTAAGCGCCAGATGGAAAAGAATCAGCGCGACTTTTACCTGAATGAGCAGGTCAAGGCCATCCAGAAAGAGCTGGGCGAAGGCGAGGATGGCGCTGATCTCGAAGAGGTTGAAAAGAAGATCAAGCTCGCCAAGATGCCCAAGGAGGCCTTGAAGAAGGCGGAGGGTGAGCTCAAGAAACTCAAGCTCATGTCACCCATGTCGGCAGAGGCCACGGTGGTGCGCAACTACATTGATGTGTTGACGGGTCTGCCGTGGAGCAAGAAGACCAAGATCAAGCACGACCTGGGCAACGCCGAGAAAGTCTTGAACGAAGACCATTACGGCCTCGACAAGGTGAAGGACCGCATCCTTGAATATCTTGCGGTGCAGCAACGCGTGGACAAGGTCAAGGCACCGATCCTGTGTCTGGTGGGCCCGCCGGGCGTGGGCAAAACCTCGCTGGGCCAGTCCATCGCCAAGGCGACGGGACGCAAATACGTGCGTGTGGCCTTGGGCGGCATGCGCGACGAGGCGGAAATCCGCGGCCATCGCCGTACCTATATCGGCGCGATGCCGGGCAAGGTGTTGCAGAGCCTGTCCAAGGTGGGCACGCGCAATCCGCTGTTCCTGCTCGACGAGATCGACAAACTGGGCACTGACTTCCGTGGCGACCCGTCGAGCGCCTTGCTCGAGGTGTTGGATCCGGAGCAGAACCACACCTTTGGCGACCACTACGTCGAGGTGGATTTTGATTTGAGCGATGTGATGTTCGTCGCCACCTCGAACTCCATGAACATTCCGCCGGCCCTGCTGGACCGCATGGAAGTCATTCGTCTGGCGGGCTACACCGAGGATGAAAAGATCAACATTGCGACCAGGTACCTGCTGCCCAAGCAACTCAAGAACAACGGCGTCAAGGAAGAGGAGTTGCTGGTGTCCGAAGATGCGGTGCGGGACATCGTGCGCTATTACACGCGCGAGGCGGGTGTGCGTTCGCTGGAGCGCGATCTGTCCAAGATCTGCCGGAAGGTGGTCAAGGCCTTGCTGCTCAAGAAAATGACGCCGCAGGTCAAAGTGACCAGCGAAAACCTCAATGAGTTTCTCGGGGTTCGCAAGTTCAACTACGGACGCGCCGAAAACCAGAATCAGATCGGTCAGGTCGTGGGGCTGGCGTGGACGGAGGTAGGCGGCGATCTGCTCACCATCGAAGCCACCAGCATGCCAGGCAAGGGCGTTATCACCCGCACCGGTTCGCTGGGCGATGTGATGAAGGAATCGGTAGAGGCGGCCCGCACCGTGGTGCGCAGCCGTTCGCGCCGTCTCGGTATCAAGGACGAAGCGTTCGAGAAGAAGGACATCCACATCCACGTCCCTGATGGCGCCACCCCCAAGGATGGTCCGAGCGCGGGCGCGGCCATGACGACGGCCTTCGTGTCGGCCTTGACGGGCATTCCCGTGCGTGGCGATGTGGCCATGACGGGCGAGATCACCTTGCGCGGCGAAGTGACGGCCATTGGTGGCCTCAAGGAAAAGCTCCTGGCAGCACTGCGTGGCGGCATCAAGACCGTGATGATTCCGGAGGAAAACGCCAAAGATTTGCAGGACATTCCG
The DNA here is from genome assembly GCA_031291295.1 of Rhodoferax sp. Classification (GTDB taxonomy): domain Bacteria; phylum Pseudomonadota; class Gammaproteobacteria; order Burkholderiales; family Burkholderiaceae_C; genus Rhodoferax_A. Next base: position 57,573 of record JARLJI010000136.1, on the reverse strand, counting down.
GCGAACGTCAAGAATGGTCTTGAGATTGTCCCGGTCAAGTGGATCGATCAGGTGTTGCAGATCGCGCTCGAGCGCATGCCGACGCCGCTGCCCGACGACGAGCCGGTGGCCGCCGTGGTGCCAGCACCGGCAGCCGTGGAAGCCGTCGCACCCGCGACGACGATCGAGATTAAACATTGATGCGCTAATGGCGCGAGGCTTTAAAATTAAGCTATAATTTGAGGCTTGAAATGCGGGAGTAGCTCAGTTGGTAGAGCGCAACCTTGCCAAGGTTGAGGTCGAGAGTTCGAGACTCTTCTCCCGCTCCATATTAAAAAAAGGGAAGCCAAAAGCTTCCCTTTTTTGTCAGAAAAAATAGCAGAAGTTCTGGCGCGGTAACAAAGCGGTTATGTACCGGATTGCAAATCCGTCTAGCCCGGTTCGACTCCGGGCCGCGCCTCCAGATTCAGCCCTGCCAACCTCAGGTTGACGGGGCTGTTTTGTTTCACAATACACGGTCGGCCCGGATGGTGAAATTGGTAGACACAGCGGACTTAAAATCCGCCGCTTTCCTGAATAAGGGGCGTGCCGGTTCGACCCCGGCTCCGGGCACCAAATGATCGTTTTTTAACGTGTCATATCCTCTCAAAACCCGCATGTTTTCTAGCATGGCGGGTTTTTTGTTGCCTCACGCGGTTTCACCAGATACCATGAGATACCGTCAAAAACACGGTATCTATGACGGTACTTTCTCAAGTACCGCAAGGAGATACCGTCATAAGGGGCAGTAATGGCACTGACAGACACATTCGTTAAGCAAACAAAGCACAGCGGCAAGCCGACCGGGGACAAATACACCGATGGCGGCGGCATGTATTTGCTAATCAAGGCAGGCGGCAAATACTGGCGCATGGATTACACCCACGCCGACAAACGCAAGACGCTGGCCCTGGGCGTATACCCGGCGGTGTCGCTTGCCGATGCCCGCAAGCGGCGCGACAAGGCGCGGGAACTGCTGGCCAATGAGGTCGACCCGGGCGCAGCCAAGCGCGAAGCAAGGCAGGCCAGAGCGGGCGCGGCGGCAAACACCTTTGAAGCGGTGGCGCGTCACTGGCTGGCAAAGACTGCGCCAATCCGCGCGCAGGGCACGCAAGACAACATCACGAGCTGGCTTGAGAAAGACGTGTTCCCCTTCATCGGCAAGATGCCCATCTCCACCATCGGGCCGCGCGACGTGCTGGCCACGGTGCGCAAGATGGAGGTACGCGGCGCGATCGACAGCGCCCACCGGGTGAAGCAGATATGCGGGCAGGTGTTCCGGTTTGCGGTGGCAGACGGCACGGCAGAGCGTGACGTGACTGCGGACTTGAAGGGCGCGCTATCGGCTGTGCCGCGGACCCACTTCGCAGCAATCACAGAGCCAAAGCAGGCGGGCGACCTGATGCGCTCCATATTCAACTACAGCGGGCATCCCTGCACCGTGGCGGCGTTGAAACTTAACCCCATGCTGTTCGTGCGCCCCGGCGAGCTGCGGACCATGGAATGGGCAGAGATTGACCTTGAGGCGGCGGAATGGCGCATCCCCGGCAGCAAGATGAAAATGAAAAATGACCATATCGTGCCGCTGTCCACACAGGCCGTCGAGATTCTGCGCAGCGTGCAGCCGATTACCGGCCACGGGCGGTACGTGTTCCCCAGCCTGCGCACCGGCGAGCGCCCCATGAGTGAGAACACCATCAACGCGGCCTTGCGCGGCATGGGCTACAGCAAGGAAGTGCATTCTGCCCACGGCTTCCGGGCGATGGCGCGCACCATCATGGATGAAGTGCTGGGCGAGCGCGTCGACCTGATCGAGCATCAATTGGCCCATGCGGTGAAAGACCCGAACGGACGCGCCTACAACCGCACGGCGCACTTGCCGGCGCGGCGCAAGATGATGCAAAAGTGGGCGGACTACCTGGATAAGCTGCGCATGGGCGCAGACGTGATCCCGCTGCACGGTCAAGCGGCTTAATGGCGAAGTGAGACGCCATGAGCTGCTACCTGTATGACAACTGGATGACGGATAACTTGATGCTTGAAACCGATTTTCAACGCATTAGCGAAGCACGGGCAGCACTGAACGGCTGGAGCGATGCCAGGGTGCGCCAGGTAGCACGCTATTTGTGCCGCATCGCCAAGCTTTCACAAACCAGTAAATGGGCAATGGTTGTAGAGAATAGGCTACCCCATTTATACATTGCGAAACTCACTCACAGCCAACTACTGGCGGTCAATATCCTTCGTCTTGCAGCGAAGGGCCTTAACGATGAGGACGATGAGGCGGTCAAGGCCGATAGAGCGCGATGTGAAGAAGAGTACACCCGGCTGCTAGAAATCCAGTCCCGGCAACGTGGCAGGCAAGCGGCTTATAAGGAGGTCGAGCCCAAACTGGATAAGGCAGACCGTTACGGTAAACACCAGGCAAAAAACGCCAGCAGGAAGCGCGGTAAAGGCGGCACAGGCGACGACAGTAGGACGATGGGCGATTTAATTGCAACCCTCGCGCGAACTCACCCGAACATGAAGCCAAGAGAAATATGGCCGCACCTGAAATCCGCAATAGAAGATTGGGCTGGTAGCTGTGAAGAAAAAACGAGGCGTCATATGAGCGTCTATGAATACCCGTTTGATGACGGGCGTAAAACGATCAGCTTCAATCATTTTGGGGAGAGGCTGCGAGAAGCCAGAAAAAAGAAAAGTACCGTTTAGCCGGGGTAGCCAGAAAGCCGGATTTTTACTCGAAGCTTCTCAACTCACAAGGTCGCTTCAAAATGAAAACCGCATCACCCCGCAGCACTGCGCCTATCCCTGACGCGCTCAAGTACTTCGATTCACTTCCCGATTCCGCGAACGTCCGCCAGCCAGTAGTGGAGGCGCTGTTCGGCTGTTCGGCTGCAACAGTCTGGCGCATGGCAAAACGCGGCGCCTTACCCGCCCCTCGCAAGCTGTCTGAACGCGTGACCGCCTGGAACGTCGGTGACCTTCGCAAAGTACTTGCGTCTTAAGTAAGGGGCGTAAATCATGGATACCAACAACCACCGCCCGAGCGGCGACGCGGGAAGCACTCGCCTTGAAAAAGATAAAGCCCACGGCGCTACCAACACCGCGGGCACTTACACCGACACCAACAATTTGAATTTTGACACGGCACAGCAGCAGAGTCCACCTCCGATCCCGTATGTCCCCGCCACCGAGCCCCGCCCTGGGCACGACTGCCCCGAGTGCCAAGTGTGGGAGCGCCTGCGGTTCTTCGCTCCCGCAATGCCAGTGGAACACCTGCTGACCCCGGTTACCCGCGATCTTAGGGACGTACATGCCGCAGTCAACAGGATCAGGGAGAGGCGTCTTCTTGATCCCGCCGATATTGCCGCCTTTGGCCGGGCCGTGACCTACGGTAAGCACGCTGCCGCCTCACTCTGCGACACCTTCGACCGATGGGCCGATCTGGTGAAGATGCTACATACCGCTATCGGGACGGTGCCTACATTCGACCATTGCCAAATTACCAAGGGCCGCACCGACACAAATCGATGCATTGAATGGCAGTGTCCCGCGTGGCAGCGGGGCGAAGGGAAGGTTACCCTGGGTACCTGCGCTCTGTTGCCAACCGAGAACAAAGGCGGCGCCGTCAAGGACGCTGAGGCCACCCGCATCGAAGGGGGTACGTCATGCGCATAACCACCTTCCCAACCGTCCGCGCTGACATGATCGAACGCCATGATCTGACGTGGCCCGACCTTGTCGCCCGCTGCATCAATTCGCCCGAGTACCCGACTAAAGCAGGATGCCCGCTTATAAAGCTCGCCACGTTCGGCGACTCCCGCACCGCGCGCGGGTCATTGCGGCACGATGCCAACGTCATTGCCATCTCGGGCATCGAGGGGGATTACGACGCCGGCCAGGTGTCGCCCGAATCAGCCGCTTTGTTCCTCAAGTTGGCCGGAATCCGCGCCGTCATCTATACCACCCCGTCGCATAGCCCCGACGCGCCCCGCTGGCGCGTCCTTGCGCCACTGTCGCGCGAGTATGAACCGGCTGCACGGCGCGAGCTGCTGGGCCGCCTGAATGGGGCCTTGGGTGGCATCCTCGCGCATGAATCGTTCACACTGTCACAGACCTATTACGTTGGCCGCGTGACGGGCGTTCCGTTCGAGGCGCATCCGATCGACGGCGCGTGCATCGACTTGGTTTCCGATCTGGTGCCTATATTCCCACCAACCGACATGGTCGACGCGGCTCTACCTGCAGAGCCGCGTGAGGCAACGCCGGAGACGCTCGCCGATTTGCGCAGCGCCCTCCAAGTGATACCGGCGGATGATTACTATGACTGGATCAGCATTGGGCAGGCGCTCGCGTGCCTCGGCGACGTTGGGTTTGTCCTGTGGGCCGAATGGTCGGCGACCTCGTCCAAGCACAAGCCTGACGACCTTGCACGCTGGGCAACATTTACCGGCGAAAGAACGGGTTTTGCTGCCGTGTTTGCTCGGGCGCAGCGGGCAGGGTGGCAGAACCCCCGGCGAGGTATCGACACAGCGCAGGTGTTCGGCCAGCCTGGGCAGGTGATGCAGCCGCGCGCGGCATCGCGGTATGGCTGGCAACTTGCGCCGTTCGAGGTCGAAGCCGATCCTGATCTTTCACACGATCAAATGGCCCTCGACCTCTCCCTGGCCGGATGGTCACGGGATGCACGCTTTGTCCCTGCCTGGGGCCGCTGGCTATTTTGGGATGGCGTGCGCTGGGAACTTGACGCACGTATGCGCCATATGACCATGACGCGCGAATTCCTACGCGCCAAAGCCGCCTTGCTGAAACAGTGGACCGAACACAAGGCATCGACGTTGCCCAACCCCGATGACGCCGACAGGCTCATTGCGGCAATGAAGCGCAAAGCGGCCGATCTGCGCCAAGCGTCCTTTGCGGCAAGCGTGGAATTGACAGCCCGCAGCAATGTCGACCTTGTTGCCGGTGTCGAACAATTCGATGCCGACCTGGATATGTTGGGCACGCCCACCGGCACTGTGGACTTGAAAACCGGGGCAGTGCGCCCGCCTGATCGAGGCGACTACATCACCAAGAGCGTATCGGTCGATCCCGCACCAGTGGGAACCGATGCACCGCTGTGGCGGGCATTCCTCGATCAAGTGTTTTCCGGTGACGCTGAAATGATTGCGTTCATTCAGCGCGCGGCAGGGTATGCACTCACAGGGCACACGCGGGAACAAAAATTACTCTTCCTCTACGGAAATGGCGCCAACGGGAAATCAGTGTTCCTGAACACGCTGCAATGGCTGCTGCATGAATATGCCCGCCGCGCGCCCGCCTCGTTGTTCCTCGATAGCCGAAACGAAAGCCATCCAACCAACCTGGCAGGTTTGCGGGGGGCACGGCTTGTCGTCAGTAGCGAATTACCGCCGGGGAAATCGTGGGATGAAGCGGTAATTAAGGACTTGACCGGCGGCGACACTGTAACGGCTCGCCTCATGCGGCAGGATTTTTTCGAATACACGCCGCAGTTCACGCTCTTGATTGCAGGCAACCACCAGCCGACGTTCCGGTCGATCGATGAAGCAATCCGCCGCCGCGTCTTGCTGGTGCCGTTCAATGTGACGATTCCGCAGGAAAAGCGCGATCCGCAACTATCCGAAAAGCTCAAAGCAGAAGGGCCTGCCATTTTGCGGTGGTGCGTCGATGGTGCGGTCGCGTGGTACCGGGAAGGCTTGAAACCGCCGGCAAGCGTCGAGGCCGCATCAGCCGACTACCTGGACGGCGAAGACCTCGTGGGCGAATTCCTCGACGAATGCACAGTCGGCATGCACGGGGGCAGTGTGCAAACGCATGATCTCTATCAACGCTTTAGATCGTGGTGCGGCATGCGCGGAATGCATTCGCCCTGGTCGCAACGCGCAATGACCCTCGCCCTGAAAGAGCGTGGCCTGCCGGTGACGCGCAAGAAAGAGGGCGCGCTGCTCCTGGATCGCCAATTGAAGCAGCCATGGGAACACGCACCGGTCGCGCTCGTGAGGGGGTGACGCTGAAATCTGCCGTAACTGCTGGCGCTGCCCGGCAACTTGCACGGGGCAAAACTGCCGGCGATGACGCTTGATGACGCTTCCCCCCTTATCTACCGTATATGTGAAATTGAGAAGTTATTTGTAGACGATAGATATAGGAATAAGCGTCATCAAGTGTCACCAGGACCGATTTTTAAAATTATGGGAAATTATGAAATGTGTGCAACTGCCCCCATGCTCGCGCACGCGAGAGGAAATTATGATTAACTGGGATGCCCGCCTATTACAAATTGCCGAGGAACACCCGGACGCGTCCGGCAGGGCGGGAGAACTACTGCGCGCCCGGCTCGCACAACAAGCTATTCACGGCCTCACTCATGATCTACACCTTGCGCATGCGCGCGCACGTGAGGCGGTGGTGACGGGAACCCGCATGGCGCTGCGGTGTGGCGCGCTATTGCTGAAAGCGCCCGCCGGTGAGGTTGCAACTCTGATGCGAGTTGCGGGCATCACGCCCCAGGCCGGCGAGCATTACATGCATATGGCATTAGGGCATCCAGAGTTGGCGCGTATCAGTGCCAAGCGGTTTGGACGTATCAGCGAAGCTCAAGCCTTGCATCTTTTGTGGGGCGAGCAGTCGGACGGTTTGGCCGACCCAGTAACCGACCTGATGTCTTTGCACGAGTTGCAGTCATGAGCGCCGCCGATACAGTGCTGTTGCTTGGCAAGCATCCGGTGAAGATTTCCCTTGAGGGACACAGGGGGGCCGTGGTCATATGCCTGCGCCGCCAATATCTCGCCGCCGGCGGTGCGCTCAAGCCCACATTCCAAGGAATCAATTTCCCAGCGGATGGCCTGCCTGAAGTCATTGCAGCGCTGGAACGACTGAAGGCGCAAATGATTGAGGATGGCGCACTCGGGGAAGGTTGCCCCCCGAAATTTCATTCGAACGTCTATCCCCGTGATTTCTAGCAGTCGCACAACATCGGGCGCGCGCGCGAGGCCGTATTGTGACCGCCAAGGCTCCCGGATCGACGCCTGAGCCGACTCATGGCCTGTGGTGGTGCTACCCTACCGGACGGTGACAAACCGTAACCAAGGGGTGACATGAAGCGCTTATTGACGATTGGTTTTCTTTTGTTCTCAACTTTTTCCTATGCTTGCGAGGCAGGGCATTGGGTCGAGTCAGTTTCCGCCGGTGGCGAGATAGTAAAGCTTGAGGATGGCTCAATTTGGGAGGTCGATGCGGTCGACCGCATCGACTCTTCGCTCTGGCTTCCAACGACAGAGATCGTCGTTTGCGACGACACGTTGATCAACACAGACGATAATGAAACCGTCTCGGCAACGCGTATTCGCTGAACGAAATCCTTCGTTCCAGAGGTGCACTTCCAGTGGCAACATGAGAGGCCTCAGCGAAAGCCGTTGTTCATGGTAGTCAATTTTTATATCGCGGTCCGGTAGTGGGGGCCTGGCATTCGGCACCCCGTCCCGGTGCGCCCAGAGTTGAGCACATCCCCGCCCACCCCACCAACGCACCGTAAATTAAAGGTTACATGCAGTCTTTTCCCTTCTTTTCCCGAGTGAGCGCCGTACTTTTCTTGGTCGTAGCCTTGGCTGGGTGCGCAACAAACCCCGGCATTGTCAACCTCGGGCCAGATACCTACGTTCTCAACAAGTCGGATCATGGCGGCATTTTTGGCAACGCAGACTTGTTGAGGCTCGATGTCATTGGTCAGGCAAATGCCTTCGCTGAAGCACAGGGCAAGATCGCATATCCCATTTCGGCGAAAACACATCCTATGGGATGGTGCTGTGGCGATTTTGCTTCGTTCGAGTACCGGTTTCGGCTTGTCGATAAAAAAGACAGTACAGCGCGCAAAACGTATCTCGTTCCGGGGTCTGACGTTGTGACCGATGAAGCAGGGAAGATTACGACCGGCGTTGTTACCAATACCCAGCCAGCAGAAAAACCTAGGGATCGTTACGCCGAGTTGGTTAAATTGGACGACTTGCGGAAGAGGGGCATCATTACCGAAGTCGAATTTGAAGCTGAAAAGAAAAAGCTGCTTAGCGAAAACTAGGGTATTGCAGCGTCAAAATCGCTGACCTTTTTTTACAGCGCGGTCGGAGACGAGGGTGTGCAGAAAAAACGCCCCGTCCCTCAGACCCCCTAGCGTGGTCCCGGAGTTAGCTGCAAGCGCCCCACCCCTCATACATCGGCATAGACACCCCCACCCCGGCAGTACCGGCACTGGCGGCAGTCATAGCGAACCACCGCAGCCGGTTAATCAGGCCATGCGGGACAACGGGCCTGGCTGGGGTAATGGCGCACACGGTGGCACAATCAATCATTCCGTGTCAATCCTGCAACATGCGGGGACACTTTGAAAAATGACGGTACTTTTGACGGTACTTTTCAAAATCTAATATGGGAAAGCTAGCATCCACGCGGGTTACAGCCCGTTCTATGGTTCCGGCTCCGGCACCATTAACATCTGACTATGTCACGCTACAACACCCCTTTTGAAATCCACGTCCATGGCGAGGTTCCGCTGCGCCCCGAGGTGACGTTCGGGCAGCTGCAGGACGCGCTCGCGCCCATATGGAAATACGCTGGCGCGCGCTCGCTGGCCGATGGCGCTGCCAGCGCCTACGAGGAAGAGCCGGGCATCAAATTCGATACGCAGGAGCATCTGTTGCAGCTGTGCTGGACGGTGCGCGGAGACGAGGACTTTCGCGAAGCGCTTGACGAGATGGGCATGAGTCTCAACGAACTGGCGGCGCAGGGTGCGGCGATCGAGGTGACGTTTTACGACACCGATTTCGATGAAGAAGATGAAGACTCACCCGAGGAGTCGCGCGACGATTTCATCATGTTTTTTGTCGGACCCAATCCTGCGGCCATTTTGCAGGTCCAGCGCGACCTGCTGGTGCAGGACGTGGTGAGCACGATGGAGCGTCACTTCGATGGTGCCGAACTCGTGGGCGTGGTGGCCGAGATCGACAAGCTCTTTGCCAAGCGTTTCGATGCGCTCGTCAGCTCGCTCGACATCGGCAAACCCCCGCGCGGCATGGGCGGCGGCCACGGCGGCTTCGGCCACGGCGGCGGGCGCAAGCCGCGGCACCTGCACTGACGTCAAGCATCTCCCGGGCAGCGGGGGCGCGGGCTGCGCGTCAGCCGCATTGACCCACAAAGCCGCAGGCGGTGCAAAAGTCGCAGCCATCTTTCTGGATCATGGTGTGGTTGCTGCACTCCGGGCACAGCCTGCCGGCCAGCACGATAGGCGCGTCACGGTCCTGCGGCGAATCGAGCACGCCCATGTCGCGCAGCGGAAAACCCTCTTCGTTCAACACACCCAGCATGGCATAGCGGTGGATGATGAGCCGCGCAAGATAGGCCACGGTGGACGGCCAGGTTTGCTGGCGGCGCTCACCGTGCGGCAGGCCGGGCACAAAGGCCATGAAATTGCCGAGCGGCTCGGCATAGTTGAGCAGCTTGCGCAGTTTCATGCCGATCCAGGCCGGATCGACCACCCGCATGTCGAGTGACAGCAGGCGCGCCAGGCCGTCCAGCGCGCGCGGGTAGTTGCCGGAAAATCCCACGGCGCAGGGCCGGGTGACCGTGCTGCCATCGGGGCCTGGCAGCGTGACTTCCTTGAGCGTGAGCGTGAAGGCTTCAGCGGTGGCCGGATTGTCCACATCCACGGCCCAAGCCAGCGTTCCAGAAGGGCCGGTGTGCGGCTCGTCGCGGCTGAACATGGCATCCAGCACCGGTGTGGGGCCGCCGCGACCCAGCAGGGGCAGCGCCTTGAGCTGCTCACAGCGCCAGCGGATGACCGCCGCGGTGGCGGCGACCACGCCCGGAAACAGGCGTTTCTCGCCGTGCGGGGGAAACGGCATCTCGAAAGAGCGCTCCTCCGCCACGGTGGCCAGCGCATCGAGCTTGAGTTGCAGCCAGGCCGGGTCGTTGGCACGCAAATCCATGGACAGGGTTTTGGCCAGCGCGCCCAGCCCGCGCGGCTGCTCGGCACCGTTGACCCAGACCTCGAAGGGTTGCGGGGTGCCGCCGTCTTCGGGTGCGAGTTCCCCCACGAACAGCGCGAAATCCCCGAACGGGTGATGCACCATGAAGGTCCAGGCCATGTTGCCGCCCGGCAGTTCGGGACGACCCGGCCAGCGCAGCGAGGACAGCACCGGGGCCGGCAAGCGCTCCAGCGCCAGGCGCCGGTTCGCGCCATCGATTTGCAGCGGCGCGGCCGGCGGGGAGGAGCTGGTGCTGAGCACGGCGCCCAGCACGCTGTTGGGGCGGTAGGTCGCGAGACCCTTGAGCCCCGACAGCCAGGCCTGCAAATACAGGTTCTGGAAATCCGCATACGGGTAGTCGGCCGGCACATTCACGGTTTTGGAAATCGACGTGTCGATGAAGGGGGCGACTACCGCCACCATGGCCTCGTGCGCCTGCGCGCTCATTTCCAGCGCGGTCACGAAAGCTGGCGTCAACGGCGCGTCTTCGCCCTTCAGGTGCCGGTACAGGCGCCACGCGTGATCTTCCACCGAATATTCCTTGATGCTGCCATCCGCCATGCGCTTTTTACGCGTGTAGCTCCAGCTGAAGGCGGGCTCGATGCCGTTGCTGGCGTTGTCGGCAAATGCCAGGCTGATGGTGCCGGTAGGGGCGATCGACAGCAGGTGCGAGTTGCGCAATCCGTGCGCGCGGATGCGGTCCTTCAGGGGCTGCGGCAGGCGCGAGGCAAAGGTGCTGGCGTTGAGGTACAGGTCCGCATTGAACAGCGGGAAGGCGCCGCGCTCGCGCGCCAGCTCGATGGAGGCGTCGTACGCGGCATCGCGCATCACCTCCGAGATGTGCTGTGCCATGGCCTGGGCCTCTTGCGAGTCATAACGCAGGCCCAGCATGATCAGGGCATCGCCCAAGCCGGTGAAGCCCAAGCCGACACGGCGCTTGTTGCGCGCCTCGTTCTGTTGCTGCGGCAGGGGCCAGACCGTCACGTCCAGCACGTTGTCGAGCATGCGCACCGCTACGCGCGCCACGCGGGCAAACGCTGGCGCATCGAAGTGCGCGCTGTCCTCGAACGGGGCGACGACAAAACGCGTGAGGTCGATCGAGCCCAGGCAGCAGCAGCCGTAGGGCGGCAGGGGTTGCTCGGCGCACGGATTGGTGCTGGCGATGGTTTCGCAGTACGACAGGTTGTTGTCGCGGTTGATCTGGTCGAGGAACAGCACGCCCGGCTCGGCATGGTCATAGGTGGAGCGCATGATCTGATCCCACAGATCGCGTGCGCGCAGCTTGCGATAGACCCACTGCGTGCTGCCGTCCGCCTGGACCTGGCTGTAGGCGCCCGCGGCTTTTTGCGCCGGGCCGGGTTCGGCGCGATGCACCAACTCCACCTCGGTGTCGTCCTGCACTGCCTCCATGAAGGCGTCGGTCACGCCTACGGAAATATTGAAGTTCGTCAGGTTGCCGGCGTCCTTGGCGTGGATGAATTCCTCGATGTCGGGGTGATCGCAACGCAGCACCCCCATTTGCGCCCCGCGCCGGGCGCCGGCCGACTCGACGGTTTCGCAGGAGCGGTCAAACACCCGCATGTAGCTGATCGGCCCGGAGGCGCTGCTTTGGGTGCTGCCAACCCAGGCGCCGCGCGGGCGGATGCGCGAAAAATCATAGCCCACGCCGCCGCCGCGCCGCATGGTTTCCGCGGCCTCCGTCAATGCCGTGTAGATGCCCGGATAGCCGTCTTCCATCTGCGCAATGGAGTCTCCCACGGGCTGCACAAAGCAGTTGATCAGCGTGGCGGAAAGATCGGTTCCGGCCGCCGACTGGATGCGGCCGGCCGGCAGAAAGCCCTGCTGCATGGCTTCCATGAATTTTGACTCCCACGAGGCGCGTTGCTCGGGGGTTTCCTTTTGCGCCAGCGCGCGGGCAACGCGCCGGTTGACGGCCTCTATGGACCGCTCGTCGCCCTTGCTGTATTTTTCCAGCAGGACTTCTTCGCTGATGGGCTGGGCTGCGATCTCAAGCTTGGGCGCCCGGTTTTTGCGCAGAGTCTTGTTCATGAACATTCCCCTTGGTCTTTAGTGGAGGCATCGTAGTGCTGCGGATTCCCCGGCGATTTGATCTAGAGCAGACTGCGGTCATTGATTGAATCATTCCAGGCGACTTGATTCAATGCAAGACACTACTGGGGTTGCGTACATCACATCCATCACATCCGGCTCGCCTTATAGTGAGCGTATCCGGGATGAGATGCTATTCATGCCGTGACCTTATGCGAATGGAGAATCAACGATGACGATTTCGAGTTTTGACGACTTGCTGCTGGCAAGCCGGCAGCAGGTCGAGCCGCAGCGGCTGTTGTTTGTGTTTTCGGGAGCCGAACTGCCGGGCGACGCCACCGCCGCGCAGCGCGCCCGCTTCGAGGCCGGACAGGGAGGCGCGCTGGCGCCGCTCATGTGCGTCGACAAGACGCCGCAAGAGCTGGCTACGTTTTCCGCGCTGGTCGAAGAGTCCAGCCAGTTCGGACATGACTGGGTGATTGTGTTTGTTGCCGCGCTCGCGGGGCGTGACGGCGTGGCGCCGACCAGCAAGGAAGCTGAAGCCCCGTTGCAGCGCATGGTGGAGTCCATCAAGGCAGGCTCCATGGAATCCCTTATTCCGTTCGACCGCCAAGGGCAGCCTGTGATACTGAGCTGATGCGGACATCCGCCGCCGGGCCTGCAGCCCGAGGGTGGGTTACTGCACCAGCGGTGTGTCAGCGGCGTCGAGGTCGATACCTTCAAGATGCGCCGCGCCGGCCAGCAGGCGCAGGTACTGACGCAGTGCGGTGACATAGGCCTGTTGTCGCAGTGACAGGGTCACGGCGCCGCGCACCGATTCAAACGATTGCGCCGTGCCGGGCTCGCGCTCCAGCACCTCCACCACGTGCAATCCGAAGCGGCTGTGCACCAGACGTGGCAACACACCCACTTCGATGTGGCCAAACAATTCACGGGCAAATTCGGGCGCGCAGTCGCTGGCACTCAGCCAGCCCAGGTCGCCACCCTCGGCGCCGCTGGGGCAGTTGGACAGCTCGCGGGCTGTGCCCGCAAAGTGGTCCATATCGCCGTTGTGGCAGCGTACGTCGAGCAACGCGGCTTCCGCGCGTTTGCGCAATGCCACAACGTCAACGCCCGGCGTCACCGCAAACAGGATGTGCCGCACGCGCACTTTCTCGCCCGTGCGGTAGGTGCCCTGATGCGCGGCGTGATGGCGCAGGCAGGCCTCCTCCGACGGATCAGGCACCTTCAGTTGCTGCTCGATCAGGCTGTCAATGGCCTGCGCCGCCCATTCGCTGATAACGCCGTCAAAGGATGGCGCATCGTCGTCGGCGAGGAGTCCGGCGACTTGTGCGGCCTGGCGCAACAGTTCGGTGCAACCGCGCTGGCGCAGTTCGTCGGGCGTGAGCACTTCGTCGGGACGACTCAGGGCCACGCCGTTGACGTAGGCCACGGCAACGTTGGAAACAGGAAGTGTCAGGGTGTCGGTCGGCATGGCGGCTCCTGGTTACACGCCGGCGCCGGGCTGGCGTGGCAGGTTCTGGCCCTTGGGGACGTTCAGCCTGCGGCTGCGCACCACCTGGTAGGGACGGACGAGGTAAGTGATCGATGCAAATCCGCTCCACACGTGCACCAGCCGGGTGAACGGAAAGATCAGGAAGATGGTCATGCCCAGGAACATGTGGACTTTGAACACCCAGCTCGCACCGGCAAGAAGTTCTACGGCGCCGGTACGGAAGGTCACGATGCGTTGCGCCCACTCGGCCAGAAGCAGCATCATGCTGCCATCCAGGTGTTGGGCCGAGAGTGGAATCGTGGCCAACCCGAGCGCAAGCTGGAGCCAGAGCAAAACGACGATCACGATGTCGCTGGTTTTCGAGGTCGCCCGGATGCGCGGGTCGGCCAGGCGGCGATGCAACAGGATCGTCAGGCCAATGAAGCCGAGTACTCCGGCGATGCCGCCGCTCACCATGGCCGTCAATTGCTTGGCGCCGGCGCCGATGAAGTGCTCGTACACGACGTGGGGGGTCAGCATGCCAAAGAAGTGGCCGAAGAACAGGAACAGCACACCGATGTGGAATAGGTTGCTGCCCCAGCGCAGTTGCCCGGTGCGCAGGAGCTGCGACGAGTCGCTTTTCCACGTGTACTGGTCACGGTCAAAACGCAGCAGACTGCCAAGCAGAAAGACGGTCAGGCAGATGTACGGGTAGTAGCCAAACAGGAAGATGTCGAGGGCGTTCATATGGAGGCTCCTTGCCCGGAAGAGGTCTTGGGCATGGAGCGGCCGGGCTCCGCTCTGACAATGTGAATGGGTTGGGGTTGGCCGGGCTTGGCCTGTCCCTGCGACGAGCAGCCATCGAACGCCAGGGGCTCGACCCAGCTGGCATCCAGCGCCTCCTCCGGCGCCTGCTTGACCGGCTGGGCCTTTTCACCCGCCAGCTCCAGCAAGGCGCCAAGAACACTGGCATAAGCGCTCTGGCGTTGCTGGAGAGCGCCAAACAAGGTGTTGAAAATATGCGCCATCTCGGCCAGAAAGGCCCGGGCTTCCTTTGGTGGCTGGGTCGAGACAAACTCCAGCACCGCAGGTAGATAGTCGGGCAGTTCGTCGGGCGCCAGGTACAGGCCGGCCTTTTCATAGGTCTGCGCCAGATCGATCATGGCTGGACCGCGATCCCGCGAGTCGCCGTGAACGTGCTCGAAAAGATGCAGCGAGGTGGATCGCCCGCGATCGAACAATTCCACATAGGCGGCTTCCGAGTCCATGGCGTCTGCCTGAATCAGCGAGTCGATAAGGGCGTCGAGCTCAACAAGCCGGGCAACGCCGACGGCGCGCTCGTTGTGCAACACCTCGCGCATGGCGGCCAGGTGTGCGTGCAGTTCCGCGCCGGGGTAGGACAACAGCCTGGCGAGGACGCGCAGGGTCAAACTTGCATTTTGGATCGTCATGGTTCAGACCTCCGCCTTGATCGGGATCGTGCGCTTCTTGGTACCGCCAAACAGGCTTGTTTCGCTGGCACCGTCCGAGCACCCGTTGCCAAACGAGAAGCCGCAGCCCCCCCGCATGTCGAACGTGTTCTCTGCGTATTCACGGTGCGAGGTCGGGATGACGAAGCGGTCCTCGTAGTTGGCAATCGCCATGGTCTGGTACATGTCTTCCACCACGGCCTGGCTCATCTGGACCTGATTGAGTGCCGTGAGGTTGATGCGGCCGTCCACGTGCTTTTCGCGCTGGTAGGCTCGCATGGCCAGCATGCGTTCGAGCGCACGCACCACGGGCATGGTGTCGCCAGCGGTCAGCAGGTTGGCCAGGTACTTGACCGGAATACGCAATTGGCTGACGTCGGGAATCTCTCCGTTGATACCCACTTGTCCCGCGTTGGCTGCGGCCGTGATCGGCGACAGCGGCGGCACGTACCAGACCATGGGCAGCGTGCGGTATTCGGGGTGCAGCGGCAGCGCGACTTTCCATTGCACCGCCATTTTGTAGACGGGGCTCTTGCGCGCCGCATCCATCCATGCGTCGGGAATCCCGTCTGCGCGCGCCTGCTCGATCACCTTGGGGTCGAACGGGTCGAGGAAGATATCGAGTTGCGCCTGGTAGAGATCGCGGTCGTGTTCGACGCTGGCGGCTTCCTGGATGCGGTCGGCGTCATACAGCAGCACGCCCAGGTACCGGATGCGCCCTACGCAGGTCTCGCTGCACACGGTGGGCTGGCCTACCTCGATGCGCGGGTAGCAGAAAGTGCACTTCTCTGCCTTGCCGGATTTCCAGTTGTAGTAGATCTTCTTGTAGGGACAGCCACTCACGCACATGCGCCAGCCGCGGCACTTGTCCTGGTCGATCAGGACAATGCCGTCTTCCTCGCGCTTGTAGATCGAACCCGACGGGCAGCTGGCGACACACGCCGGATTCAGGCAGTGCTCGCACAGCCGGGGCAGGTACATCATGAAGGTGTTTTCGAACTGGCCGTAGATGTCCTTCTGGATGTCATCAAAATTCCTGTCCTTTGAACGCTTGCTGAATTCCCCGCCCAGTATTTCCTCCCAGTTCGGGCCCCACTCGATTTTTTCCATGCGCTGGCCGGTGATGAGGCTGCGTGGACGCGCGGTGGGCGTCGCTGTCATTTCCGGTGCCGATTGCAGATGGGCGTAATCGAAGGTGAAGGGTTCGTAGTAGTCGTCGATCTCCGGCAGGTTGGGGTTGGCGAAGATGCGCATCAGCAGCTTCCACTTGGCCCCCTGGCGCGGCTCGATCTTGCCGTTGGACTTTCGAACCCAGCCGCCATTCCATTTGTCCTGGTTCTCCCATTCCTTGGGATAGCCAATGCCGGGCTTGGTCTCGACGTTGTTGAACCAGGCGTATTCCATGCCGGGGCGACTGGTCCATACGTTTTTACAGGTGACGGAGCAGGTATGGCAGCCGATGCACTTGTCCAGATTGAGGACCATGCCGATTTGGGCGCGTATTTTCATGCGGATTCTCCTTGTGCGGGTCAGGCGGTCGCGGGGGCCACCGTGGCGGGTGTATCCAGCCAGTCGACCTTGGCCATTTTTCGAACCAGCACGAATTCGTCGCGATTGGTGCCGATCGTGCCGTAGTAGTTGAAACCGTAGCTGAACTGCGCATAGCCACCGATCATGTGCGTCGGCTTGAGCACGATGCGTGTCACCGAATTGTGAATACCGCCGCGCGCGCCGGTGATCTCCGAGCCCGGTGTGTTGACGATCTTTTCCTGGGCGTGGTACATCATGACCATGCCGGGCAGTACCCGCTGGCTCACGACAGCACGGGCCGTGAGCGCGCCGTTGATGTTGAACAATTCGATCCAGTCGTTGTCCACGATCCCGACTCGCTTCGCATCGTCTTCGCTGATCCACACGCAGGGCCCACCGCGGCTGAGCGTGAGCATCAGCAGGTTGTCGGTGTAGGTGGAGTGGATGCCCCACTTCTGGTGCGGTGTGATGAAGCTCAGCGCAATCTCGGGATTGCCGTTGGGTTTGATGCCTTGCATGCCGGCGGTCGTCTTCAGGTCCACTGGCGGGCGGTAGCTCGCCAGGCCTTCGCCGAACGCAATCATCCAGGGGTGGTCGAGATAGAACTGCTGGCGCCCGGTCAAGGTGCGCCAGGGAATCAACTCGTGCACATTGGTGTAGCCGGCGTTGTACGAAACGGTCTCGGATTCGATGCCGCTCCAGGTCGGCGAGCTGATGATCTTGCGGGGTTGCGCCTGGATGTCGCGGAAGCGGATTTTTTCATCCTCGCGGTGCAGCGCCAGGTGGGTGTGGTCAATGCCGGTCTGCTTGCCCAGCGCAGCCCAAGCCTTGACGGCCACATGGCCGTTGGTCTCCGGCGCCAGCATCAGCACGGTCTCGGCGGCGTCGATGTCGGTGTCGATCTTCGGCATGCCGCAGGTGGCACCTTCCGCTGTGACCAGACCGCTGAGTTCGCCGAGCTGCCTGACCTCCGTTTGGGTATTCCAGCTGATGCCCTTGCCGCCGTTGCCAACTTTGCCCATCAGGGGACCCAGCGCCGTGAAGCGCTTGTAGACGTTGGGGTAGTCACGTTCGATCACCTGAAGGTTCGGGGCCGTCTTGCCCGGAATCAAATCGCATTCGCCGCGCTTCCAGTCCTTCACCTCGAAAGGTTGGGCCAGCTCGGACGGGCTATCGTGCATCAGGGGTGTCAGTACCAGCTCGCGCTCCACGCCCAGATGCCCAACGCAAACCTCACTGAACTTCCTGGCGAAGCCCTTGTAGATTTCCCAGTCGCTCCTCGATTGCCAGGCCGGGTCCACGGCGGTGGACAGCGGGTGGATGAAGGGATGCATGTCACTGGTATTGAGGTCGTTTTTTTCGTACCAGGTGGCGGTGGGCAACACAATGTCGCTGTACAGGCAGGTGGTGCTCATGCGAAAGTCCAGCGTGACGAGCAGGTCGAGCTTGCCTTCCGGGGCCTTGTCGTGCCACACCACTTCGGTGGGCTTGGCCTGGTCCGCACCCAGATCTTTCCCCTGCACGCCGTGGGTCGTGCCGAGCAGATGCTTGAGGAAGTACTCGTGTCCCTTGCCGGACGAGCCCAGGATGTTGGAGCGCCACACGAACATGTTGCGCGGCCAGTTGTCGGGGTGATCGGGGTCGGTGCAACTCATCTTCAAGGAGCCGTCCTTCAGGCCCTTGACCGCATAGTCCCGAGGATCGACGCCTGCGGCCTGTGCATCGCGCACGACCTGCAGTGGGTTGGTTTGCAGTTGCGGTGCCGATGGCAGCCACCCCATGCGCTCGGCGCGCACGTTGTAGTCGATCATGCTGCCGCCATATGTTTTCTTGTCGGCCAGCGGTGACAGTACTTCTTCCAGGCCGAGTTTTTCGTAGCGCCACTGGTCGGTATGCGCGTAGAAAAAACTGGTGGAATTCATCTGGCGCGGCGGGCGGATCCAGTCGAGCGCAAAGGCGAGGGCCGTCCAGCCGGTTTGTGGCCGCAGCTTCTCCTGGCCCACATAGTGGGCCCAGCCACCGCCGCTCTTGCCGATGCAACCGCACATCATCAGCATGTTGATGATGCCGCGGTAGTTCATGTCGCAGTTGTACCAGTGGTTCATGCCCGCGCCGATGATGATCATCGACTTGCCCTGGGTCTTTTCCGCGTTGTCGGCAAACTGCCGTGCCACCGTGATGACCTGCTCGCGCGGCACCCCCGTGATTTGCTCCTGCCAGGCCGGTGTGTAGGGCGCGTTGTCGTCATAGCTTTGCGCGACGTGTTCGCCAGGCAGTCCCCGCGCGATCCCGTAATTGGCCGCCAGCAGGTCGAACACGGTGGTCACGAGGACCTCGCGCTTGTCACCCTCCTTGCCGAGCGAAATCAGGTGGGCCGGCACGGTGCGCACGGTGATGTCATCGCCCGGGTTGTTGGTGTAATGCGGATTCTCGACGTTGCCGAAATATGGAAAACCGACCCGGACCGTGGTGGTGCCCAGTTTGTCGCCCTCCAGCAGTGACAGTTTGAGTTTCACCTCGTTGCCGTGACGCGCTTCCTTGGCTTCGAGATTCCACTGGCCCTCATCGGCGCGGCCCTCGGGACCCCAGCGAAAGCCTATCGCGCCATTCGGCAGCACGACCTTGCCCACCTCGTCGAAGGCAACGGTCTTCCATTCGGGGTTGTTGGCCTGGCCCAGCTTGCCGTTGAAGTCCGAGGCGCGCACATAGCGATCCGGGACCATGATCTTGTCGCCGGCGGCAGTCGTGTGCTCCTTGAGCATCACCAGCATCGGCAGATCGGTGTAGCGCCGTGCGTAATTGTCGAAATACTCACTGCGCCTGTCGAAGTAGAACTCCTTCAGGATCACGTGGCCCATGGCCATGGCGACGGCTGCGTCGGTGCCCTGCTTGGGATGCAGCCACAGGTCTGCCAGCTTCGCGACCTCGGAGTAGTCGGGCGTGATCGAAATAATTTTGGCGCCCTTGTAACGCACCTCGGTGAAGAAGTGCGCGTCGGGCGTGCGGGTCTGCGGCACATTCGAGCCCCAGGCCATGATGAAGGTGGAGTTGTACCAGTCGGCCGACTCGGGCACATCGGTCTGCTCCCCCCAGACTTGGGGGCTGCTGGGCGGCAAATCGCAGTACCAGTCGTAAAAACTCAGGTTCACACCGCCGATCAGCGACAGATAGCGGCTGCCCGAGGCGTAGCTGATCATCGACATCGCTGGAATCGGCGAGAACCCGACAATGCGGTCCGGCCCATGCTTCTTGATGGTGTAGACGTTGGAGGCTGCAACGATCTCGTTGACCTCGTCCCAGGTGGAGCGCACAAAGCCGCCGAGTCCGCGCACGCTCTGGTAGTCCCGCCGTCTGGCGTCGGACTGGACAATGCTGGCCCACGCATCCACCGGGTCGTGCGCGATGCGTGCTTCGCGCCAGGCCTTGAGCAGCCGGCCGCGCACCATGGGGTATTTCACGCGGTTCGCGCTGTACAGGTACCAGCTGTAGCTGGCGCCCCGCGAGCAGCCGCGCGGCTCGTGGTTCGGCATGTCCCAGCGCGTGCGCGGATAGTCGGTTTGCTGCGTCTCCCAGGTGACGATGCCGCCCTTGACGTAAATTTTCCAGGAGCACGAACCTGTGCAATTGACGCCGTGCGTGGAGCGCACGATCTTGTCGTGCGCCCAGCGGTTGCGGTAAGCATCTTCCCAGGTCCGGTCTTCTCCGGTGGTCACCCCATGATCCCCGGAAAACGTCTCTTTGGGGTTGGAAAAATAGTTCAGTCGGTCAAGAAAGTGGCTCATCTTGTTTCCTCAAAGTAAGGGGGATTTGCGGGTGCGGTTCAGCACGGCCGCTCTGCGCCGCGGCGGGCATAGAACCACCAGGTCACAGCGATGCAGGTGATATAGAAAACGATGAACCACCACAGCGCTGCATGAGGGCTGCCTGTCATGGCGATGGAGGTTCCGTAGCTTTTGGGAATAAAGAAGCCGCCATAGGCGCCCATGGCCGCCGTGAATCCCAGTACGGCTGCGCCCTGCTTGGTGCCTTCCTTGGCCGCTTGAGCCTGTGCCTCGGGGCCTTGGCCGCGCACGGCTTCCAGGCATTCATCCATGAAGATCACCGGGATCATGCGAAACGTGGAGCCGTTGCCGACGCCCGAGGCGAGAAACAGCGCCATGAAGCACAGGAAAAATCCGGTCAGATTCCCGCCGGCGCCGCCGTGCGGCAAATACTGCATCACGCCATAGACGCCCGCAGCCATGGCGACGAAGGTCCACAGGCTCACGCGGGCGCCCCCCATCTTGTCGGCCAGCCAGCCGCCCACGGGTCGGATCAAGGCACCTAAAAATGGCCCCATCCAGGCGAATTCCAGCGGGTTCACGCCAGGAAACTGGCTCTTGATCAGCAGCGGAAACCCGGCCGAAAAGCCAATGAAGGAGCCGAAGGTCCCGAGGTACAGCCAGCACATCACCCAGTTGTGTTTGCGCTTGAAAATCACGGCCTGCTCCGAGAAAGAGGCTTTGGCGTCGGCGATGTCGTTCATCATCAGATAGGCCAGCAATGACGTAACCAAAATCGGAATGACCCAGACGAAGGCTGCGTTTTGCAGCCAGATTTGCTTCATGACCCCGCCAGGCATCGGCACGGTTCGGGTGTCGCCGCCGAACCAGCCGAAAATCCCGACGGAAATCACCAGCGGCACCATGAACTGGACGGCAGAAACCCCCAGGTTGCCCAGCCCGGCATTGAGGCCGAGGGCCGAGCCCTTGCGCTCTTTGGGAAAGAAGAAACTGATGTTGGACATGCTGGAGCTGAAGTTGCCGCCGCCAAAGCCGCACAACGCGGCCAGAGTGAGCATCACCCAGTACGGCGTTTGCAGGTCTTGCACGGCAAACCCGATGCCGATGGCGGGAATCAGGAGTGACAGCGTGGAGAGCACGGTCCAGCGCCGCCCGCCAACGATGGGCACCATGAACGAATAAAAAATGCGCAGCGTGGCGCCGGCCAGCGAGGGCAGGGCGGCCAGCCAGAACAGCTCGTCCGTGCTGTATTTGAAACCGACGGCGGGCAACTGCACGACCACGGCGCTCCACACCATCCAGACGGCGAAGGCGAGGAACAAGGCGGGAATGGAAATCCATAGATTCCGATTCGCGATGGCCTTGCCTTCTTCTGCCCAGAAGGCTCTGTCCTCCGGAGTCCACAGGGTCAGCAGTTTGCCGGTGCCGGTGGTTCCTGATGCCGATGTTGTCATGGTGAATTCCGTTTCTTGATGGAAATGTTTGCCTTCAGCCTTGCAGGCCAAAGTCTTTGGCCTGGTCGCCGACCACGGCCGTGCGCCTGACCTCGGTGAAGTACATCCAGATGAGCGAGACCCAGACCACGCCGTACAGCAGCATGAAGGCGCTCGAACGGATGCCCGTCAGGTCCATCAGGACGCCGAACAGGATCGGCAGCACAAAACCGCCGAGCCCGCCGGCCAGGCCGACCACGCCCGAGATGACGCCGATGTTGGCGGGATAGTCGTCCGCGATGTACTTGAATACGGAGGCCTTGCCGAACGCCCAGGCAATGCCGAGCACAAACATGAGTCCGGTGAAAGCCCAGACATTCAGGCCGACATGGAATGTTTTCTCGCCGTTCGCGGTCAGAATGGTGAAGCTGGTTTGCGGGTAGCTCAGCAGAAACAGGCAGATCCAGCTGACCCACAGGACCCACCATGTCACCGAATGGGCGCCGTACTTGTCCGACAGCCAGCCGCCGGCCGCGCGCAGCACGCCGCCGGGCAGCGAGAAACAGGCGGCAAGCAGCGCGGCGGCGCGGATGTCGAAGCCATATTCGCCCACGTAGTACTGCACCATCCACAGGCTCATGGCGACATAGCCGCCGAACACGATGGAGTAGAACTGGCAGAGTTTCCAGACCTTGGGATCCTTCAGGGCGGCGAGCTGCTCGCGCCAGGTGATTTTCGAATCGACCCGATGGGCCGGATCCTGGTAGCTGAAGAGCCAGAACAGCAACGCGGCTGCGAGCATCACGACCGCGTACACCTGCGGCACGACGGCCCAGCCAAAGGCCACCATCAGGGTTGGGGCCACGAACTTGTTGACGGCGGCGCCGGAGTTCCCCGCGCCGTACACGCCCATGGCAAAGCCCTGGCGGTTTTTGGGAAACCAGCGTGCAACGTAGGGTGTGCCGACCGAAAAAGAGCCACCGGCCAGACCCACAAAAAGACCAAGCACCAGGTAGTGCCAGTACAGCGTGGCGTGGGAAATCAGGTAGATGGGCACGACGCACAGCAGCATCAGCACAAACATCACAATGCGCCCGCCGAATTTGTCGGTCCACATGCCGAGCGGCACCCGAACCAGGGACCCGGTCAGCACAGGCATTGCGGCCAGCAGGCCGAACTCCGTGGCATTCAGGTGGAGTGCTTTTTTGATCGGGATGCCGATCACGCCAAACATCATCCACACCATGAAGCACACGGTGAAAGCCAGTGTGCTGACGATCAGCACCGACAGCGCCTGGCTCTTCCTGCTCATGACCCGAGTTCCTGTTTTTGCATGAACTGACTGTAGGAGTCATTCGCTGGCTTCAACATCCTCCTGTGGAGCCACACGGGCACCTCAAAAGGATGAGGGACGAGGCGATGACATGGTTCCAAAGAACCATCCCGCGGGCAATAAGCCCCTTACTTGCGCTGGATCAAGTCAGGCCGCCTTCGGTTGCGATAACCGCGGCGTGGACGCGTGAGCTCACATTGAGTTTGCGCAGCACCTGCTGCACATGGTTCTTGACGGTTGCTTCCGCAATCCCGAGGTTGCGGCCAATTTCCTTGTTGCTCGCACCGTGCGCAATGCCGCGCAGGATCTCGAGCTCACGCGGCGACAGCGCATCAAACGGCGTTGCCGCCGCCTCCTGCGCGGGCGCGTCATGCCCGGGCGCGTTGGCGGCATCACGGTAGGCCGCGACAAGCTTGCCGGTCATCTCGTCGGCCACGATGCTCTCTCCGAGCATCGCGCGCTCGATGGCAGCTGCCAGGCGGTCGCCTTCGATGGTTTTGAGCAGGTAGCCACAGGCCCCGCCGCGCAGGGCGGCCGCCAGATCGCGCTCGTCCTCGCTCACGGTGAGCATCAATATGCGTGCTTGCGGTGCCGCTTCGCGCAGGGCCGGCAGCGCATCCACGCCATTCACGCCGGGCAGGTGGTTGTCCAGCAAGATCACGTCGGGCTGGAGTTCCTGGGCGCGCCGCTGGGCCTGACCCGCGTCGGCGGCGTCGCCGATGACCTCGAATTGGGGCTCACGCGAGAGCAGCGCGGTCAATCCCCGGCGGAACAGGGAATGGTCGTCCACGACGAGGATGCGGATCGGGGGTGAGGGTCTTGGCGGCATCGGGTTCAGCTCGGGGTAGTGGCGCCGAACCTGGCAGCCGGGGCAAGGGCTGGCAGCGTGCTGGGCAGCGGCGGCAAGGTCAGCACCATGGAGGTTCCGCGGCCGCGGGTGGAAAGCACTTCGAGCCGTGCGCCGATGCGCGCGGCACGTTCGGCCATGATGCGCAAACCCACATGGGTGTCGTCGAAAGGGCTGCCGTCGACGTCGAAGCCGATGCCATCATCGCGCACTTCGAAGCGCCATTCAGGCTGCTGCTGCACATCCAGCCAGACTTGCGATGCGCGTGCATGCTTGCGAACATTCGACAGCGCTTCCTGCACGATGTGCAGCACCTGGATCTGCAGGTCGGGGGGCAGGGACACGCCATAGCCAGTCATCTGCAGGGTTGTTTTCAAGCCGCTCTGGTGTTCGAACTTCTGCAATGTCGTGGCCAGCGCCGGTTCAATGTCTTCCGTGTTGGTGCGGGTGCGGAAGTGCAGCAGCAACTCGCGCACGTCACCGTAGCTTTCACGTACGCCGGTGTCAATCTCATCCAGAACCTGTTCCATCTGGCGCCGGTCGAGCGAGCGCACGGCATCCCGCATCAACTGCACCTGTATTTTCAGGAAGGCCAGCGACTGTGCGATGGAGTCATGCAGCTCGCGCGCCAGCAGGTGACGTTCCTGCGAGACGGCCGCCTCCTTCTCCAGGGAGTCCAGGCGTAAATTTTCCATCGCACTGGCCAGATGGCTGGTGAGCGCCTCCAGCAGGGATCGCTCGCCGGTCGAGAGCGCGATCCGGGCGTGGAAGAACAGGTCCACCTCACCCATGACCCGCTCATGCAGACGGATGGGGATATTGATCACCGTCTCGAAGCCCGCCTTCGCGCAGTGCAGCGGCGTGGTCCGGGGCTCACCCTGGATGGGGATGATCCGCAAGCCCGGCAGGTGAGTCGGCGTGCCGCAATGACAGTCGCCGGCGTGGATGCATTGCTCCGCCTCCAGCATGTAGGCGGGCAACCCTTGCGCCGCCAGCATGAGATAGCGCTCGTTGGCATGGCTGGACCAACGCAGCGCCACGCCGTCCGCATGCGCAATGCGCTGGATGCTCTGCGCGAAACCTTTGGCGAGTTCGTCGAGCGAGTCCGCCTGGGTGACCAGCATATTGACCTGGTACAAGCTCTCCAGCCGGGCGCTCTTTTCTTGCAGCTGCGCCGTTTTCTCGGCGACCTTGCTCTCCAGTGTGCGGTACATCGTTTGCAGGTGTTGCGCCATGCCGTTGAAGCCTTCGGCCAGCGTGCCGAACTCGTCGCTGGTGACCTTCTCGACCCGCGCATGAAAGTCGCCTCCCTGAATCCGCTCAATGGCCTTTTTCAACTGCTCGACCGGTTCGAGAACGTACAAATAACCGCAGTAAAGCAGAAGGGTCGTGCTCACCACGGCCAATGCCATCATGGCCAGCTGGAGCAGATGCAGCAGGGTCGTCCAGCGGGACATATGTGCTTCGATGCCGGCCACGAGGGCGTCGATATGGCTGGTGAACACCATGGTGTCCGCCCCCAAATCTGCCACGGAGTCCGGTCGGGTCAACACCCAGTGGTTGCGAAAAACTGCCCACTCCCGCTCTATCACGGCAAAGCGGCTTTGCACGGTCTCGTCCCAAGGCACCAGCAGCGGGCGCTCCGGGTCTCCGCTGCGCAGCAACTTCAGGCTGTCGCCAAACTCCGCCGCCTGCCTGGACAGGGCCTGCGCGTCCGCGGTGCTGACCGACAGCGCCATGGCGTACGCCTGCATGCGCATGCGGCCGGCTTCGTTCACTGCAGCGGCGCCTCCATCGAGCTGCCATGACACCCAAAGGGTGGAGGAAATCAGCAGCAGCGCCATCAGCAGGAAAGGGGTGCCCAGCAGAACCAGCTTGGTGCCCAGGCCCCATTGCTTTTTTGAACTCATGGCGGCAGTTTGCTCCCGATTCCTCCAAGGGGCCATGCTGCATCGATGCCGTTTGATTTATGTCAAGGTTCGCAGTGCCGGGTGCGAGGCACTATGCACGAAGCTTTGCCGGTTTTTTGGGCGCACCGTCGCCATGGTCTTTGACCGCTATTTGCGGGCGGACCGCAACCGCGCGCGGTATTCCAGAATCATCTGAAACTCATCCGTGCAAACCTCGCTCGCGGCGACCGCGTTGCGAACCCTGGAACACTGGCTTGGCTAAGCCAGCAGTTCCGCCACACGGCTGCGAAGCGCCGGCAGCACCTCGACCGCGAACCACGGATTGCGGCGCAGCCACAGGTTGTTTCGCGGGCTCGGGTGGGGCAGCGGCAGGACGTCTGGCCAATGGCTGCGCCATGCTTGCACGGCGTCGGTGAGCGACGCGTGCTGCGCGCCCAGGTGATACGCCTGCGCATACTGTCCGATCACCAGCGTCAACTCCAGGTGGCGCAACTGGCCGAGCAGCGGTTGGCGCCAGGCGGGCGCGCATTCGGACCGGGGCGGCAGGTCGCCGGATTTTCCCGTGCCGGGAAAGCACAGGCCCATGGGCACGATGGCGACCTGTTTGGGGTCGTAGAACACCTCGCGCGTGATGCCCATCCACTCGCGCAAACGGTTGCCGCTGGCATCGTCGAAGGGAATGCCCGATGCATGCACCTTGCGGCCCGGCGCCTGGCTGGCAATCAGGATGCGTGCCTGCGGGTGCAGCTGCAGCACGGGCCGCACGCCATGCGGCAGGTGCGCGGCGCACAGGGTGCAGGCGCGAACCTGCGTGAGCAGGGCTTTATACGCGGTCATGGATGCAGGGCACGCACCGTGGGTTTAAGTGAAATGTGACTGCAGCCCATAATGGGTATGCGCAATATGCTATCAAACGAATAGCAAGTCCGCCGTGGCTTGCACTTGCAGCCAGCGCCGGGTGGCCGCTTCCAGAGCGGCGGGATGGCCCGTGGTGTGCAGCAGGATGCGGCCGGTGCCCGCCGTCGCCTGGCCCGGTGCGAGCTTGCACGCGGCCTGCAGCAAGCGCCGGGTCTGGCGCGCGACGGGCTCGCCCGTGGCAACGAAGCGGACCTGCGGGCCGAGCAGCTCACGCAGTGGCGCCTGTACGAACGGGTAGTGGGTGCAACCGAGCACCAGCGTGTCGATTTCTCCAGCTTTCACGCCAAATAGGCCCATAGCCCTTGTGTGGCGGTCACAGTGCGCTATCAAGTCCGTAGCGTCCTCGGCTTCATCGCTGGCTCCAACGCTGTGCTCGATGGCGTCCGCCAGACCGTCGCAGGGCTGGCAGATGAACTCGGCCTGGCCGGCCAGCGCGCCCAGCAGCGCGCCGAACTTCGCGCTCGAAAGCGTGCCGCGCGTGGCCATCACGCCGATGCGCCGGGTCCGGCTCAGCGCGAGCGCCGGCTTGAGCGCGGGTTCCACGCCGACGATGGGCAGGTCGGGGTGCTCGGCGCGCAGCAGGTGAATGGCGGCCGCGGTGGCGGTGTTGCAGGCGATGACCAGCGCTTCGATGTCGTGCGCGGTGCGCAGGTGCTGGGTGAGGGCGCGCGAGCGCGCGATCACATGGGCGTCATCGCGTTCGCCATATGGCGCGTGGCCGCTGTCCGCGATGTAGACAAAGTCTTGCAGCGGCAACTCGGCGCGCAGGGCCTGCAGAATGCTCAGGCCGCCGATGCCGCTGTCGAAGACGCCGATCATGGCTCAATTCAAACGGCGGTGACGGCAATGCGCTTGAATTCGCCGCTGGCAATCTTCTTCTGCCATTCGGCCGGGCCGGTGATGTGGGCGCTGGTGCCGCCGGCGTCCACCGCCACGGTGACGGGCATGTCGGTCACGTCGAACTCGTAGATCGCTTCCATGCCCAGGTCGGCAAAACCCACGACCTTCGCACTCTTGATGGCCTTGCTCACCAGGTAGGCGGCGCCGCCGACGGCCATCAGGTAGGCGCTCTTGTGCTTCTTGATCGCCTCGATCGCGACCGGGCCGCGCTCGGCCTTGCCGATCATGGAAATCAGGCCGGTCTGCGCGAGCATCATCTCGGTGAACTCGTCCATGCGCGTGGCGGTGGTGGGGCCGGCGGGGCCGACGGCTTCGTCGCGCACCGGGTCGACCGGGCCGACGTAATAGATCACGCGGTTGGTGAAATCGACCGGCAGCGCCTCGCCCTTGGCCAGCATGCCCTGGATGCGCTTGTGGGCGGCGTCGCGGCCGGTCAGCATCTTGCCGTTCAGCAGCAGTGTTTCGCCGGGCTTCCAGCCCGCCACCTCGGCTTTGGTCAGCGTGTTGAGGTCGACCTTTTTGCTCTTGTTGTAGTCGGGCGCCCAGTTCACGTCGGGCCACAGATCCAGGCTGGGCGGCGTCAGGTACACCGGACCGCTGCCATCCATCACGAAGTGCGCGTGGCGTGTGGCGGCGCAGTTGGGAATCATCGCGACCGGCTTGCTCGCCGCGTGCGTGGGGTACAGCTTGATCTTGACGTCGAGCACGGTGGTCAGGCCGCCCAGGCCCTGCGCGCCGATGCCCAGGGCGTTGACCTTGTCGTACAGCTCCAGCCGCAGCTCCTCGGTTTGGGTCAGCGCCTGGCCGGACGAGGATTTGGCTTGCAGCTCGTACATGTCGATGTCGTCCATCAGGCTTTGCTTGGCCATCAGCACCGCCTTTTCGGCCGTGCCGCCGATGCCGATGCCCAGCATGCCCGGCGGGCACCAGCCGGCGCCCATGGTCGGCACGGTCTTGAGCACCCAGTCCACCACCGAGTCGCCCGGATTCAGCATGACCATCTTGCTCTTGTTCTCGGAGCCGCCGCCCTTGGCCGCCACGGTCACGTCGAGCGTGTTGCCGGGCACGATCTCGGTCACGATCACGGCGGGCGTGTTGTCCCTGGTGTTCTTGCGGTCAAACTGCGGGTCGCCCACGATGCTGGCGCGCAAGGTGTTGTCGGGGTGGTTGTAGCCGCGGCGTACCCCTTCGTTGATGGCATCGTCCAGGCTGCCGGTAAAGCCCTCGAAACGCACGTCCATGCCGACCTTGAGGAACACGTTGACGATGCCGGTGTCCTGGCAGATCGGGCGATGGCCCTCGGCGCTCATGCGCGAATTCGTCAGGATTTGCGCGATCGCGTCTTTCGCGGCGGCGCTTTGCTCGCGCTCATAGGCGCGCGCCAAGTGGGCAATGTAGTCGCTGGGATGGTAGTAGCTGATGTACTGGAGGGCGCCGGCAATGGATTCGATCAGGTCGCTTTGCTTGATATTCGTCATCATGGTGCTTTGGAGGGTGAAAATGCGGGTGTGTGCGGGTGTGTGCGGGGGTTCGGCCAAGTCTGCCATGGTCACTTGCCACCGGACCCGGCATCCGCTATTTTGACAGGTCGCAGCGATCCCCAAGAAAGGCACCGCCCCATGAAGACCCGCACTGAACGCGACACTTTCGGCCCGATCAATGTCCCCCATGACCGTCTGTGGGGTGCGCAGACGCAGCGCTCGCTGCAGAATTTCGATATTTCCGGCGAGCACCAGCCGCGCGAGATCATCCGGGCGCTGGCGCAGATCAAGCGCTCGTCTGCCGTGGTGAACCACGCGCTGGGGCTGCTGGACGAAAAGAAGGCACAGGCCATCATCAAGGCGGCCGATGAGGTGATTGCCGGTCAGCACCCGGGGGAGTTCCCGCTGGTGGTGTGGCAGACCGGCTCGGGCACCCAGACCAACATGAACGTCAACGAAGTGCTGGCGAACCGCGCCAGCGAACTGCTGGGCGGCGAGCGGGGCGACGCACGGCTGGTGCACCCGAACGACGACGTCAACCGCAGCCAGTCCTCGAACGACGTGTTTCCCACCGCCATGCATGTGGCGGCGGTGGATGCCATCACGCACAAATTGCTGCCCGCCATCGCGAAGCTGCGCGCCACGCTGGCGGCCAAGGCGCGCGATTTCGACGGCATCGTGAAGATCGGCCGCACTCACCTGCAGGACGCCACGCCGCTCACGCTGGGCCAGGAGTTTTCGGGCTATGTGGCGCAGCTGGAGCATGGCGAGGCGCATCTGCGCGCCGCGCTGCCGCACCTGTGCGAACTGGCGCTGGGCGGCACGGCGGTGGGCACCGGCCTGAACGCGCCCAAGGGCTACGCGGAGCAGGCGGCGGCCGAGCTGGCGCGGCTGACCGGCCTGCCGCTGGTAACCGCGCCCAACAAGTTCGAGGCGCTGGCGTCCTGCGATGCGCTGGTGCACGCGCACGGCGCGCTCAAGACGCTGGCGGCCAGCATGATGAAAATCGCCAACGATGTGCGCTGGCTGGCCAGCGGGCCGCGCAGCGGCATCGGCGAGCTGTCGATTCCCGAGAACGAGCCCGGCTCGTCCATCATGCCGGGCAAGGTGAACCCGACGCAGAGCGAGGCGGTGACCATGCTGTGCTGCCAGGTGTTCGGCAACGACGTGGCCATCAACATGGGCGGGGCCTCGGGCAATTTCGAGCTCAATGTGTTCCGCCCCATGATTGCGCACAACTTCCTGCACAGCGTGCGCCTGCTGGCCGACGGCCTCGCCAGCTTCAACGACCACTGCGCGGTCGGGATCGAGCCGAACCGCGCGCGCATCGCGGAACTGGTGGCCCGCTCGCTGATGCTGGTGACTGCGCTGAACCCGCACATCGGCTACGACAAGGCGGCGCAGATCGCCAAGAAGGCGCACAAGGAGGGCTTGAGCCTGCGCGAGGCCGCGCTGGCCTCGGGCCATGTGACGGCCGGGCAGTTCGACCAATGGGTGCGCCCGGACGACATGGTTGGCCGCAGCGCCTGAGCAGGCCCAGCCCCAATGCCGCGAGACGGGTTTTCCCAGAATGTGCAAAATGACCCAGGAGCGTTGCTGCTCACGGCTTGGCCTGAACTTGTAAGATTCAAGCCAGTCAGTCGCTTGTAAGAGGCAACGCCGACATTACCGCGCAATACTTCATAACCTCCAAGGAGACAAATCCATGAGCGTCCCGTCGACCGCCATCGAGTCCATGCTGATTGAAAACCGGGTGTTTCCGCCCAGCGACGCCATGGTCAAGGGGGCCCGCATTTCGGGCATGGCCGCCTACGACGCGCTGTGCGCGGAGGCTGCCAGCGACTTCGAGGGCTTTTGGGCCAGGCTGGCGCGCGAGAACGTGCTGTGGAGCAAGCCCTTCACCAAAACCCTGGACGAATCGAACGCGCCGTTCTACAAATGGTTCGAAGATGGCGAACTCAACGCCTCGGCCAACTGCCTGGACAAGCACATGGGCACGCCGGTCGAGAACAAGACCGCCATCATCTTTGAAGCCGACGACGGCGCCGTCGCCAAGTTCACCTACAAGGAGCTGCTGGCGCGCGTCAGCCAGTTCGCCAACGCGCTCAAGGCCCGCGGCATCCAAAAGGGTGACCGCGTGGTCATCTACATGCCGATGACAGTGGAAGGCGTGATTGCGATGCAGGCCTGCGCCCGCATCGGCGCGATCCACAGCGTGGTGTTCGGCGGCTTCTCGGCCAAGGCGGTACAGGAGCGCATCATCGACGCTGGTGCCGTGGCCGTGATCACCGCGAATTACCAGATGCGCGGCGGCAAGGAACTGCCGCTCAAGGCGATCATCGACGAGGGCCTGGACATGGGCGGCTGCGATTCGGTCAAGACGGTGCTCGTCTACCAGCGCACCGCCACGGCCTGCAACATGGTGGCCGGGCGCGATATCACCTTCACCGAGGCGTTGAACGGGCAGGGCAGCGAATGCCCGCCGGTCGCCGTGGGTGCCGAGCACCCGCTGTTCATCCTGTTCACCTCGGGCTCCACCGGCAAGCCCAAGGGCGTGCAGCATTGCACTGGCGGCTACATCCTGTGGGCCAAGCTGACGATGGACTGGACCTTCGACATCCGGCCGAGCGACGTGTTCTGGTGCACCGCCGACATCGGCTGGATCACGGGCCACACTTATGTGGCCTACGGGCCGCTGGCCGCGGGCGCCACGCAGATCATTTTCGAGGGTGTGCCCACCTACCCGAACGCCGGCCGCTTCTGGCAGATGATCGAGCGCCACAAGTGCAGCGTGTTCTACACCGCGCCGACGGCGATCCGCTCGCTGATCAAGGCCGCGGACGGCGATGCAGCGGTGCACCCCGCGCGCTCCGACCTGTCAAGCCTGCGCATTCTTGGCTCGGTCGGCGAACCGATCAATCCCGAAGCCTGGATGTGGTACTACAAAAACGTCGGCGGCGAGCGCTGCCCGATCGTCGACACCTTCTGGCAAACCGAAAACGGTGGCCACCTGATCACGCCGCTGCCGGGCGCGACGCCGCTGGTGCCGGGCAGTTGCACGCTGCCGCTGCCGGGCATCGCCGCGGCAATCGTCGATGAAGCCGGGCACGACCTGCCCAACGGCTCGGGCGGCATGCTGGTGGTCAAGCGCCCCTGGCCGTCGATGATTCGCACTATCTGGAACGACCCGGAGCGCTTCAAGAAGAGCTACTTCCCCGAGGAAATGGGCGGCAAGATCTACCTTGCGGGCGACGGCGCCGTGCGCAGCGTCGACCGCGGCTACTTCCGCGTCACCGGCCGGATCGACGACGTGCTCAATGTCTCGGGTCACCGCATGGGCACGATGGAGATCGAGTCGGCGCTGGTGTCCATGACCGACCTGGTGGCCGAGGCCGCCGTGGTCAGCCGCCCCGACGAGCTGACCGGCGAGGCGATTTGCGCCTTCGTGGTGCTCAAGCGCGCACGCCCGACGGGCGACGAAGCCGTCCGGATTGCCAACGAACTGCGCAACTGGGTGGCCAAGGAAATCGGCCCGATCGCCAAGCCCAAGGACATCCGCTTCGGCGACAACCTGCCCAAGACGCGCTCCGGCAAGATCATGCGCCGGCTGCTGCGCTCGATTGCCAAGGGCGAGGCGATCACACAGGACATCTCGACGCTGGAGAACCCGCAGATCCTCGAGCAATTGGCGCAGAAACTCTGATCGCTATATTTTCGATAGCTGTAAGCCATTACCAGCCGTTGGCTTGCGGCCGAAATGACCATTAAAAAAGCTCGCTGAGCGCTCAGCGGGCTTTTTGTTGGGCCGGCCGCTGCAGCCTACTTCAGCGACAGCACCCAGGCCGCCAGTTGCTTGGCCTCGGCCTCGTTGACCTGGGTATTCGCGGGCATGGGAACGGGCCCCCACACGCCGGAGCCGCCCTTCATGATCTTGACGGACAGCTTGTCCACGGCATCCTTCTGGCCGGCGTATTTGGCGGCGACATCCTTGTACGCGGGGCCGACCAGCTTCTTGTCGATCGCGTGGCAGGCCATGCAGTTCTTGGAAGTGGCCAGCGCCAGGTCCGCCAGCGCCGGGGTGGCGACGGTGACCGTGGTCAATAGCGCGAGCAAAATTTGTTTCATGGATGGCCTTAGAGGTTGCGGTACATTCCTTGAACGCCATTGTAGCGATGGTCGTTGACGCGCCGACCTGCAGTTGGCATGGTTTGAACCCCTGGAGGCCGTGATGTATTTGCTGGGAATCGGGATTATCTTGCTGCTCATGAAGTACCTGGAGATCGGGCCCGTGACCGGCTGGAGCTGGTGGCTGGTTCTCGCGCCATTCACCCTGGCCGTCGTGTGGTGGACATGGGCGGACCTGTCCGGCTACAGCAAGAAAAAAGCGGTCGAGAAAATGGACAAGCGCAAGGCCGACCGGATCGAGAAAAACCGCGTGGCGCTCGGCATCGGCATCAAGAAAAACGCCGGCAAGCGCCGCTGAGCGGCTTTTCCGCAATCAACCGCGCGGCCGTCAGAAGTTGTCGAGCACCGCGCCCTTGCTCGCGGTGGAGGCGTTGAAGGCAAACTTGGCCTGCACGCCGCGGGTATAGCGCGGCGCTGGCGCCGTCCAAGCCGCGCGGCGCCTGGCGATTTCGGCCTCGCTCACATTGAGCTCCAGCTTGAGCTGGCGCGAATCGATGGTGATCGAGTCGCCCTCATGGATGAACGCGATGGTGCCCCCCACCGCCGCTTCAGGCGCGACGTGGCCAACCACCATGCCCCAGGTGCCGCCCGAGAAGCGGCCATCAGTGATCAGGCCCACGCTCTCGCCCAGGCCGGCGCCAATCAACGCGCCGGTGGGTGCCAGCATTTCGGGCATGCCCGGGCCACCCTTGGGGCCCAGGTAGCGCAGCACCATCACGTCGCCGGCCACGATCTTGCCGGCCAGGATAGCGGCCAGCGCCGTCTGCTCGTCATCAAACACGCGCGCCGGGCCGGTCATCACGGGGTTCTTCAGGCCGGTGATCTTCGCCACGCAGCCTTCCGGGCTCAAGTTGCCCTTGAGGATGGCCAGGTGGCCCTGCTTGTACATCGGGTTGCCGATCGGGCGGATCACGTCCTGGTCCGCGCGCGGGGCGTCGGGCACGTCTGTCAGCACTTCGGCAATGGTCTGGCCGGTGATGGTGATGCAATCGCCATGCAGCAGGCCGGCCGCCAGCAGCATCTTCATGACCTGGGGGATGCCGCCAGCGCGGTGCAGGTCCACGGCCAGGTATTGGCCGCTGGGCTTGAGGTCGCACAGCACCGGGGTTTTCTGGCGCACCCGCTCGAAATCGTCGATGGTCCACTCCACGCCCGCCGCATGCGCGATGGCCAGGAAGTGCAGCACCGCGTTGGTCGAGCCGCCGGTGGCCATGATCACCGCCACGGCGTTCTCGATCGACTTGCGCGTCACGATGTCGCGCGGCTTGAGGTCCCGCTTGATCGCCTCGATCAGCACCTTGGCCGACTCCTTGGCCGAGTTCATCTTCTCGTCGTGTGGATTCGCCATGGTGGACGAGTAGGGCAGCGAGATGCCCAGCGCCTCGAAGGCCGACGACATGGTGTTGGCGGTGTACATGCCGCCGCACGAGCCGGTACCGGGGATGGCGCGGCGCTCGATCTGCAGCAGGTCTTCGTCCGTCATGCGGCCGGCAGCGTTTTCGCCCACGGCCTCGAACACACTCACGATGTTGAGGTCTTTGCCCTTGTAGTGGCCGGGCAAAATCGTGCCGCCGTACACATAGATGGCCGGCACGTTGGCGCGCAGCATGCCCATCAGGCCGCCCGGCATGTTCTTGTCGCAGCCGCCGATCACGACCACGCCGTCCATCCACTGACCCTGCACGCAGGTCTCGACGCAGTCGGCAATGACCTCGCGGCTCACCAGCGAGTACTTCATGCCCTCGGTGCCCATGGCCATGCCGTCGGAGATGGTGGGTGTGCCGAATACCTGCGCGTTGCCGCCGGCCTCCTCAATGCCGGCGATCGCGGCATCGGCCAGCTTTTGCAGGCCCGAGTTGCACGGGGTGATGGTGCTGTGGCCATTGGCCACGCCGACCATCGGTTTCTTGAAGTCGCCTTCTTCGTAGCCCATGGCGTAGTACATGGAGCGGTTGGGCGCGCGCGACTTGCCCTCGGTGATGTTCTTGCTGCGGGGGTTCAAAATGGTCATGGCGTAGGCAATGGGTTGTGTTGCGGGAGTTGCGATGGCGGCCTTGGCGGGCCATGGCAAGTTTCCATTCTAGGCGCTGCTAACTTGCCTATTCACGCTATCTCCGCTTTAGATACCGCTTTCGATTCCGATACCGGTGTCGGAAAAATTGACAGTTGAACGAAGCCGCCTGTTAGTTTTGTAATGATCGGTAACGGTTAAGTGCTTGATACGAAAGACCTATTTTCTGAAACGGGTATCGCTGGCACGAAATTCGCTATTCATGGATGTAGTTGCTGATTTATCAACATATTTGGGGAATATCATGAAAAGAGCGCTTAGAGTTTTGCTTGGAGCCTGCGCCCTGATGGGCTTGACCCTCTCGAGTCACGCAACCATCGTGACGCAATGGGATGCCACCGTAAGCGCCACCTGGACCAACGTCACGCCCAGTTCTGGCGTAACTGTCTCGGGTGGCGGCACCGTCTTGAGCTGGGGCACCCCTGACGGGAGTGGTCAGAGTTCGCTGACGATCACTAACCCGTCCGCAGGGGAATCCGTGACTACATATGTAGGCGGCGGAACACCGCCGGCGTCGGACATAGCCTCTGGCGGCTCACTAACTCATCACAATGTCCCTATTACCGGCACCTCCCTGACCGGCGCCACAATCCACGACACGCTGACCCTGACGGCTGTGAATCCTCCGAGCAGCGGCCCGGGGTTATTGCCAGCCCTCTCTTTCGACATCGCATTCCTGGAAACGCCGAACTCGACGCCCTGTGCCGCGGCCAGCCCGCCCGGCAACCCTTGTAACGACATTTTCGTGTTGCTGGGGGGGTTTTTGAATCAGTCTTTCAACTACCTCGGTCAGCAGTACTTTATCAATGCTTTCCCGACTTCAGGTGGGGTGCTGAGCGTCTTGTCGAACTCTGCCTGTGCTGCGGTGCACGCCGTGAATTCAGCGGCGCCAGCGACGGGTTGTTTCGGCTTCACCACGCCGGAAGGCCAGGACACCACATTGGCCTTCGGTTTTACGATCTCGACCCAGCCGCTGTCCGTTCCCGAGCCCGGGACCATCGCCCTGGTCGGTCTGGCACTGCTCGGTCTTGCTGTCGCACGCCGGCATAGCTGGATGCGCTGATTCTGTAAAGATTCCTGATGGTTCCTTGACGGCCCGCTTAGGCGGGCCGTTTTCTTTTCACGCTAACATGGCCGCCATGCTGATGTACCCCCATATCAATCCCATCGCCCTGCAACTCGGGCCCTTGGCGATTCACTGGTACGGCCTGACCTATCTGGCCGCGTTTGGATTGTTCATGTTCCTCGGCATACGCCGGCTCAAGCACGAGCCGTTTGCCTCCATCCAGGGGCCGGGGGCCTGGACGCGCAAGGACGTCGAAGACATTTTGTTCCTCGGTGTGATGGGCGTGGTGATCGGCGGGCGGCTCGGGTACTGCCTGTTTTACAAGCCGGGCTACTATTTTTCGCACCCGCTGGAAGTCTTTGCCGTCTGGCAGGGCGGCATGAGTTTTCATGGCGGTATGCTGGGCGTGATCGGCTCGATGCTCTGGTTTGCCCACTCGCGCGGCAGGCCCTGGCTGCAGGTGGCCGACTTTGTCGCGCCGTGCGTGCCGACCGGCTTGGCGGCGGGGCGGGTCGGCAATTTCATCAATGGCGAACTGTGGGGACGCTTTTGCAGCCCTGACCTGCCCTGGGGCATGGTGTTTCCGGAAAGCGGCTCCATGCTGCCGCGCCACCCCTCGCAGATCTACCAGTTCCTCATGGAAGGCCTGCTGCTGTTCGTGCTCCTGTGGCTGTATGCGCGCCGGGAGCGCCGGCAGGGCCAGGTGGCCGCAGCCTTTCTGGTGGGCTATGGCGTGTTCCGCTTTATCGCGGAGTTTTTCCGCGAGCCCGACGATTTTCTCGGCCTGCTGTCGCTGGGCATGAGCATGGGGCAGTGGCTGTGCGTGCCGATGATTGTGGGCGGTGTGGGCCTGTGGTGGTGGGCGAGCCGGCAGCCGGTGCGGACCGCGTCCGCAAGACGACAACATGAGTGGAATCGTTGAAGTCGGGCGGCAGGCCGACGTGGCCTGCGTCACGCTGCGCCATCCGGGCAAGCTGAACGCCATGTCGCGCGCCATGTGGCGTGCACTGCGCTCTGCTTTCGAGAGCATTCAGCGCAGCACCGACGTGCGCTGCGTGCTGGTTCGGGGTCACGGCGGCGACTTTTGCGCGGGCGGTGATATTGCCGAATATCCGGCCTTTCGCTTCAACGAGGCGAGCCTGCGCGACTTTCATGAAAGCGATGTCTGGGGCGGCCTGCAGGCCGTGCTCGATTGCGACGTGCCAATCGTCGCGCAGATCGAGGGCCACTGCATGGGCGCCGGCGTTGAAATCGCCTGTTGCTGCGACATCCGCATCGCGGCCGAGTCCGCCCGCTTTGGCGCCCCGATTGCCCGGCTGGGTTTTCCCATGGCGCTGCGCGAGGCCGCCTTGGTGCTGCGCGAAGCCGGGGCTTTGAGCGCCCGGGAAATGCTGCTGCAGGCGGCGGTGTTGGGTGCGGCCGAGATGAAGGCGCGCGGCTTCCTGAACCAGGTGGTCGCGGACGGGGCGGCCGCCCACGCGGCACTGGCCAGCGCGCACCACGTGGCCACGCTGGCGCCGCAGGCCGCGCGTCTGAACAAGAAAACGCTTCGTGCATTGAATAGCGACCCAGCCCTTATGGAACAAGCACTGATAGCTACAACTTCAGTAGCAGATGAGGCCGGCGGCGCGTACCGCTACGCCGACAGCGCCGAACACCGCGAAGGCATTGCCGCCTTCCTGCAAAAGCGCAAACCCGTGTTTTAACCATTCCCGGAACACCATGAACCAGCCTACCTCGGACAGTGCGGACAACCAGAATCTGTTTGCGGCCCTGCGCGCCGCCTTTCCGTCCAATCTCGACGCGATCGCGGTCGAAACCGACAACGGCCTGCATTACTCCTGGCGCGACCTGGACCGCGCCACGGCCATGCTCGCCAACCTGCTCGTATCGCTCGATTTGCCAGAGGGCTCGCGCATCGCCGTGCAGGTGGAAAAGTCCGTGGAGGCGATGGTGCTGTACCTCGCCACGCTGCGCGCGGGCTATGTGTACCTGCCGCTCAACACGGCCTACCAGAGCGCCGAGATCGACTACTTCATCAGCAACGCCGAGCCCGCCGTGGTGGTGTGCAGCGGCAAGAACTTCGGCTGGGTCAGCAAGATCGCGTTCAAGGCCGGCACCGGGCATGTCTTTACGCTGAACGAAGACCGCAGCGGCTCCTTGCTCGAACGCGCTGCCCACTTCAGCGACCAGCACGCGGCGGCGCACAAGTCGGCCGACGATCTGGCAGTCATCATCTACACCAGCGGCACCACGGGCCGCAGCAAGGGCGCCATGCTCACGCACGGCAACATGCTCAGCAATGCCCTGGTTTTGAAAGACTACTGGGGCTGGACGCCCGATGACGTGCTGATTCACGCACTGCCGATCTTCCATGTGCACGGCCTGTTCGTCGCGATTCATGGTGCGCTGCTGAGCGGCAGCAAGATGATCTGGTTCGGCAAGTTCGACCCGCGGCAGGTGGTCGCCCGGCTGCCGGAGGCCACGGTGTTCATGGGCGTGCCGACGCTGTACGTGCGCATGCTCGCGGAGCCCGCGCTAAACGAGGCGACCGTGCGCCGGATGCGGCTTTTCATCTCGGGTTCTGCGCCGCTGCTGATCGAGACCTTCAATGAATGGCGCGCCAGAACCGGCCACACCATTCTGGAGCGCTACGGCATGAGCGAGACCGTGATGCTGACCTCCAACCCGTACGACCCCAAGCAGGGCGAGCGCCGTGGCGGCACCGTGGGTTTTCCGCTGCCGGGCGTCGCGCTGCGCGTGCAGGACGACGCGGGCCAGCCCGTGCCTACTGGCGAGATCGGCGGCATCCAGGTCAAGGGCCCGAACGTGTTCAAGGGCTACTGGCGCATGCCGGAGAAGACGCGCGAAGAATTCACCGCCGACGGCTTCTTCAAGACCGGCGACGTCGGCAAGATTGACGCGCAGGGTTACGTGACCATCGTGGGCCGGGCCAAGGACCTGATCATCAGCGGCGGCTACAACGTCTACCCGGCCGAGATCGAGAGCTACATCAACGACATGTCCGGCGTGGCGGAGAGCGCCGTGGTCGGTGTGCCGCACCCCGACTTCGGCGAGGTGGGGGTGGCCATTGTGGTCCCGAAGCCGGGGCAGGCGCTGCAGGCGGACCGGATCATGGCGCAACTCAAGGCGAGCCTGGCGAACTTCAAGATTCCCAAGCGCTGCTTCGTGGCGAGCGAATTGCCGCGCAACACCATGGGCAAAGTGCAAAAGGCAGCGCTGCGCGAGCAGCACAAGAGTCTGTTCGTTTGACGCGGTGGTTTGCTACCAGATAAGTAGCAAACTACGCTTTAACAGCAAGGGCTGTAGCCAGAATTAGTCGCTCCCTGCAAACCCCGGGAGTCGAGTATCGCACCGAGCAAGAATACTGGTGCAGCTGCCTCAAGTGCCAGACTTGGCGGCCTTTTCGGTTTCCTGCGAACGCACCACCAGCACCGGCACCGGTGCCATGCGGATGATTTGTTCGGCGCCGCTGCCCAGCAACACGCGGCCAATGCCGCGCCGGCCGTGGGTCCCAATGACGATCAGGTCGGCATTCCAGCGCTTGGCCGCGTCGACCACTGCCTCGCCCAGGCGCTCGCCGAAGTTGTCCGACAGCACCTTGTCGCCCTCGACACCGGCGGCCTGGACCATGACCATGGCTTCGTCGAGAATCTTGTGGCCGTTTTCCCGCATGATCTCAAGGAGGTCGCCAGGGTAGCCGCCGTACAGGTCATAGCCGCTGAGGCCAGCCAGCTCGTCCACCACATGAATCAACCGCACCCGGCCGTTGAAATCCTTCGCCATTTGCAGGGCCGCAGCAAGCGCCTTGTTGGCGGGGGGACTGCCATCCACGGGCACGAGAATTCGCTGGTACATGATGCAGCTCCTGAGTCAAATATTGAATAAATATAGTATGAGGCAAATGGGATCTGGCGATGTTGATGTCGATCAAGGGGGGGGGTGCTGCTGACCGGGCGAGGCGCAACTTCGGGCTCGGCGCACGGACCTATACTGCCAATCTAGTGCCATTTCCCAGAAAGGACATATGCTGTTTTCGCCCCTTGGGCCTGCAAGCGGGGCCGCCGCACCATCTGGCTCGCAGGATGGCGCCTTGCTCGCCAGCCTGCTCGACTCCGCCATGGATGCGATCATCACGGTAGACGAAGGGCAGCGCATCATCCAATACAACCAGGCGGCTGAAAAGGTCTTTGGCTGGCCGACCGCGCAAATACTGGGCCAACCCCTGGCCCGGCTCATGCCCGGGCGCTTCCACGCTGCCCACGGGGCTCACGTCACGCGCTTCGGCACCACGGGCGTGACCTCGCGGCGCATGGGAGGCTCCTCGCTGGTCTATGGCCTGCGTGCCAATGGCGAAGAGTTTCAGATGGACGCCTCGATCTCCCAGGTCGATACCTGCGGCGGCAAGCTGTTCACGGTAATTCTGCGCGACGTCACCGAACGGGTGCGTGCACAGGAAGAGTTGAGCGCCTTCGCCGCCGAGGCCCATGCCATCCGCGAAAAGGAGAAGCGCCGAATCGCGCGGGAACTGCATGACGAACTGGCGCAGTTGCTCACCGCGCTCAAAATGGACACCATGTGGGTGCGCGACAGCCTGCCTGACGGTGGCCAGGCCGTCGCGACCAAGCTCGGTGACATGCTCGACATGCTCGACACCGCGGTGGCCGCCACGCGGCGCATTGCCGCCGACCTGCGGCCGCTGCTGCTCGACGATCTGGGTCTGTTCCCGGCCGTCGAGTGGCTGGTGCACAACTTTACCCAGCGCACCGGCGTGGCCTGCGAGTTGCTGGCCGACGAGGAGTTGGAGCTGCAAGAGCCCTATGCGACGGCGGTGTTCCGCATCGTGCAGGAGTCGCTGGCCAACGTGGCCAAGCACGCCCAGGCTTCGCAAGTCGAGGTACAGATCGAGTGCACGCCCGCTGCGGTGACGATGCGCGTTGCCGACAACGGCCTTGGCTTCTCCCCGGCGGCGCCGCGCAAGCCCCATTCCCTCGGCCTGATGGGCTTGCGCGAGCGGGCGCACCTGCTCAAGGGCAACATCGACGTTGACAGCCAGTTGGGCAAGGGCACGCGCATCGTGGTGCGGATCCCCATGGCCGACGCGGGAGCAGCAACGTGATCAGGATCGTAATTGCCGACGATCATGCCATCGTGCGTGAAGGCCTCAAACGCATCGTCATCGAGGCAGGCGACATGGAAGTCGCTGGCGAGGCGGCCAATGGCAGCGAGGTCATGCAGCGGGTGCGCGATCTCACCTTTGATGTACTGGTGCTGGACCTGTCCATGCCGGGGCGCAGCGGCATGGAGGTGATTCGGCTGGTCCGCACCGAGAAGCCGAAATTGCGCATCCTCGTGCTGAGCATGCATCAGGAACTGCAATATGCCGTGCGTGCCATCAAATCCGGCGCCAGCGGTTACCTGACCAAGGAAAGTGCCCCGGCGCAATTGGAGCAGGCCATCCGCAAGATCGCCGGCGGCGGTGCCTTCGTCACGGCCGAGGTGGCCGAGCAACTGGCCCTGGGCGCCATGCCGGGCAGCGAAGCACTGTTGCACGAGAGCCTGTCGAACCGCGAATTCGAGGTGTTCCGGCTGCTGGTGGCCGGCGTATCGGTCACCGACATCGCGGGCCGGCTCAACCTGTCGGTCAAGACCGTCAGCACCCACAAGGCCAACCTGATGCACAAGATCGGCCTGCAAAACCAGAGCGAGCTGATTCGCTATGCCCTCAGGCACGGGCTGGCTGACCAGATGGAGCCCTGAGTGGCCGTCGTGGCGCACGCTTGATGTTTGTCAAGGTTGGGGTGGCGCCAGCACACTAGCATTACAGAATCGCCCGCCAAAGGAGAGATTTCGTGAAAGCTTCCGCTATGCAACTGCTGGTTCACCTTGATCCTTCACCGCGCGCGGCGCAGCGCCTGGAGGTCGCGCATCGGCTCGGGCCACGGCTCGACGCCGCAATTACCGCGCTGTATGCGGTCACACCCAGCTTTTTGGAGCTGCCGTTTTCGCCCGGGGTCGGCCCCGACATGGCGGCCGCGATGCGCGAGATCGATGATGAGCAACGCGCCCGGGCGCGAGCCCTGTTCAATCAGGCGCAGGTGGCGTCCGATGCGCAGGCTTCATGGGCCGAGGTACGCGAGGAGCCCATCATGGCCGCGTTCGCGCAGCAGGCGTTATATGCAGATCTGCTGGTGCTGGGGCAGCATGACCCGTCCGATGCCGGATCGACGCACGTGCCGGCTGATTTTGCTGAGACCGTGCTGGCGATCAGCGGCAAGCCGGCCCTGATCCTGCCCTATGCCATCGTGCCGCCGGCCATAGGCGAGACCGTGGTGATCGCCTGGAAGCCGACGCGCGAGGCGGCCCGTGCGGTCGCCGCGGCCCTGCCTTTCCTTCAGAGCGCGCAGCGTGTCCATGTGTTGAGTTGGGAGGACGAAGATGTTGACATCGGCGGTGAGCGGCTGGGTTTGAGCGGCTACCTGAAGCTGAAGGGGGTGGAGGCGATCTGGCACCACCAGGGCAAGGAGCCCGAAAGACTGGGCGAGCAGCTGCTGTCTCGCGCGTTCGATTTCCAGGCAGATCTGCTGGTCATGGGCTGCTACGGCCACAGCCGCGCGCGTGAATGGGTGCTGGGCGGGACCTCGCGGACGGTGCTGGAATCGATGACCCTGCCGGTCCTGATGGTCCATTGATGGCTGCGTTGCCCTCAAACTCGAAGGATGGAACATGAAACCCGACTGGATACTGGTTGCCAATGCCACCCACGCGCGTTTGTTGCAGCGGGAACGCGGCAGCCCGATGGTGGTCCTCAAAAACTTCGAACATCCGCAGGGTCGGACCAAGGTCAGCGACCTGTCCGACGACAGGGCGGGCCAGGGAAAGACCGACCATGACTTCGGCGGCGCAGCCTACCCGCCACGCGTCGATTCCAAGCACAAGGAACATACACGCTTTGCGCACGAACTGATCGAGCATCTGGAGCGGCAGGCCCAACAGGGCAGTTTCCGATCGCTGGCCATTTTTGCGTCCAG
The DNA here is from genome assembly GCA_031291295.1 of Rhodoferax sp. Classification (GTDB taxonomy): domain Bacteria; phylum Pseudomonadota; class Gammaproteobacteria; order Burkholderiales; family Burkholderiaceae_C; genus Rhodoferax_A. The sequence continues at coordinate 14,015 of JARLJI010000136.1, read as the reverse complement.
TCCTTTTTTAGGTGAGCTCAAGGCACAACTCGGCGCCGCCACCTCGCGCTTGCTGTCCGGCACCCATGATCTGGACCTGACCAGTTTTGGCCTCAACGAGTTGGAGCAGCGCATCGAACGCGCGTTGGCGCGCTGACCTGCGGCGCAAAACATCATGAACCTCTCGCTCCAGGCTACCGTTGATTCGCTGGGCGAGCGGGCAGGCGTGGCCTTTGCCGTTGTGCTGCCCCGCGGCGTGAAATACCAGACGGGCGCGGGCGAGCCGGTCTTCACGGTAGTGTTTCGGACCGATGGGGCGCTGGTGTCCATGCTCGCGCGCGGCCACCTGGGCTTGCTGGAAGCCTATTTTGACCAGGAGGTTGATCTGCAGGGCGATCTGGGCGCGGCCATGGCGGCAGGCATGCGCTCGGGTTTCGACGTGCGCTTCGATGCGGTCAACAGTGTGGAAAACAACTTGCTCGAATGGCGCAGCGCCAATCGCGACGTGCAGCAGGCCAAGACCAACGCGCGGGCGCACTATGGCTTGGGAGAGTCGTTCTACCGCCTCTGGCTCGACGATCCGCTCAAGATGTATACCTGTGGCTACTGGCGCGAGGGCACGCAGAGCCTGGAGCAGGCGCAGCGCGACAAGATCGACCACGTGTGCCGCAAGATCGATCTGCGCCGGGGCGAGCGCTTTGTCGACATTGGTTGCGGCTTTGGCGGCTTCATGTTCAGAGCCGTGGAGACCACCGGTGCGCTGGGCACGGGCGTCAACACGACGACCGAGCAGGTGCAATGGCTCGATGCCGAGATCCGCCGGCGCGGGCTGCAGGAACAATTGCAGGTGCGCGAAGCCGATTTCCGCGACGTGAATGCGCAGTGCGACAAGGTCGTGTCCATCGGCGTGCTCGAACACGCAGGGCGCGACCAGCTGGCTGAGGTGATCAAGGCGCATGCCGATTTCCTCAAGCCTGGCGGACTCGGGATGCTTCATTTCATCGGCCACGTGGGCCGACGAGACACGGAGCTGTTCATCCGCAAGCATGTGTTCCCCGGTGGCTGGATTCCCAGCTTGGCGGACACTCTCGTCGAAATGGAAAATGTCGGACTGGAAGTGATCGATGTCGAGAACCTGCGCCGCCACTATGCCCCGACGCTGGATGAATGGGCGCGGCGCTTTGCCACCAACTGGCCCGCTATCCAGGCGCTGGACCCTGAACGCTTCAATGAGCGCTTCCGGCGCATCTGGATGTGCTATCTCGTGGGATGCGCGGAAATGTTCCGCAGCGAGGTGGGCCAGACCCACCTGTTCCAGGTGCTGTTCAGCAAGGGCAATATCAGCCGCACCAGCTACCCGATGACGCGGGACCATCTTTATGGACGGCACGCGCCCTGAAATTCTGGCTCACGCCGACCGCGCCGCGCAGGCGGCGGCGCAAATGAGGGCCCGGGCCTCGGAGCCCGAGCCGATCGCGCTGCACAAGAGTACCTCCAACCTGTTTCGCGATCGCCGCGAAAACGGCCGGCTCAGGCTTGACCTCGGCGACATGCGCCACGTGATCGGCGCGGACACGCAGGCCGGCTGGGTCGACGTCGAAGGCATGATCACTTACGAAGATCTGGTTGCATGGACGCTGCCGCGCGGCTGCATGCCGGCCGTGGTGCCCCAGCTCAAGACCATCACGGTCGGTGGCGCCTGCGCCGGCGTGGGTATCGAGGCCACATCGTTCCGGCACGGCCTGGTGCATGACACACTGCAGGAGATCGAGGTGCTGCTGCCGGAGGGCGAGATTGTGGTCTGCACGCCCGGCAACGAGCACAGCGACCTGTTTTTTGGCTTTCCCAATTCCTACGGCACGCTCGGCTATGCACTGCGTCTGAGGATGGGCACGCTTGACGTTCAGCCCATGGTGCACGTTGAATACCGGGCGTACGCCGACGGCGCGGCATTTTTCGAGGCACTGGCCGCCCAGTGTCGTGGCGATGCCGATTTTGTGGATGCGGTGGTGTTTGGCGAGCACGAGCACGTCCTGAGCGTGGGCCGCTTCACGCGCGAGGCGCCATGGCGCGGCGACTACAGTTTCGAGCATATCTATTACCAGTCGCTGCGCTCGCGGCAACAAGATTACCTGAGCACGCAGGACTACCTCTGGCGCTGGGACACGGACTGGTTCTGGTGTTCGAAGAATTTTGGGGCGCAGCATCCGCTGGTGCGTCGCCTGCTCGGGCGCGAACGCCTGAATTCACGCACCTATACGCACTGGATGCGCCTGAACGCACGCTGGCAACTGACCCAGCGCCTGGCAAGCTGGCGCGGCCGCTACCGCGAGAGCGTGATTCAGGACGTGGACATTCCCTTGGAGCGCGCTGCGGAATTCCTCGCCTTCCTGCAGCGCGAGATCGGCATTCTGCCCATCTGGGTCTGCCCGGCGCGCGGCGAGGTGGCGGGGCGGCAGTTTCCGCTGTATCGGCTGGCGGCGTCATCCCTTTACATCAACTTCGGCTTCTGGGATGTGATCGAGTCGCCCCTGTCCTTTGAGCCGGGACATTTCAACCGCATGGTCGAAAAGGAAGTGATGCGACTGGGCGGCATCAAGTCGCTTTATTCGGAGAGTTTCTTTACACCCGGGGAATTCGCGCAAGCCTACGACCTCGTCGAGTACGAGCGGCTCAAGGCTCGGTACGACCCGCGGGGCCGCGCACCGCATCTGTATGACAAGTGCGTGCTGCGTGCCTGAGCGCATGAGCATGTGAGGGACAACACGCCGGCTGCTCTCGCGAGCGGGGGGTCGAGCGGTCGATCGGACAATTCCTAGGCGCCCTCGGCGCAGCGGAAGTCCCGATCCGGATTTATCCGAGGGGTGGATTCGGCCTTCGCCGATGTCGCAGCGGCACGTTGGCGGCCATAGTAGAGGCATGCCCGAGCACCACATCCCTGTCAAAGTTTTTCTTGCCGACGATTGGGCGCCAATCCGGACCCGCGTCGCGGCGATGCTTGAGGCCCGCGCCATGACCGTTGTCGGCCAGGCCGAAACGCCGCAGGGTGCCATTGACGGCATTCTGTCCACCCGACCCGATGTGGTGGTGCTGGATGTTCAACTCGCGGGCGGCACCGGCCTGGAAGTGTTGCGCACCGTGCGCCGGGCCGTACCTGAAATCTCCTTCGTCGTCTTCAGCAACAACTCGGGTCTGGCGTTCCGCAAGCGCTACCTGGGGGACGGTGCCGTCCGCTTTCTCGACAAGAGCATCGAATTTGAGCAACTCGTGCAGTCTGTGGCGGACGCCTCACAGCATGCAGTCCACTGACAACGTCCCGTTCACCAAGGAGAAGACCATGTCCCTACCCGTCCTCGAGGCTCCCGTCGTCCCTATCCGGTTCGCGCCCCAACAGGCACTGGACGTGATGGCACCCGTCGCGCCGATGAAAGCCCTTTGCAGCAACTGTCATCTGCGCGAGCTGTGCCTGCCCCGTGGCATGGCCGGCTCCGACGTGGCACGCCTGGACAGCCTGATGTTCGCCCGGCGCAGGGTGAGGTCTGCGCAGGCGCTCTACCACGAGGGTGAACGCTTCCAGTTCGTTTATGCCGTGCGCAGCGGCACGTTCAAGTCCAGCCTGACATTGGCCGATGGGCGCGAGCAGGTCAGCAGTTTCCATATAGCTGGGGAGCTGATGGGGCTGGACGGGGTGGCCCAGGGCAACCACGCCAGCAGCGCCACTGCCTTGGAAGACGCCGAGGTTTGCGCCATTCCTTACGCGCACCTCACCGAGTTGGCGGCCGGCAGTTCCGGCACGCAGCACCTGGTCAGCCGCCTGATGAGCCGTGAAATTGTGCGCGAGCAGAGCCTGATGATGCTGCTGGGCAGCATGAACGCCGAGGAACGGCTGGCGGCCTTCTTGCTGAACCTGTCGCAACGCCTGAAGGCCCGCGGCTACTCGGCCAGTGAGTTTCACCTGAGGATGACGCGCGCCGAAATCGGCAGCTATCTGGGCATGACGCTGGAAACCGTCAGCCGCACGTTCTCTGCTTTCCAGCAGCAACGCCTGCTTGAAGTGGACAAGCGGCACATACGCATCATCGACCCGGATGCTTTGGCGCGGGCTTTCGAGGTGCGCGTGCACTGACGGTCTCGAAATTGCCGGCCACGCCTTGCATCGAACTTAGGTTATTCGGCAGGAACAAAGATCCACATGAGAAGATAAATCCCCAGCCCGGCGCCGCCGCAGAAAAACAGCAACGCAAAAAGCAGGCGCCAGACCCATGCGTCGGTACCCGTCGCCTGAGCGATGCCGCCGCACACACCTGCGATCCAGCGTTCGGATCGGCTCCGGCGCAGAGCGCCGAGCGCCGCCAGAGGTGCCTCGTTGCGGCCCAGCAGCAGGGTCTTTGCGCGTGCGAACTCCTCGTCCGACAGCACGCCACGGCGGCGCAACTCGTCCAAGCGGTCCAACTCTTCGCTCAATACCATGGCGACCTCCTTAATTGTTTAAGGCTAGCCCAGTCATCGGGATTGGTGTTTGACACAGCGTAAAACACCGATGACGGCGCTTCTCGAAATTGGGCTGCCGGTTGGGCCGAGGGTCGATTGGGGTCAGGGCACCGCCTGAGCTTGGGGCAGGGTGTACACAAACGCGCGTTCTTCATCGGTGAGCGGCTCGGCAACTGCGGATAGCCCATTCAAAACGGCGATGTCGGCTTCCGATGCATCGCCCTGGCGGGCCAGCAGGCGCGCGCGCAGCACCGGCAGCGGCGCCTCGCAGGCCACAATCGAAAACGGCACGCCGAGCGCGCGTGCCAGCGCGAGTGCCTCGGTTCTTTCCGCGCGGCGCAGGAACGCGGCGTCGAGGACCACCGGGAAGCCCGCTTGCAACGCGATGCGCGTCATTTTGAACAGATGCTCATACGTGCGTGCCGAGGCTGTGGCGTCGTACAGATTCAGTCCCCTGGCGCGTGAATCCTCGAGCATGCCGAGCCCGAACAGGCGCTTGCGCTCCACGTCCGAGCGCAGCCTGATGGCGCCCTCGCGCTCCAGCAAGCGTTGCGAGACGAATGTCTTGCCTGAACCCGGCAGGCCGTGGGTGATGAACAGCCGTGCGTTGCCCCGCTGTGCCCAGGCCAGCGCAGTCTCCAGGTAGTTGCGCGCAGCGGCGCCGGCAGTGCCGCGAAAGTGTTCCACCTGGGCTCGCACCAGTGCCCGGTAAACCACCGAAAAACACAAACCGGGCAAGCCGTCATGGTCACCTGTCCGGTCGAGCCACCCGTTGATGAAGCGGAAGGCAAAGTCGCGTCGACGCTGGGCCGCGAAGTCCATGACGACGAACGCTGCATCGTCGAGCACGTCGATCCAGCGCAGCGCCGGGTCGAACTCGATGCAATCGAAGGCGGCAATGGCGCCATCGAGGCTCACCACATTGGCCAGGTGCAGGTCGCCGTGGCATTCGCGCACACGACCGTTCGTTTTGCGCGACGTCCACAAGGGCGCCAGTGTGACAGCCTGGGCTTCGAGCCAGGCCCGCAGGACAGCGTACTCCGTGTCGCTCGCCAACGTTTGCACGCCATCAAGTGCCGCCAGCGCGGCGCTTCGCCGGCGTTCGGCGCTGCCGAAACTGTTCGCGGCAGCGGCGCCCGGCATACGCCCATGAAAGTCGGCGAGCAACGCGGCCAGCCGATCGACGTCGCCGGCGGCAAGGCGGCCTGCGTCAAGCTGCTCCCGAAACAGCGCGCCCGAAGCAAAGCGGCGCATGCGCACCGCATAGTCCAGGGTTGGACCCGGGCCGTCGAGCAGGGGTGTCTCAAGCGTGCCGGTGATGCGCGTGACGCCGAGATACAACGAGGGCGCCAGTCTGCGGTTTAGCCGAACCTCTTCTTCGCAGAAATGCTGGCGCGCCTGCAGTGTGCTGTAGTCGACGAAAGGCAGCCGTACCGGCTTTTTGATCTTGTAAGCGGTGTCGCCCGTCAGCAACACCCACGAGATAAGAGTTTCGATGAGTTGGGCATCCAGCGCACGAGCCAGTGCTTTGACGAGGGCAGTGGAGTCGATGGTTTGCATCCTGCAGTGAGGGTAAGCCACGAAAGTGGCGCTGGACTTGATGTCTGTCAAATGCGTGGTGCTTCGACCTCGTTACGCTGAGTTTTTGTAATTCTTCAGGAGCGGCACATGGCAACAACGAAACGCATCGCTGTGATAACCGGTGGCACGGGAGGACTCGGGGAGGCGATTTGCAGACGCCTGGCCGATAATGACTTCATGGTTGTGGCATTGCATTCGCCCGGGAACCAACAGGTACAGGCGTGGCTGACCGCGCAGGAGGCACTGGGCTACCACTTTGGAACGGTAGGGGTTGACGTCGCAAGTTTCGATTCCTGTGTGGCTGCGGCGCAGGCCATCCATCAGCAATATGGCCCCATGTCGGTGCTGGTCAACAACGCCGGCATCACCCGCGATGCGAGTTTTCGCAAGATGACCCCGCAAGCGTGGGATGCGGTGCTGCGCACCAACCTTGACTCGATGTTCAACATGACCCGGCAAGTCATCGAAGACATGCTTTCGCTCGGCTGGGGCCGCATCGTCAACATCTCATCGGTCAACGGTCAGCGTGGCGCCTTCGGCCAAGCCAACTATGCGGCGTCGAAGGCCGGCATCCACGGTTTCACGAAGACGCTGGCACTGGAATTCGCCAGCAAGAACATCACCGTCAACACCATTTCGCCCGGCTATCTGCGCACGCGCATGGTCGAGAAAATGCCTCCCGATGTGCTGCGCGAGCGAATTCTCCCGCAGATTCCCGTCGGCCGGCTCGGTGAGCCGGCCGAAGTCGCCGAACTGGTGGCCTACCTGACTTCAGAACATGCGGCCTTCGTCACTGGCGCCAATGTGGCAATCAACGGCGGCCAGCATATGTACTGACCGCCGCCCGACCTTATTGCACCGCCAGCTTCTTGGACGCTGCGGTGGTCTTTTTCGGCAACTCGAGCGTCAATACGCCATCGGCGTACCTGGCCTGTGCCTTAGTATCGTCCACATCTTGCGCCAGACTGAAAGTGCGTGAAACGTTGCCGCAATAGCGCTCGCTGCGCAGCACTTTGTTGCCGTTGCCCTTGGTTTCCTTTTCCTGTTTGACCTCGGCGTCGATCTGTACGACGTTGCCGTCGATGCGCACGTTGATGTCCTCCTTCTTGACGCCGGGCAGGTCCGCCTTGACCACGTAGGTGTTGTCCTTTTCCGAAAGGTCCAGGCGCATGTCAAGGACTGGGGGGTTCATCTCGAACTGGACCGGTGCAAAGAAGCGGCGCAGGGCTGATTCAAAAGAGTCGTTGAAGCCGGGTTCGAGTACACGCAGATGGTTTGCCATGATGATCCTCTTGGGTTGGTTGAAAAAATGGAAGAAAGGGGGCCGGCTATGACTAGCCGGTAATATCGAGTTTGTCCACGACACGCGAGACGCCGCGCGCCGAGAACGCCGCACCCATGGCCGCGTCACGCTCTGGCAGTGAGTGGACCTTGCCGCGCAGAGTGACAACGCCACCCTCGACCTCGATGTTGATGTGCTCGGCTTCGCGCGCTGCCTGCCGTGTCAACGCCGCGGTGATTTCAATGCCGATGTCCTTCGAGCTTGCGCGGGGCTTGATGGTGATGCGGTTGGTCAGGCCCCGCACGCCGACAAGCGGACGAACGCATTGCTCGGCATTGGTGAACTGATAGCCCCAGTCGACCTCGCCGGTGAGCGTGACCCAGCCGTCTTCTACCTCGACCTTCACGCGCTCGTCGGGAACGAGCGAACTCCAGCGCAAGGCGGAGGTCGCGGCCTGGGCGATTTCCGAATCGCTGCGCCGGTGCTCGGCGGCGAGTTTGACGTCCAGTTCGAGAGCAATGCCGCGTACGCCCGCTACGCGGCGCGCCGCGCGCTCCGCCGCATATTTTTCGGCGAAGGTGTCCAGGTGGCCGCTCAGGGTCACCACACCGTTCTTGACCATGACGCCAATGCCGGTGGCATTGATGGCCGCGTCCCAAGCGAGTTCCGCCATAACGTCAGCCTTGAGTTGGGTATCGGTTTTCATACTTTGACTCTCCTTGAGTTGCAGTAACACGCCACCGCAAGACGCGATGCAAAATGAACTTTATGCAGCCTTGCGCACGACAGGTTTGATATTTCGCAAGCCATGCAGGTGTACTAGCGCGGCTTGTCGGGCGGCTTGATCTGACGCAACAGAAATGGGGCGGCCAGTCCGCACAATGGTTACACGAAATAACATCAGGGACTACGCATGCTATTGACGCGCCATGGGTTTCTCCGGGTTTTCAGCGCCTTGGTGCTTGCCGGCTTGTCTTCGCAGGTATACCCATTCGATCCGGTCGCAGACATGTCGGTTCTGTACCGCACACACGTTGACAGGCGACTGGACGTGCCCGCGGTCGAAGTGCAGCGTTATGCAGAATTGGCTACAGAGGCCCTGGTCACGGCCGGCGTGTCGCTTGTGCAGCCGCAGTACCTCGCGGTGGTTGACCGCGATCCCGACATTCAGGCTTTCTTTTTGTTCTGGCGCTCCGCGCAAGGCGAATGGCAGTGGGTGGGGGCGTCACCCGTTTCTACCGGCCGGCCCGGCAGTTTCGACCACTTTCAAACCCCGCTGGGTGTGTTCGACCACACCACGGAAAATCCCGATTTTCGGGCCGAGGGGACCCGAAACAGTAACGGCATACGCGGGTATGGCACCAAGGGCATGCGCGTCTACGATTTTGGCTGGCAGCATGTTCCCAAGGGTTGGGGAGACGGCGCAGTGGTGGACATGCGGCTGCAAATGCACGCCACCGACCCGGACCTGCTGGAGCAGCGCTTGGGCAGTGCCCAATCGAAAGGCTGCATCCGCATTCCCGCTTCGCTCAATCGCCTGCTTGACCACTATGGTGTCCTTGATGCGGACTATGAACAGGCCTTGCGCAACGGCCGGCCCCTATGGGTCCTGGATGCGCAACGCGAGCCTGTCCCATATCCTGGACGCTACTTGATCGTGGTGGAATCAGGGCGAGCGGACCGACCTGACTGGGCTCCGTTGCCAGGCCGGCGCTAGCCTCAGGGGACGAGCACCGCGGCCCCATTGACCGTGCCGGCACGCACCGCCTGGACAGCGGCGTTGGCGTCGTGCAGCGCGAAGGTCTGCACATGGGTTTGCAGCGCCAACTCGCCCACCAGGTTGAAGAAGGCTTCGCCATCCGCGCGCGTGAGGTTGGCGACCGACTTGAGCACCCGTTCGCCCCAGAGCAGCCGATAGTCGAACGACGGGATGGCACTCATGTGGATGCCGGCACACACCACTGTGCCACCCTTGCGAGTGGCAGCCAGTGCGGCCGGCACGAGTTCGCCTGCAGGCGCGAAGATCAACGCTGCGTCTAGCAGGGCGGGGGCGGCATCGCCGGAACTTGCCCCCGCCCACACGGCGCCCAGACTGCGCGCAAAATCCTGCCCGGCACGGTCACCGGCACGGGTGAAGGCGAATACCTCCTGCCCGCGTGCCACGGCGATCTGGCAGATGATATGGGCCGCTGCACCAAAGCCGTAGAGCCCCAAGCGGTGCGGTGCGGCTGCACCGGCCAGACTCCAGGCGCGAAAGCCAATCAGCCCGGCACACAGCAGGGGCGCGGCATGGGCATCGTCGTACTGCGCTGGCAGGGCGAAGCAGAAACGCTCGTCGGCAGCCGCGTATTCGGCAAAGCCGCCATCGCGGTCATAACCCGTGAAGATGGGAAAGTCGCAGAGGTTTTCGCGCTCCATGGCACAAAACGGACAGCCGCCGCAGGTTCCACCCAGCCAGGGAATGCCTACGCGCTGGCCCACGGTGAACCGTAGTGCCTTCGAGCCGAGGGCTATGATCTGTCCGACGATTTCATGCCCCGGTACAACACCATTACGATGTGGGGGCAGGTCGCCGTCAATGAGGTGCAGATCGGTACGGCATACTCCGCAGGCAAGCACACGGACCACCACATCGTGGTCTCCGGCTACCGGAACGGGTTTGCGCTCCGCCACGAGTTTCCGCCCGGTCGGGTCGATGGTCATTGCGAACATGGAAGCTGACGACATGGTGATTGCATGGTACGCAATCTTGTCGATGGTGGGGAAAGCTTTCGCGCCCATTGTTGACTTTGCGCAAAGTGAAAAACGGCATGGGTGGAATCATGCAACATGTGGTGTTTGGTCCCACTGAAAGGATGTTTCTTGAATGGCGCTTCCCAGTTCCTGCACCAATGGACAAGCACCGGCCCCGATGGACCTGCCGCTTGTGGCTTGTGCTGCGGCTGGCCTGCTTTGTCATGGTGACAATGACTGACACCTCCAGACACTCGGCAGATCCGTCCGGCACACACGACGGGGCCGACCGGTGATCAGCGCGCAGAACCACGCTTCCTGGGGGCGCATCATTGCCGTGCGCGGTGCAGTCGTTGACGTGGTTTTCGGCGAAGGTTCGCTGCCGCCAATCGGCGACGCGCTGCTGATCTGCTGCGACGACCGCGAGCCGGTGCCGGCCGAAGTGCAGGCGCACCTCGACGAGCGCACCGTGCGCAGCATCGCGCTGCGCGCGACCTCCGGGCTCGCCCGTGGCCTGCGCGTGCAGGCCACCGGTGGACCGATCATGGTGCCGGTCGGCGAGGCCGTGCGCGGGCGCCTGCTCGATGTGGTCGGCGCGGTCGGCGACAAGGGCCCCCCGCTGGCGGCCGACGTGCCGCGGCGGCCCATCCACCGCGCGCCACCGACGCTGGCGCAGCAGAGCGCGGCCACCGACCTGTTCGCCACCGGCATCAAGGTCATCGATCTGCTCACGCCGCTGGTGCAGGGCGGCAAGGCCGCGATGTTCGGCGGCGCCGGCGTCGGCAAGACCGTGCTCGTGATGGAACTGATCCACGCCATGGTCGAGCGCTACAGCGGCATCTCGGTGTTCGCGGGCGTCGGCGAGCGCTCGCGCGAGGGTCACGAGATGCTGGGTGAGATGCGCGACTCCGGCGTGCTTGGCCATACCGTGCTGGTCTACGGGCAGATGAACGAGCCGCCCGGCGCGCGCTGGCGCGTGCCGCTGACCGCGCTGACGATCGCCGAGTATTTCCGTGACGAGGCGCACCAGAATGTGCTGCTGCTGATGGACAACGTGTTCCGCTTCGTGCAGGCCGGCAGCGAGATCTCCGGCCTGCTCGGGCGGCTATCCTCGCAGGTCGGCTACCAGCCGACGCTGGCCGATGAAGTGGCCGCGCTGCAGGAGCGCATCGTCTCGGTCGGCGGCGTCGCGGTGACCGCGATCGAGGCGGTCTACGTGCCGGCCGACGACTTCACCGATCCGGCGGTGGTCGCGATCGCCGCGCACGTCGACAGCATGGTCGTGCTGTCGCGCGAGATGGCCGCGCAGGGCATGTATCCGGCGATCGACCCGGTCGCCTCGTCCTCGGTCATGCTCGACGAGCACATCGTGGGTGCCGACCATGTCGCGACCGCGACGGCCGTGCGCCGCACGATCGAGCACTACCGCAGCCTGCAGGACGTGATCGCGCTGCTCGGCGTGGAGGAACTCGGTGCCGAGGACCGGCGTATCGTGGGCCGGGCGCGCCGCCTGCAGCGCTTTCTGACGCAACCGTTCACGGTGACCGAAGCCTTCACCGGCATGCCGGGCCGCTCGGTCACGCTGGCCGACACGCTGGCCGGCTGCCGCGCGATCCTCGACGGCACATGCGACGGCTGGAACGAGGCTTCGCTGTACATGGTCGGCACGCTCGACGAGGCACGCCAGCACGAGCAGGCCAACGCCGCGAAGGCGCTCGCCGTATGAACGCACCGGCACTGCACCTCGTGCTGACCACACCGCAGCAGGTGCTGGCCGATGTGGCCGATGTGGCCGCGCTGCGCGCCGAGGACGCGAGCGGCAGCTTCGGCATTCTGCCCGGGCACGCCGACTTCGTCACCGCACTCGATGCGTCGGTGCTGCGCTGGCACAGCGCCGACGGCCGTGCGCGCTATGCCGCGGTGCAAGGCGGCGTGCTCGTTGTCGAGGGAGGCCGTGAGGTGCGCATCGCGTGCCGCGAGGGCGTGCTCGGTGACGAGCTCGCCACGCTGCAGGCGCAGGTGCAGGCCGCGCGGGAGGCGCAGACCGACGCCGACCGGCGCGAACGGGTCGAACAGGCGCGCCTGCACACACTGATGGTGCGCCAATTGCTGAGCTACCTGCAGCCTCAGCCGGGCGACGGCCAGGCGCTCGCCGACGCACTCGGAGCGTCTCAGCCATGAACCCGGACGATACCCCTGCCGCCACGGAGAACGATCCGGACCGCCTGCGCGCCGCCGCACGGCGCGCGCAGCGGCGCGAACGCGCGGCGCTGGATGACCCGGAAACCTCGGTGAGCCGTCGTCTCGCACAGGTTGGTGTGCTCGGCTGGACCATCGTCGTGCCCATGCTGCTCGGGCTGTTTCTCGGGCGCTGGCTCGACCGCCTGCTGGGCACGCATGCCCTGTTCGCAGCCGCGCTGCTGCTGCTCGGTGCCGGCCTCGGTCTGTGGTCTGCCTGGCGCTGGATGCACCGCCAATGATGCCGCTGCCGCTCCATGCCGGTGCGCTGGCCGCCCCGCTTGTCGCCGGGCTGGCTGCCGGTTTCGTGCTCGGCCTGGCGCATTTCGCCACGCTGGCGCGCAACCTGCGCCTGTTCGTCGCAGGCCGCCTTGCGGCCGCCTTCGGCCTGCAGTGCGTGCGCCTGGCGGTGACCATCGCCTGTTTTGCGGTGCTTGCCCGGTGGTTCGGCGCCGGCGCGGTGCTGGCGGGCCTGGCCGGCCTGCTGCTGGCGCGCAGCTGGCTGCTGCGGCGCACCGGAGCCGGCCCATGAACTCGCCGCTGGCCAGCCACGTGCTGTTCCATCTCGGCCCCGTGCCGGTGTCCTCGGCCGTGGTCGTGACCTGGGTCATCATGGCGGTGCTGCTGCTGGCCGCGCTGGCGACGACGCGGCGCCTGCGCCTGGTGCCGTCGACCCGCCAGACCATGCTCGAACTCCTGGTCAGTACCGTCGATGCGCAGATCCGCGACACGATGCAGGCCGAACCCGAACCGTACCGGGCCCTGATCGGCACCCTGTTCCTCTACATTCTCACGGCGAACTGGAGCTCGCTGGTGCCGGGCGTCGAGCCGCCCACCGCGCAGCTTGCCACCGACGCCGCACTCGCGGGCATCGTGTTCTGCGCCACCATCCTCTTCGGCATGCGCACGCGCGGCATCGGCGGCTACCTCGAAACGTTCGCTGAGCCGACCTGGGTCATGATCCCGCTGAACCTGGTCGAGCAGCTCACGCGCACGTTCTCGCTGATCGTGCGCCTGTTCGGCAACGTCATGAGCGGTGTGTTCGTGGTCGGCATCGCGCTGTCGCTGGCCGGCCTGCTGGTGCCGATCCCGTTCATGGCGCTGGACCTGCTGACCGGCGCGATCCAGGCCTACATCTTTTCCATGCTCGCGATGGTTTTCATCGGCGCCACCGTTAGCCACAATCCGCATTCCACCCATAAACCAGGAGCCTCTCCATGAACAACCTGATCGAGGTCGTCAGCATCCTCGCCGCAGCCATCGCCGTGTCGTTCGGCGCCATCGGCCCGGCGCTGGCCGAAGGCCGCGCCGTCGCCGCCGCGATGGACGCGATCGCGCGCCAGCCGGAATCGGCCGGCACCCTGTCGCGCACGCTGTTCGTCGGCCTCGCGATGATCGAGACGATGGCGATCTACTGCCTCGTCATCGCGGTGCTGGTGCTGTTCGCCAACCCGTTCGTGCACTGAGCCGCGCCGCGACCCCGATGAAGATCGATTGGTGGACGCTCGGCCTGCAGGCGATCAACGTCGTCGTCCTGGTCTGGCTGCTGTCGCGCTTCCTGTTCAAGCCGGTGGCGGCCATCATCGCCGAACGCCAGGCCGCCGCGGCGCGCTTGCTGTCTGAGGCGCAGGCCGCGCGCGACGCCGCGCAGCGCGAGCGCGATGCGGCCGGCGCCGAGACTGCGCGCATGGCTGCGGCGCGCGAACAGGCG
>JARLJI010000015.1 GCA_031291295.1 Rhodoferax sp. | reverse complement strand
TAGGTGTGATAGATGTCGTCGGCGTTGTGGGCGCGCTCGGTGCCATTGACGGCACGACCGGAGGTGCGACGACGCTTGAACGCAGGTACCAGCTGTTCTCGCTGCCGGCCGTCACGCCGCCCTTGAACAGATATTACTGGTAGGCCCCGACGGACAGGTTGCTGCCCAGGCTGAACGCCGAATTGGAGCTGACCGCGCCCTGATTGGACTCCACCACCTGGATACCGTTTTGCGTGGTCAAGGCACCCTGGCCACCCAGGTTGGTCACTGCAATCGTGGTGCTGCCCGACAGCGTACCTTGGGATACGATCAGCCGGTCCGACGCCGCGCCGTCGCCTTCCAGCACACTCTGCACGTTCAGCCGGCCGGCATCGCCGGTGTAGTTGCCGACGACGGTCAGGGTGTCGGCCGCCGTCGCACCGCTGTTGGTCAAATCGATGAGCCCGGCGTTGCTCAAGGTGACGTTCTGCCCGGCGGTAAACGGGGCGACCACGCCAGTACTGGCGTTCAGTCGGCTGCTGGCGTCGATGCTCAGTGCGCCGGTTCCGGTGCCGGTATCGCCCAAGGTCATGGTGTCGTTTAGGGTGAACACCGAGCCATTGGTCAATTGCACGTTTTCCCAGCCGGCGTAGCGGGCGCCCGTGCTGGCACTGGTGTTGTCGAAGATCAGCGTGTCATAGCCGGCGTTGCCGGTGATCAAGGGCGTTTGCGCCAGGATGCTGTCGGTCAGGTCGGCGAGGGTGGCGCGGTCATTGCCGTCGCCCATGGACACAATCCCCTTGATGACGCCACCACCGCGCCAGATCAGGACGTCGTCTCCGGTGCTCAACAACACCTGGCCGCCCACTTCGCCCCCGGTGATGGTCAGGCTGTCGGTGCCGGCGCTGGTGCTGATGTTGCCGCCGATGCTGCCGTTGGACAGGATGATGGTGTCCCGGCCCAGGCCCGTGACCAGGTTGCCGATGATCCGCCCGCCGGACATGTCGAAGATATTGTTGTCCAGTTTCATGTCGACCCGGCCGATGGTGCCGCCGCTCATGGCCGCGACGTCGCCGTCTTCGAAGGCGCCGACAATGGTGCCGCCCGTCATCAGGAATATATCGCGGCCATCGCCCTGGCTCAGTGACTGGATCTGCCCGCCGTGCATGACGAAGGTATCGATACCGTCACCCTGGGACACGCTGCCGCGGATGGTCCCGGAAGCCACCTCGACGCGATCGGCTCCCGCTCCGAACAGCACGTTGCCGGTGATAGTGCCGGTGCCACCGGCCGGCAGGATGAGGGTGTTGTTGCCCTGCAGGTCGGTCAACGCGGGGGCCACGCCGCTGTCGCACACAAAGGTGTCATTGCCGGCGGTGGGGGTGAAGACGCACGCGGCGTGGGCCGGTTCGAGCATCAGGGTGAGCAGGGGAAACAAACCACTTTGCCATTTCCATTGACCCAACATGGCTTAGATCCTTACAAGACGACCTCGAGGCAATTCACCACAACGCGTTCCAGCGGCCTCCGGAGGCAGAACGGGTGATACGAACGAAGTTATAGCGCCATTGTAAGGGTTTCGATACTGTCACAATTGACAGTAGCCGCCCCTGCAAAGCTGACCTACGGTTAAAGGTTTGCAGGGCTTTGAGGCGTCCGGCCCAAGTGCGCATTTTTGAAGCACTGTCGCCCCGGGTTGGGGCCTTCCTACTCGCACCCGGTGTGGCCATTGGTAGCGCCTGCCCACCAGGGGTTCGCACGTCACTCTTCGCCAGACATTTCAGCTCACTGATTCCCAACGCTTTTATGCACTGCTGGCAATCCGCTAGTGGCAATGGCACACTTTCTGCTGTCTATTCCGTTGTTACATACTTAGTTCCGGTATAGCGGAATACTCAATCAGCGGAGTGCTTCTCATGCAACGCGGACCATCCTTGTTCAAAGCGTGTGTTTTTCTCCTGGCCACCACGGCCACGTTGACGGCGACGGCGGTGCAGGCCGCCGACAGCAAGCTGGACAGCGTGCTGCAGCGTGGTCACCTGATTGTCGGTACCGGCAGCACCAATGCGCCGTGGCACTTTCAGGGGGCAGACGGCAAGTTGCAGGGCTTTGATATCGACATCGGCAGGATGATCGCCAAAGGCTTGTTCAACGACCCGAGCAAGGTCGAGTTCGTGGTGCAGTCTTCCGATGCCCGTATTCCGAATCTGTTGACCGACAAGGTCGATATCAGCTGTCAGTTCATTACCGTCACCGCCAGCCGCGCCCAGCAGGTGGCGTTCACCATTCCGTACTACCGCGAAGGCGTCGCTCTGTTGCTGCCGGCCAACAGCAAATAC
>JARLJI010000135.1 GCA_031291295.1 Rhodoferax sp. | reverse complement strand
GGCGGCGGGGGGGCGCCCGCCGGCCCCCCCCCCCCCCCCCCCCCCCCCCCCCCCGACGCGGTGGTGCAGACCTTGGCGCACGCATTCGCTGACGTGATGAAGCGCCCCGAAGTGCAACAGCGCCTGGACTTTCTGGACATCCAGCCCAACGGCGCGAGCGGCGCCGATGCGGCCCGGATCCTGAACGAGGCCTCGGAGCGCTACGACCGCATCATCAAGGCCACCGGCATGAAAGTCGATTGATATGGCCCGTCAAGCACCCCGACCAGCTGCAGCTGCGTCTATTCACCGCAAATTGTGCGGTGAATAGGCAAGGCAATCACCGCAGGGTGTTGGCGAGTGCTTGTGGGTTGAACGAGAGCGCTCTGTTTTTCGTAGCTGCTTGCGCAGAACCCGTATGGGCTACAGGCATTTTTCTTTCACAATAGCCGGCGCCTCGCCCTGCACCGCCCGCCGCAAGGCCGCCCGCGCCAGCAGGCGCGTGGAGTCGAGCGTTGGCAGCGGTGAATTCGTGTCGTTCATGATCAGCGGGATCTCGGTGCAGCCGAGGACGACGGCGTCGCAGCCCTCGTCTTTCATCCGCTGGATCACTTGCTGAAAGCGGGCGACCGCCTCGGGCTTGAAGACGCCGCACACCAGCTCGTCCATGATGATGCGCTGGATCTCGTCGCGATCAAAGGGGTTCGGGCGCAGGTAGATTAGCCCGCGCGCGCTGAGCTTGTCGGGATAGACTTCGCTCTCGACCAGCCAGCGCGTTCCGGTCAGGCCCAGGCGCTTGAAGCCGCGCCCGGCCGCCTCGTCGGCAACGACGCCTGCAATGTGCAGCCAGGGCCGCGGCGAGCGCGGCTCGACATAAGGGAGCGCCTGGTGGATGGTGTTGTCGGGGCAGATCAGAAAGTCGGCGCCCGCTGCGGCCAGCTTGTGCGCGGACGAGAGCATCAGCTCGCCCACGCCGGGCCAGTCGCCGCGCTCCAGGCAGTCCACGTAGTCGGCGAGCGAGTGCGTGTGCAGCGAGACCTCGGGGTGCGCGTGCGGGCCGAGCAGCGCCGTGCCTTCCGTGCAAATCGTTTTGTAGCAAAGCGCTGCGCCTTCGGCGGAGCAGCCCACGATTCCGATGTGCTGGGGCATGGCGGTAGTCCTCTTTGGCTCCGGATTATTGCCGCGTCAGGACAAGGCGCGCCGGTACTGGATTGCCTCGGCCACGTGCGAGACCTGCGTGCTGTGCGCCCCGGCCAGGTCGGCAATGGTGCGCGCCACCTTGAGCGCGCGGTGCGTGCTGCGCGCCGACCAGCCGAGCCGGGTGGCGGCGGTGTTGAGGAATCGGGCGGCGGCGGCGTCCAGCGCCAGATGCTCGTCGATCTCTTGGCCTTGCAGCGCCTGATTCGTCTTGCCCTGGCGCGCCACGGCGCGCTCCCGGGCCGCGCTGCAGCGCTCGCGGATGTCGTGGCTGGATTCGCCGGCGGGCGCCTGCACCAGGTCCTGCGGCGGCAGCGCCGGCACTTCCACATGCAGGTCGATGCGGTCCAGCAGCGGGCCGCTGAGCTTGCCCTGGTAGCGCGCGACCTGGTCGGGCGTGCAGCGGCAGGCCTTGAGCGGCGAACCCAGGTAGCCGCAGGGGCAGGGGTTCATGGCACCGATCATCTGGAAGCGCGCCGGAAATTCGGCGCGCCGCGCCGCGCGCGAGATCGTGATGGTGCCGGTCTCCAGCGGTTCGCGCAGGGCCTCGAGGGCGGCCCTTGGGAATTCGATAAATTCATCAAGAAAAAGCACGCCGTGGTGCGCCAGGGAGATTTCGCCCGGGCGCGGCGGCGAGCCGCCGCCGACCAGCGCCACGGCGCTGGCCGTGTGGTGCGGGCTGCAGGTGGGCCGCACGGCCCAGCGCGCCAGCGAGAAGCGCCCGCCCAGGCTGGCGATGGCCGCGCTTTGCAGCGCCTCCTCCACCGTCATGGGCGGCAGCAGGCCGGCAAAGCGCTGCGCCAGCATGGACTTGCCGGAGCCGGGCGGGCCCATCAGCAGCAGGCTGTGCCCGCCGGCCGCGGCGATTTCCAGCGCACGCTTGGCCGCCACCTGGCCCTTGACATCGGCCAGGTCGGCATAGGCCGCTGCGGCGGGCATGGCGCTGGGCGTGACGCGCGACCAGCCATCGGCCGGTTCAGCGTCACCCGCACCTTGCGGCAGGAACTGGCGCACCACGTCGAGCAGATGGCCGGCGCGGTACACCTGCGCGTCGGGCACGAGTGCGGCTTCTTCGGCGCTGCCGGGCGGCAGCACCAGTTTGGTGACAACGTGGCCGGCGTGCAGCGCCAGGCTCATGGCCAGCGCGCCGCGCACCGGCCGCAGCTCGCCCGACAGCGACAGCTCGCCGGCAAACTCGTGGCCGGCGAGCCGCGCCGCGTCGATCTGGCCGCTCGCGGCCAGGATGCCCAGCGCGATCGGCAGGTCGAAGCGGCCGGAATCCTTGGGTAGATCGGCCGGTGCCAGGTTCACGGTGATGCGTTTGTTGCCCGGAAACTCCAGCCCCGAGTTCTGGATTGCCGAGCGCACCCGCTCGCGCGCCTCTTTCACCTCGACATCGGCGAGCCCGACCAGCGTGAAACTGGGCAGGCCATTGGCCAGATGCACCTCGACGGTGACGGCCGCCGCCTCCAGCCCCAGCAGAGCCCGGCTTTGCACCAAAGAAAGGCTCATGCGCGCGGCTCCCCAATTTGGGGCAAAAAGGGCCTGAATACGGGATTGGTGCAGCGCCGCAATGGTGCAAACTGGTTATTCATACAGTTATCTTAACGCAGGCTTACGGAAACCCGTAAAAAGAGCAGGGGAAGGTGCACGGTCCGACTGGCACGGTCCGTGCTTTGACAGATTGATCGTTAACCCTTACTGGAGAATCGCATGAAATTGAAGACCGCATCTGCACTGACTCTTGCAGTCTTGGCCACCCTGACCGGATGGGGCACCGCCCTGGCCCAAACTGCAACGCCGGCCGCCCCCGAGGCTGCTGCGGCGCCGACGCCCGACTACACGCTGGCTTACAACGTGGGCGTCGTCACCGACTACCGGTACCGCGGGCTGTCGCAGTCCAGCAAGGACCCCGCCTTGCAAGGGGGCATCGATTTCACCCACAAGAGCGGCTTCTATCTCGGGACGTGGGGCTCGACCATCCACTGGACCCAAGACGACGCCAAGGTTTATGGATTGAACCCCGGCGCGACCGATTCGGGCTCCAACCACGTCGAAATCGACCTCTACGGCGGCTATAAGGGCCAGATCACCAAGGACCTGAGCTACGACGTGGGTCTGCTGCAGTACTGGTACCCGGGCAACCAGTACCAGAACATCGTGCAATCCGCGAATGTCAACACGCTGGAGATCTATGGCGCGCTCACCTATAGCCTGTTCACGCTCAAATACTCCAGCAGCCTGACCAACATCTTCGGCTTCGTGGACAGCAAGAACAGCGGCTACGTGGACCTGTCGGCCAACTTTGACCTGGGAAATGGCTTCAGCCTGACGCCGCATGTGGGCCACCAGACCATCAAGAACACGGAGACCTCCGACTACACCGACTACTCGCTGGCGCTGAACAAGGACTTCGGCAACGGATTCTCCGCCTCGGCGAGCGTGGTCGGCACCAGCACCCACGCTTACGTCACGTCCAGCGGCGCCAACAAGGGCGGCACCGGCCTGGTGCTGGGCGCCAAGTACACCTTCTGACCGGCATTGCGCCAAGGAGCAACCACCATGAAACTCGTTACCGCCATCATCAAACCCTTCAAGCTCGACGAGGTGCGCGAAGCCCTCTCCGGGATGGGCGTGCAGGGCATCACCGTCACCGAAGTCAAGGGCTTCGGCCGCCAGAAGGGCCACACCGAGCTGTACCGCGGCGCCGAATATGTCGTTGACTTTTTGCCAAAGGTCAAGATCGAGGCCGCCGTCTCCGACGAGCTGGTGGAGCGCGTGATCGAGGCCATCGAGGCGACCGCGCGCACCGGCAAGATCGGCGACGGCAAGGTCTTTGTCTACAACCTGGAGCAGGTCGTGCGCATTCGCACCGGCGAGACCGGCAAGGACGCGCTCTAAACATCCCCGTCAAACAGAAAGCCAAGAAAATGAAAAAACTACTTGTCTCCCTCGCACTGGGCCTGAGCCTGCTGACGGGCGGCCTCGCCATGGCGCAGACGCCCGCGCCCGCGCCCGCGGCCACTGCGGCACCTGCCGCATCGGCCGCGGCCGATGCGAAACCTCTTGATGCCACCGCGCCGTCGGCCAGCGCTGCTGCTTCCGCGCCGGCCCCCGCGGCTGCCACTGCGCCGGCACCTGCCGCGTCAGCCGCGGCCGCGCCCGCCGACACGGTCAACAAGGGCGACACCGCCTGGATGATCGTGGCCACGCTGCTCGTCATCATGATGAGCATTCCGGGCCTGGCCCTGTTCTACGGCGGCCTGGTGCGCAGCAAGAACATGCTCAGCATCCTGATGCAGGTGTTCGTGATCTTCTCGCTCATCATCATCCTGTGGACCCTGTACGGCTACAGCGTGGCCTTCACGGCCGGCAATCCGTTCTTCGGCAGCCTGGACAAGATCTTCATGAAGGGCGTCACGCCGGACTCGATGGCCGCGACCTTCAGCAAGGGGGTAGCGATTCCTGAGTTCATCTACATGGCCTTCCAGGCGACCTTTGCCGCCATCACGGTGGCGCTGGTGATCGGCTCGCTGGCCGAGCGTGCGCGGTTCTCCGCCGTGCTGCTGTTTGCCGCACTCTGGTTCACTTTCAGCTACCTGCCGATCGCCCACATGGTCTGGTACTGGGACGGCCCAGATGGCATCGTCGACCAGGCTGGCCTGGACAAGGTGACGGCGGCCGCCGGCTGGCTCTGGGCCAAGGGTGCGCTGGACTTCGCGGGCGGCACGGTGGTGCACATCAACGCTGCCATGGCTGGTCTGGTGGGCTCCTTCGTGCTGGGCAAGCGCGTGGGCCTGGGCAAGGAATCGATGACGCCGCACAGCCTGACCCTGACCATGGTGGGTGCATCCCTGCTGTGGGTCGGCTGGTTCGGCTTTAACGCCGGCTCCGCGCTGGAAGCCAATGGCTCGGCCTCGCTGGCCTTCGTCAACACGCTGGTCGCTACCGCGGCGGCGACCTTGTCCTGGATGGGCGCCGAGGCGCTGCACAAGGGCAAAGCCTCCATGCTGGGCGCCGCGTCCGGTGCCGTGGCGGGCCTGGTGGCCATTACCCCGGCGGCCGGTTTCGTGGGCGTCATGGGCGCCCTGGTGCTGGGCCTGCTGGCGGGTGTGGCCTGCCTGTGGGGCGTGAACGGTCTCAAGCGCCTGCTGGGCGCGGACGATGCGCTGGACGTGTTCGGCGTGCATGGCGTGGGCGGCATTCTGGGCGCCCTCATGACCGGCGTGCTGGCATCGCCCGCACTCGGCGGCACCGGCATCTGGGACTACGTGGCCAACAAGGTGAGCCCGGATTACTCGATCACCGGCCAGCTCTGGATCCAGTTGCAAGGCGTGCTGACGACCATCGTCTGGTCGGGCGTGGTGGCCTTCATCGCCTTCAAGATTGCCGACATGGTGATCGGGCTGCGCGTGAGCGAAGAGGCCGAGCGCGAAGGCCTGGACATCACCTCGCACGGCGAAACGGCCTACAGCCGCTGACCTGCAAGACCCACCGGCGCGACTGCCTCGCGCCGCGAAAACGGCCTCCCTGGTGGAGGCCGTTTTTTTTGCATGACCGCCGGTGCCGCGCGACTCAGTGACGAAAGCGCTGCACCGGCGGCACCGAGCCCAGCAGGCGGATCAACTCCTGCTGGCGCGTGGTGCCGGTCTTGGCAAAGATGGCGGAGAGCTGGGTGCGCACCGTGGCGATCTTCACGTCCAGCAGCTGCGCCATCTCGGCCGGCGTGCGGTTTTCGAACAGCAGCGGCAACAGCCGGGCCTCGGCCCGGCTCAGCTTGAAGGCGCGCATCACGTAGTCAAGCGCTGCGTACGATCGCTTGCGCGGGTCGATCAGCATCAGCACCACCGATGCGCGGGTGCGTCCCGCGGACGTCGCCTTGGGGGCGGCCAGCGGCAGCGCGAGCGCCAGCAGGCGGCTGTCGTCCTGCCCCAGCGAGATCGCGCCGCCGCCCTGGCCCAGCGCGCAGGTCTTCAGCAATTGCGCCAGCGCGCCCGCGCCGGGCACCACGCGGGGCAGCCCTTCGAGCAGTGCGGCGTGCAGCGGATCGCCGGCCAGCTGGCGCGCGGCGGTGTTGGCATGGCGCACGCGGTTGGCGGAGTCGATGATCACCACGCCAAAGTCGAATCCATCCAGGCCCTGGTGAAACAGGCCGACCTGTTCGCGCGTGCTGCGCAGCTGCCAGTGCAGATTGAAGGCGCGGTGAATGTGCGGGTACAGCGCGGCCAGGTCCGACAGGTTCGCATCGCTGAAGTCGGGCGCATCGGGCGGGCGGAAGAAACTCAGGTGCATGGGCGGCGCCAGGGCTTCGTCGCGCCCGTCGGACATGACGCAGCCCATGAAATGCTCGGCCGGCAGGGTGGACAGGTATTGCTGGTAAAAGGCGCTGCGGCGCAGCTCTTCGGGCGGCACCAGATCGCTGCCGCGAATGATCATGCCGCGCACGAACAAATCCTTCTCCAGCGCGGTCTGCAGGATCACATCGTGCCGCCACCAGTGGTCGGAATAGGCCCGCGCCGCGGCCTCCGTGTGGTTCCAGGCGGCGTAGAAACTCTGGTCGCGTTGCCCTTCGCCCGCCACCACCAGCAGGCCGATGCTGGCATCGAAGTAGCCGGCCAGCACGCGCAGGGTGTCGGTCCAGGCCTCGTCGAGCCCCACCGCGCCGTAAAGACTGTGCAGAACCTCGTCCTGGCTCGGCCTGGGGGGTGCAGCGGCGGGGGGCGGCATAGTGTCGGGGGCCTTGTGACCTTCTTCTAAGTCAGTGTAGGCGCTTCCCGCCATTCCTGCCGGTATCGTTTGATGTTTGCTATTGAATAGATAGCTGTAAGCCCATGCCCTTCAAGGGCTTTAGGCTTGTTTTTCTTGAATTCAGGCGGCCAGCGCGGCCTCGATGTCCTTCGTCAGGCTCTTGGGCGTGTCGGTCGGTGCGTAGCGCTTGATCACGTGGCCGTCCTTGCCGATCAGGAACTTGGTGAAGTTCCACTTGATGGCCTTGAGGCCGAGCAGGCCGGGGGCCTCGGCCGTGAGCCACTGGTACAGCGGGTCTGCCTTGGTGCCGTTGACGTCGATCTTGGCCATCATCGGAAAGCTCACGCCGTAGTTGAGCTGGCAAAAGCTTGCGATCTCGTCGTTGCTGCCGGGGTCCTGCGAGCCGAACTGGTTGCACGGAAAACCCAGCACCACCAGTCCCCGGCTGCCATAGGTCTCGTGCAGCTGCTCCAGCCCGGCGAACTGCGGCGTGAAGCCGCAGGCGCTGGCCGTGTTCACGATCAACAAGGCCTTGCCGGCGAAATTTTTGAGCGGCACGCGCTTGCCGTCCATCTGCTGGGCTTCGAAATCGTAAATAGTAGGCATATGGCCTCCGGTGGTCTGGTTGCTATTTGTAGCATCTTCCCGCAACATCGGCAGAAATTGCAGCGCCTGCGGCGCCAGGACTCTCTGGCAACCCCGCATTTTGCATCCATTCGTCAGACGACAATACCGTTATGAGCACGCCCCAATCCCTTGCCCTGGTGGGCTTCCCGCCCAATGAACTCTCGGCCTTCCATGCGCTGTTTCGCCTGGCGGCGCGCACGGGGCAGGGCTATGTCATCGTGGCCGATACGCACGAGGCTCATGTCGTGCTGGCCAATGCCGACGATGTGGACGCGGTGCGCAGGTTGTGGAGTGCCCAGCCCTCGGCCAACGTCCTGTTGATCGGCCAGTCGGATGCCGGCACGGGCTGGCCCCTGCAGCGCCGGCCGTTTCAGTTGCTGGCAGTGCTCGAAGCGGTGCGTGCGCTGGGGTTGTCCGCGGTGCAGAACCCGGGCCGGCCCGCCGAATTTGCCCAGACCGTGCCGTTCGAGCCCTCGACGATGCCCGCGGCCGCGTACGCCGGGGAGTCGCTGGCGGGCGGGGCCTCCGACCTGTGGCCGGCCTTTGCCGCCACCGAACCGTTTGCGCCGCTGGAGATGCCGCGCGCCGCGCCGGCGTCCGACGCGAGCGGCTTTCAGGCGACCCAGCCTTATGTGCCGGGCGACGAGCTGCCGGCCAGCCGCCCTGCCGCCGCCCCTGCCGCACCGGCGCCGGTCGAGGCGATCGACCCCGCGAGCATCGAGCTGTGGCGCGAGGCGCGGCGCGTGAACTCCCCCTCTTATCCCGCTACCGTGCCGGCGCCCGTGCCTGCCGCACTGGCGGCGATCGCGCCGGTGGTGGTGCCTGTCGCGCCACCGGTGCCACCAATGCCGCCAATGCCAATCCGCAACGAGGTCCGCCAGCAGGGAGCGGACCCGGCCGACCGGGCCGACCAGATCTCACCCGCCGTCGTGCCGGAGCCCTCAGACGACTCTGTGCTGGTGGTCGATGCGGGAGATCTGTCCCGGCGCACCCTGGAGCGGCATTTGCAGCAGCAGGGCTTTCGTGCCGACCTGGTGCGCAGCGGGGCCGAGGCCGTGCAACAGCTCGCGAAGCGTTCGTACCGGCTGGTGTTTGTGAACGAGCCGGTGGCCGACATGAGCGTGTTTCAGGCCTGCCGCGCCGTGCGCCGGCAAAAAAACGCCAACGGCACGCGGCCCGCGGTGCTGCTGGTGCTGTCGAGCCAGAGCGGCTGGTTCGGCAGGCTGCGCGCGCGACTGGCCGGATGCGATGCCTGCCTGGTCCGCCCGTTCGACGAGATCGCGCTGGGCGGTGCGATGGCGCGCTTTGCCGCACCCCCAATCAACGCCTAGCCCGCGCGCCGGCGCGCCGACGGCGCGGGCTTGTCGTCGGACAGGGCCGACCACAGGGCCGCAAGCAGGATCAGGCCGCCGCCCAGCCAGGTGCGGCCCGTCAGCCCGGCCGCGCCCATAGCGACCGACGAGGCACTGGCAAATACCACTTCCGAGAGCATGATCAGCGCCGTGCCGTGCGAGCTGAGCCGCGCGGCGCCGTATTGCAGCGCCAGGTTGCCGATCAGGAACGCCAGGCTCAGCGCCACGGCAAACACCAGCCAAGAGGCCGCCGGTGCCGGCGGCAGCGCCACCACGCCGCGGGCCATGCCCAGGCACGCCGCCGATGTGGCCATCAGCGCGCCGCCGCTGAACATCGCCAGCACGCGCGACTCGGCCGGCGTGTGGTTGAGCCGGCGCAGCAGGATGTTGGTGAGTGCGAAGCTGAAGCCGCCCATCAGGGCGAGCCAGTCGGCCACGCTCTCGGGCACCGGCCAGGCCGAGTCGCCCGTCTTGAGCACGATCACCACGCCGACCAGCGCCAGCGACATGCGCGACAGCGAGATGGCCGTGGGCTTCTCGCCCAGCAGCGGCCACGCCAGCAACGCCGCCCAGAGTGGCATCAGGTAAAACAGCAGCACCACGCGCACCACGTCGCCCACGGTCACGGCCCAGTTGAAGCTGATGTTGGTCAGGCCCGAGGCGGCCATCAGCAGCCACAGCAGGGGATGCTGCAACAGGCCCCGCCAGGCCAGCGGCCGGGCCGCCAGCAGGCAGCCCAGCGAGACCACGTAAATGATGGCGGTGGCCCACAGCGGATGCACGCCATGCGCTTCTAGCTGGCGCAACGGCCACCACGACACGCCCCACACGAAGGCATTGAACATCAACGCGGCCGCGGGCAGCAGTGCGCCTTTGGTGCGACCCGGCGCGGCGCTCATCCGTGCAGGGTGTCGCTGCGCGCAATGGCGAGCAAATGTTCGATCTCGTCGCGGTACTTGACGCAGTTGTGCTTGTACCAGCGCAGGATCATCCACATCATGAATGCAACCACCACGCCAAAGGTGGTGATGGCGCCGAAGGCCGACAGGCCCAGGCCGGTCGAGAGGCTGTAGAACGCGCCCAGGATCAGGATGCAGGCCTGCTCGTTGAAGTTCTGCACGGCAATGGAGCGGCCCGCACCCATCAGGTTGTGGCCGCGGTGCTGCAGCAGCGCGTTCATGGGCACGACCAGAAAGCCGCCCAGGCCGCCCAGCAGGATCAGGAACGGCGCGGCGATCCAGACGTTGTGGATGTAGTTCATCAAAATCACCAGCACGCCCATGGCAATGCCCATCGGGATCACGCGGGTGGCGGTGTCCAGCCGCATGCGCATCGAGGCCACGATCGCCCCGACCGCCGTGCCGATCGCAACCACGCCGACCAGCGAGGACGCCTGCGTGGTGCTGTAGCCCAGCGCCAGCGCGCTCCACGCCAGAACGATGTATTTCAGGTTGCCGCTCACGCCCCAGAACAGCGTGGTGGTGGCCAGCGAGATCTGGCCCAGCTTGTCGTGCCACAGGCGCGAGTTGCAGCTCAGGAAGTCGGGCACCAGCTCCAGGAACGTGCGCGACATGGGGCGCATCTCCACGCCGGTCAGCGGGATGCGCAAGTTGAACCACGCGGCCAGCGCGTAGACAAAGATCAGCACCACGATCGCGGCCTGCGGCGGCGTGTTGATGCCAGTGTTGATGTACGGAAAATCAAACGACAGCAGCATGCTCGAGACCTGATGCCCCACCAGCTGCCCGCCGAGCAGCACGCCCAGAATGATGGAGGCAATCGTCAGTCCCTCGATCCAGCCGTTGGCCTTGACCAGTTGCGAGGCCGGCAGCAGCTCGGTCAGGATGCCGTACTTGGCTGGCGAGTAGGACGCGGCGCCCAGCCCCACCACCGCGTAAGCCATCAGCGGATGCGTGCCCACCAGCATCAGCAGACAGCCCAGCATCTTGATGGCGTTGCTGATGAACATGACTTTGCCCTTAGGCTGCGCGTCGGCGAAGGCGCCGACGAAAGGCGCGAGGATCACATAGAACAGCGCGAACATCGGCACCAGTGCCGCGCGCTGCCATTCGGCGCCGCCGCCGGTGCGGATCAGTTCCACGGCGGCCACGAACAACGCGTTGTCGGCCAGCGAACTGAAAAACTGGGCCGACATGATGGTGTAAAAGCCGCGCTTCATGAACTGCTGCTGGTCACGGCATCAGCGAATCTGATGCGCGATGATTTATGGGGTCTCCTGATATCAAAGGGTTATAGCATGCCCCTGCGGTGCCAAAATGCCAACTATTACTGCTTTGCTGTCGCCACCATGCCCCGTCCGATCCAGGCCACCATCCATCCAGAGTCCCTGCGCCACAACCTGGCGCGCGCGCGCC
This sequence comes from Rhodoferax sp., assembly GCA_031291295.1. Classification (GTDB taxonomy): domain Bacteria; phylum Pseudomonadota; class Gammaproteobacteria; order Burkholderiales; family Burkholderiaceae_C; genus Rhodoferax_A. Next base: position 46,713 of record JARLJI010000135.1, on the reverse strand, counting down.
AGGCCGCGCCCGATGCCCGCGTCTGGGCCGTCGTCAAAGCCAACGCCTACGGGCACGGCATCGAACGCGTGTACGAGGGCCTGCGCGGCGCCGACGGCTTTGCGCTGCTGGACCTGGGCGAGGCCGAGCGCGTGCGCGCCCTGGGCTGGCGCGGGCCGATCCTGCTGCTGGAAGGCGTGTTCGAGGTGCGCGACCTGGAGCTGTGCTCGCGCCTGGGCCTGTGGCACACGGTGCATTGCGACGAGCAGATCGACATGCTCGCCACGCACAAGACGCAGGCGCCGCAGCGCGTGTTCCTCAAGATGAATTCCGGCATGAACCGCCTGGGCTTCGCGCCGCAGCGCTACCGCGCCGCGTGGACGCGGCTCAATGCGCTGCCGCAGGTGGACGAGATCTCGTTGATGACGCACTTCAGCGACGCCGATGGCGCCAGGGGCATTGCGCAGCAGCTCGCGGTGTTCAACGCCGCCACGCAGGACCTGCCCGGCGAGCGCACGCTCAGCAACAGCGCCGCCACGCTGCGCCACGAGGGCGGCGCGCCGCTGCGCTCGGACTGGGTGCGCCCCGGCATCGCGGTGTACGGCAGCGCACCCGACTTTCCCGAGCACGATGCGGCGCACTGGGAATTGCAGCCGGCCATGACGCTTGCTGCAAAAATCATAGCTATCCAGCAGCTGACGGCGGGAGCTGGCGTCGGCTATGGCTCAAGCTTTGTGGCCGACGCGCCGCTGCGCATCGGCGTCGTGGCCTGCGGCTACGCCGACGGCTACCCGCGCCACTGCAGCACCGGCACCCCGGTGCTGGTGAACGGCGTGCGCACGCGCATGGTCGGGCGCGTCAGCATGGACATGATCACGGTGGACCTCACGCCCGTGCCCGACGCGGGCTTTGGGTCCGACGTCACGCTGTGGGGGCGGGCGGCGAATGGTGCCGTGTTGTCGATCGACGAGGTGGCGCTGGCGGGGGGGACGGTGGGGTATGAGTTGATGTGCGCGTTGGCGTTGCGGGTGCCGGTCGTGGTGGAGTAGGGTTTTGTTGGCTGGCCGTGTTCCCGCGCGGCAGGCGGGAGTCGGGATGTGCGCCCGACGGCGCAGTAACTTTTCTTTGCGTGCCCAAAGAAAAGTCACCAAAAGAAAGGGCAGCCGCAGACACGGCCCCTTCGGGGTTCCTTGCGCTGCTCGGTGCAGATGGGGTCTGGCTAAACTCGCCCTGCGGGCTCAGACAACGCCAGCCCTGATCCATCTTCCCCTGCGCTGCTCAGCCGTGCCAGGACGGCAGAGAAACAAACAATCGAACAGCCCCCAAGGACGCGCCACGGCGCGTCCTTGGAGATATCCACATCAGACGCAATGGCAGAGACGGAGACGCGATGGATTGTTGTCCACTGGATTGATGGAGTACTTCGCTGATTCGCACGAGGCGCACACGATCAATCTACGGAAGCTGACGCAGCCGACTTTCGAAATCGCTGCCAGCCCCAAACTACGATTGGAGCCATAACCAGTGAGCCTAGAGCAGCAGGAATTAGCCATCCATGCGTTGAAAAGAACTGTAGATGGATTTTTTGTAAATCGGTAAGACCTTTGCCTGCTAACGCAGCTATTCCGATGGTTTTACCCACTGGTCCAGTGGTCTTAATGGTCAAAGTTCGAGCTGTACCTGCTGCGTACGACCATGCTCTCTTGAGACACAACAAGCCACCAATCGTAGAGAACGCACCAATACAAAAGGCCGTGGTTGCGACCCGGCCACTATTCGTTAGCCGAGAACTAAGCGTTAGAAAAAGTAAATCAGAGCCGATCACAAGAAGAGGCAGCCCCGCAACGGAAAAGGCAATTGCACCAAGGATGCTTTTTTGGCCTGTTGATTCGGTCATATCGATTATTTCTGAAAGACGAATTCTCACGCATTCTGACGCCAGCAGGGCGTGCGCAATTGCCGCCATATGCTCGGTCAAGCCGGTTGGATGTTCGGTTCCTCCGCCGTTGAGGCAGGGCTGAGCAGCACAGCAGCACCCGGATCAGGGCTGGCGTTGTTTGAGCCCGCAGGGCGAGTTTAGCCAGACCCCGGGTGATGCGAGCAGCGCAAGGAACCGCGCAGCGGCCCTGCCGTCGGCTCGCCTTTTCTTTGGTGACTTTCTTTTGGCGAAGCAAAAGAAAGTTACTGCGCTGTCGGGCGCATGTCCCGACTCCCGCCCGCCGGGGCGAAACCCGGCTAGCGATCAATACAACCCCAACCCCCGCGCGCGCAGCCGCGCCAACCCCAGCAACGCATCGGTGTACGGCGTGGCGACACCGGTGATTTCCCCCAGCTCCTTCACCACGGTAACCAGCGCATCCAGTTCCACCGCGCGCCCCGCCTCCACGTCCTGCAGCATCGAGGTCTTGAACGCACCGAGCTTCATCGTCACCGCGTGCCGGTCCTCGGGCCGCTCGGCGATCGGCACGCCGATGCGCGCGCCGATCTCGCGCGCTTCCAGCATCACACTGGAGATGAAGTTGCGCACCAGCTCGTCGCCCATGATCAGGTCGGTGGTGGCGCCTGTGAGCAGGCTGATCGGGTTCACCGTCATGTTGCCCCACAGCTTGTACCAGGTGTCCTTCTGGATCTGCTCGGCGATCACGGTGTCGATGCCGGCCTGCTTCAGCAGCGCGGCGAGCTGTTGCACGCGCGCGCTGACAGCGCCGGAGGGCTCGCCCACGATCAGCGTGTTGCCGAAGCGATGGTTCACAAAGCCCGGCTCGTTCAGCGAGCAGCTGGCGTGCACCACGCAGCCGACCACGTGACTGGCGGGAATGGCCTGGGCGATCTCGCCGGTGGCGTCCACCGCCTGCAGCCGCGTGCCGGCATACGCGCCGCCAAAGCCCTGCAGAAACCACCAGGGCACGCCGTTCATCGCGGTCAGCACAAGGGTGTCGGGGCCGATCAAGGGGCCGATGCGGCGCGCCACTTCGAGCAGCGCCGGTGCCTTGACGGCGATGACCACGAGGTCCTGCACGCCGAGATCAAACGGGTCGCTGCTGGCCTGCACCGGTGTGGCCGTCACGGCGTCGCCGCGCTGCACGCGCAGTCCGTGCTGCTGGAGTGCCTGCAGCGTCGCGCCGCGCGCCACCACACTGACGCGGCAGCCGGCGCCGGCCAGGCCGGCGCCGATCCAGCCGCCGATGGCGCCGGCGCCGTAGATGCATGCTTTGGAAATTGTTTTTTCAGTCATTTCGGCTCTTAGCCCTTATGAGGTCTGCGCAATGCGCTCTAGTTTTGATAGCTTAAGTCAATCCGGTCGACCTGCCGCACCAGCGCATCGAACACGTCCTGGCCGGCGCCGAACTGGGCGTCGAACTGGAACGAGTCGTGCGTGGTCTTGCGCGCCACGGCCTCGGGCACCACGATCGCGGGGCCGAGCGCGGCCTGCGCCACCTGGATATCGCAGGCGCGCTGCAGCGTCCACAACCGCACGAAGGCCAGCGGCAGCGTCGGGGCCCAGGCCAGCAGGCCGTGGTTGCGCAGAATCAGCAAGGGCTTGTCGCCGATGTTCTTGAGCAGGCGCGGCGTCTCGTCGGCGTGGATGGTGATGCCCTCGAAGTCGTGGTAGGCCACCAGATTGTCGAGCTGCGCCGAATAAAAGTTGTTCTGCGCCAGGCCGCCCTGGGTGCAGGCCACGGCCACGCCGGAGGTGGTGTGCGTGTGCATCACGCAGTGCGCGTCGGGCAGGGCGCCGTGGATGGCGGCGTGCACGGTGAAGCCCGCAGGGTTTACCGGCCAGGGGTTGTCGTCCAGCTTGTTGCCTTGCAGGTCAATCTTGAGCAGGTTGCTTGCGGTGACTTCGCTGTAATGCAGGCCGAACGGGTTGATCAGGAACTGCGGGGATGTTGAAGCCCCTGCGGTAGCGCCGCCCGTGACGCTGTCCGGCAGGCGCACCGTGATGTGGTTGTAGATCATCTCGGTCCAGCCCAGCATCGCGAACACGCGGTAGCAGGCGGCCAGTTCGACGCGCGCCTTGCGCTCGTCGGGGTGCATGGTGCGTGAAGGTTTGAGCGCGGCATTCATGGGGGGGCTCCAGAGTGTTGAGGGGTCAGGATGTGTCGCGGCGCAGCGGGACTTGCCGGCCACGGCCTCAGAACATGCCGTTGTCGTTGGCGGTCTTCTCGGGGATTGGCTGCGTGACGTCCCAGTGTTCGACGATCTTGCCGTTTTCCAGCTTGAAGATGTCGACGATGGCGTTGCCGCGCGTGCCCGGCTCGCGCACCGCGTGCACGTGCAGGATCACATAGTCGCCGTCGACGAAGGACTGCCTGATCTCGCTGTGCGACTGCGGGTACTTCTCGCGCAGGAACGCGATGAACTTGCGAAAGCCCTCGGGGCCATCCTGCGCGCCAGGGTTGTGCTGCACGTAGCGGTTGCCAACGTAGCGCAGTGCCGCGTCGGCATCCTTCTGGTTCAGCCCCAGGTCGTAGAAGGCCAGCACTGCCCTGCGATTGGCTTCTTGCTGGCGGGTGTCACCCGCCGTGCGCGACGGCGACGCGCAGGCGGCGAGCCCGGCGACCGTGAGGGCGGCAAGGGCGATTCGTAAAGTACGCATGGTGCTTTCCTTTGGGTTGAGAGGGGGGTGCCGTCGGTTGCTGTCGGGGCGCGCCGGCCTCAGTAGGTCTTGCTGGCCGGTGCGAGCGCCACCTCCGGCTTGAATTTGGCAACCAGCGCGCTGGTGCCGCGCACCAGCAAGTTGGTGTCGAGCCCGACGGCGACGAAGGTGGCGCCGAGCGCCAGGTAGTGGCGTGCCTGGGCCTCGTCCGGCGTCAGGATGCCGGCGGCCTTGCCCGTTTTGACGATGCGCCGGATCGTATCCTCGATCGCAGCTTGAACTTCGGGATGGCCAGGGTTGCCGACGTGGCCGAGCGAGGCCGACAGGTCGGCCGGGCCGATGAAGATGCCGTCCACACCCTCGGTCGCCGCAATCGCGTCGAGGTTCGCGAGCGCGGTGCGGGTCTCGGCCTGCACCAGCAGGCAGACTTGGGCGTTGGCCTCGTGCACATAGGCCGGGTAGCGGCCCCATCGCGAGGCGCGCGCGCCGCCCATGCCGCGGATGCCGCCCTTGCCGTCGTCTTGCGGGTAGCGCGTGGCGCGCACCAGCGTGGCGGCCTGCTCGGGCGTGTCGACCATCGGCACCAGCAGGGTTTGCACGCCCAGGTCCAGGTACTGCTTGATCAGCGCCTCGCCGACATGGCCGTGGCCCATCGGCACGCGCGCGATCGGGTGCGAAGGGTAGGGCGCGATCGCCTGCAACTGCGCGAGGATGCTGCGCAGGTCGTTGGGCGCATGCTCGCCGTCGACCAGCAGCCAGTCGAAGCCGGCGCCCGCGCACAGCTCCGCACTGTAAGGGTCGGCCAGGCTCAGCCACAGGCCGATCTGGGCGCGTTTGTCGGCCAGGGCCTTCTTGAAGGGATTGACAGGTGTTTGCATGGTGACTCCTGCAAGGGCTATACAAAACGAAATGCAATCGAGCCGAGAGATCCATAGTCGGCATGGAATGTGTCGCCCGGCAGCGCCGGCGTCGGCCGCGTGAAGGAGCCGCCGAGCACCACTTCGCCGGCCGCCAGGTGCTCGTCCCAGGCGCCCAGCTTGTTGGCCAGCCAGGCCACGCCGTTGGCCGGGTGGTTCAGCACGGCGGCGGCCACGCCCGATTCCTCGATCACGCCGTTCTTGTAGAGCAGCGCGCTGGCCCAGCGCAGGTCGAGCGCGTCGGGCTTCACCCGCCGCCCGCCGGTGATGATGCCGGCGTTGGCGGCGTTGTCAGAGATGGTGTCGAAGACCTTGCGCGGCGCCTTGGTGTGGCGGTCGAACTGCTCGATGCGCGCGTCAATGATCTCGATCGCCGGCACCACGTAATCGGTCGCGGCCAGCACGTCGAAGATCGTGACGCCCGGCCCCTTCAACGGCTTGCCCAGGACGAAGGCCAGCTCCACCTCGATGCGCGGCGCGATGAAGCGCGTGAACGGGATGTCGCTGCCCTCGGGGAAGAACATGTCGTCCAGCAGCGTGCCGTAGTCGGGTTCGGTGATCTGGCTCGACAGCTGCATGGCGCGCGAGGTCAGGCCGATCTTGTGGCCGCGCGCCACGCGGCCCTCGGCGATCTTCATCCTGACCCACTCGCGCGAGACCGCGTAACCGTCCTCGATGGTCATGTCAGGAAAACGCTTGGAGAAGTGCTCGACCTGCACGCGGCTCTTCTCGCTCTGGTGCAGTTCGGCCGCAAGCCGGGCGATCAGGTCCTGGGAAAACATCGGGTGCGCCTCTTATTTCCTGAACAGGGGGTGCAGGTTGCTGTGCTTGGCATCGAACACCTCGGCGCCTTCGTCGATCTGCAGCGTGACGCCCAGGTGTCGCTGCCCAAAGATCGGATCAAAATGGGCCTTGGCCCGCGCCGACAGGGCGTCACCCACTCTCTTTTTTGTAGCGTCGGAGCGCCCGCGGCCCATGCGCAGGTTCAGGTAGACGAAGGCGTAGTCGCCCGCGTCGCCGCTGGCGCCCCGCGTGTGCGTGCCCGCGGCCCGGCCCGCCGCGCCGCCGTCAGCCACCGCGTAGTGCGGCGCCGGATAGGCCAGCACGCGCGTGCCACCAAGCGGGAAGACCGGCTTGCCGTCCTCGTCCTTCTGTTCGAGCATGGTGTCGGCCAGAGCGCGGCACAGCGCGGACATGCTGGTCTCGGCATCGAGGTTGGCGGTGTAGAGAATGACCAAATGGGGCATGGGGTTCTCCTCGGTCTCAGGCTGGCAGCGGCGTGACCGGAAAGATCGCGTTGATCTGCCCCGTGCCCGAGCTGCCGAAGTAGGGCGTGATGATTTCCACCGGCGCGGTGTACCGGTCCCAGCCCAGCAGGCCCAGCAGCATCGCGGTGTCGTGCATGCCGCCCTCGCCCCAGCATTTCTCGGCATACATCGGCAGCATGGCGCAAAAGGTTTTCCAGTCACCAGTCTTCCACAATTCGACCACGCGCTGGTCCACCTGCTCGAGGAACGGGTCGTAGACCTTGTGCATGAACTCGGGCGCGCGGCCGTTGTCGGCGAAGTGGTGCGACAGCGATCCGCTGGCGAACACGGCCACCGTGCCGTCGTATTGCGCCTCGATCGCGCGGCGCACCGCCAGGCCGAAGCGCCCGCTCTCGTGCAGGTCGTGCCAGTTGCACCAGGCCGAGACGCTGACCACCTTGTAGTGCTGATCGGCATTCATGTAGCGCATCGGCACCAGCGTGCCGTATTCGAGCCCCAAAGTGGTGTCGGAATGCGCGCGGCTTTTCACGCCCATTTCGTTGGCCACATCGGCGATCATGTGCCCCAGCGCCGGGTTGCCCGGGTAGGCGTAGGGCATGTTCTTGATGAAGTGCGGCAGCTCGTTGCTGGTGTAGGTGCCTTTGAAGGAAGGCGCGCAGTTGATGTGGTATTCGCTGTTCACGAGCCAGTGCACGTCGAACACCACCAGGGTGTCCACGCCGAGCGCGCGGCAGCGCCGGTCGATTTCCTTGTGGCCGTTGATCGCGGCGTCGCGACAACCGAAGTTCGGGCCGGGGAATTCCGACAGGTACATCGACGGTACGTGGGTGATTTTGGCGGCGAGGGCAAGCTTACCCATGATCAGGCTCCCCAGTGGGGGATGTGGTGGCTTCCCAATGAAACCGCCACGTTCTTCGGCTCGCAGAACACCTCGTAGCTCCAGGTGCCGCCCTCGCGGCCCGTGCCCGAGGCCTTGGTGCCGCCGAACGGCTGGCGCAGGTCGCGCACATTCTGGCTGTTGACGAAGCACATGCCGGCCTCGATGCTTGCGGCCACGCGGTGCGCGCGGCCCAGGTTCTCGGTCCAGACGTAGCTCGAAAGCCCGTATTGAATGTCGTTGGCTTTCGCAATCGCGTCGACCTCGTCGGTGAACGGAATCAGGCAGGCCACCGGGCCGAAGATTTCCTCCTGCGCGATGCGCATGCGGTTGTCCACATCGGCAAACACCGTGGGCAGCACATAGTTGCCCTTTTTGACGCGGTCCGGCAACTCCGGCGTGCCGAGTCCACCGCACAGCAGCGTGGCGCCTTCCCTGGACCCCAACTCAATGTAGCTGCGCACCTTGGCCAGATGGCCCTGTGAAATCATCGGGCCGACGATGGTTTTCTCGTCAAGCGGATCGCCCACGGTAATGCGCTGGGCGCGCGCCACGAACTTCGCGACGAAGTCGGTATAGATCGATTGCTGCACCAGAATGCGGCTGCCGGCCGTGCAGCGCTCGCCGTTGTTGGAGAAGATCATGAACACGGCGGCATCGAGCGCGCGCTCCAGGTCGGCATCGTCGAAGATCACGAATGGCGACTTGCCGCCGAGCTCCATGCTGAACTTCTTCAGGCCGGCGGCCTGCACGATGCGGTTGCCGGTGACGGTGGAGCCGGTGAACGAGATGGCGCGCACGTCGGGGTGCGTGCACAGCGGCTCGCCGGCCTCGCGGCCGGTGCCATGCACCACGTTGAGCACGCCCGCGGGAATGCCGGCCTGCAGCGCCAGCTCGCCCAGCCGCGCGGCGGTGAGTGGCGACAGCTCGCTCATCTTGAGCACCCCCGTGTTGCCGAAGGCCAGGCAGGGCGCGACCTTCCAGGTGGCCGTCATGAAGGGCACGTTCCACGGCGAGATCAGCGCACACACGCCGGTCGGGTGAAACAGTGTGTAGTTCAGGTGCGTCGGCGTCGGGTAGGTGTGGCCGTCAACGCGCGTGCACATCTCGGCGAAATAGTAGAAGTTGTCGGCCGCGCGCGGGATCAGCTGTTTGCCGGTCTGCGCGATCACCTGGCCGCAGTCATTGGTCTCGAGCTGCGCGATCTCGGGCACATGCGCGGCGATCAGGTCGCCGAGCCGGCGCACCAGCCTGGCGCGCTCGGGTGCGGGTAGGCCGGCCCATTTCGGGAAGGCCGCCTTGGCCGCGGCCACGGCCGCATGGACCTCGGCTTCGCCACCCGCGGCGACTTCGGCCAGCACCTCCTGCGTGGCCGGATTCACGGTTTCGAAATAATCCTTGCCGGCCACCGGCTGGCCGTTGATCAGATGCTCGACTCTCATGCGGGTCCTTGTTCGATGGTGTTCATCAATGCGCCAATGCCTTCGATTTCCGTGACGATGACGTCGCCCGGCTGGCAGTCGACCACGCCATCGGGCGTGCCAGTCAAAATCAGGTCGCCGGGCTGCAGCGTCATGAAGCTGCTGAAGTATTCGATCAGAAACGGCACGTCGAAGATCATGTCGCGCGTGTTGCCCGCCTGGGTGACCTGGCCGTTGACCGTGGTCTGTAGCGCCAGCGCCATCGGATTGGCGATGTCGGCCGCATCGACCCGCCAGGGGCCCAGCGGCGTGCAGGTGTCGCGGTTCTTCACGCGCAGATTGGGGCGGTACCAGTTTTCCAGGTAGTCGCGGATCGCGTAGTCGTTGGCGACCGTGTAGCCGGCGATGAAGTCGTAGGCGTCGTCGCGCCGGACCTTCTTTGCCGTCCGGCCGACCACCACCGCAAGCTCGCATTCGTAGTGCATAAACTGCACGTCGGCCGGGCGGCGCGTGAAGGCGCGGTGGCCGGTCAAGGTGCTCTCCCCCTTGAGGAAGACCAGCGGCTCCTCGGGTGCCTTGAAGGCGAGCTCCCTGGCGTGGTCGGCGTAGTTCAGGCCCAGTGCGAAGATGGTGCGCGGGCGCGGCGTGGGGCTCAGCGGCGGCAGCCAGGTCACGGCGTCGGGTGCCACGACGCGGCCGTCGGCTAGCAGCAACTGGCCGTCACGTTCCGTGGCGTCAAGTGTGGTTCCGTCCAGAACAATGCGTGCGTGTTTCATAGGGCCCCCACGCTTGTCACTTCGTGTACTGCGCTGCCCCCCGAGGGGGCCTTCGCATCTTGGAGCGGTCCGGCTCTGCTCATGCAAGTTCCTCCGCGACCAGGGTGTTGGACAGCGTGGCGAAGCCCGGCGCACTGATGTCGATGCGGTCGCCGGCCTGCGCAAGCGGGCGGCCGAGGTCGCAGCCGAGCATCAGCACGTCGCCGCGGCGCAGCGTCATGAATTCGCTCACGTCGGCCAGCAGTTGCGCGGCGTTGCGCACCAGGTTGGCAAAGTCCACCGACTGCTTGAGCGCGCCGTTGATGTGAACCTCTAGCGCGAAGTGCGACGGATCGACGGCGGCCTGCGCAGCCACCAGGGCGGGGCCCACGCCGAGGAAGCCGTCGAGGCATTTGTATTTGACTGGCGGGCGGTAGAAGCTCGGGTGCGGAATCGACAAGTCGTTCATCAGCACGTAGCCCGCTACGGATTTGAGAGCAGTATCGGCCCGCGCTGCCTGGACATCCTGCCCCATCACCATGGCAATCGTGGCGCCGACCTCGACCTGCGGCACCGTCGCGGGAACCGCAATGGCGGCGCCGTGGGCGCTCCAGGTGTTCGCGGGCTTGAGATACAGAATCGGTGCCTTGGGCGGCGCCTTGTAGGGCGGCTCGTTCATGTGCGGCGCCAGCGCTTGCACCTCGCCGCGAAAGTTCAGCAGCACGCCGTACACCGTGCCGGACGGCATGAAAGAGCTCATGGCTGCTCCAGTTCGATCACGCTATCGAGCAGCTTGTACAGCTGCGCCAGTTTTTGTTTGCCCAAGGATTGCTCCATCCATGCGTAATGCGCTTCCACAGTTTGCGACAGTTTGGCCACCAGTCTCAAACCCTTCGCCGTGGCTTCGACCACGGTGCGGCGCTGGTCTTCAGGGTCGCGCTCGCGGCGGATCAGCCCGTCGCGCTCCATGCGCGCGAGCACGCCGGTCAGGCTCGGGCCGAGGATGAAGGCCTCGCGCGCGACGCGGCCGGTTTCGACCACGCCGTGCTCGCCCAGCACGCGCAGCACGCGCCACTGCTGGTCGCTCAAGGCATGCGCGCGCAGACTGGGGCGGGTGTGCGCCATGACCGACTCGCGCGCCTGCAGCAGCAGCCGGGGCAGATTGCGATGGACGAAGGGAGTGCTCATCAGGAAAGTGTCAATTTATTTAATATATTAAATGATTCAGGAATTTCCGCAAGCGCGACTCATGCACCGATGATGCGGGTAAACCCGCGCTGTCTGCCTGTACAGCTATATTCCCCGCATGGCCAAAGACAAAACCGTTTACACCTGCAACGAATGCGGCGGCACCACGCCCAAGTGGCTGGGCAAATGCCCGCACTGCAACGCCTGGAACACCTTGATAGAGTCGGTGGCCGAGAGTGCGCTGCCGGCCAAGAACCGGTTCGCCTCGCTGGCCAAAACCGCCGAAGTCGCCACCCTGGGCGAGATCGACGCCGTCGACATGGCCCGCACGCCAACCGGCCATGAGGAACTGGATCGCGTGCTGGGCGGTGGCATGGTCGAAGGCGGCGTGGTGCTGATCGGCGGCGACCCCGGTATCGGCAAGTCCACGTTGTTGCTGCAGGCGCTGGATTCACTGCAGCGCAGCGGGCAGAACACCCTGTATGTGACGGGCGAGGAAAGCGGCGCCCAGGTGGCGTTGCGCTCGCGCCGCCTCGGGCTCGGGCACTCGCAGGTGAAGGTGCTGGCCGAGATCCAGCTGGAGCGCATCCTCGCCACGCTGGAGGCCACGCAACCCGATATCGCGGTGATCGACTCGATTCAAACGGTGTATTCGGACCAGCTCACCTCGGCTCCCGGTTCGGTGGCGCAGGTGCGCGAATGCGCGGCGCACCTGACGCGCGCGGCCAAGGCTTCGGGCGTCGCCATCGTGCTGGTCGGCCACGTTACCAAGGAAGGCGCGCTGGCCGGGCCGCGCGTGCTCGAGCACATGGTGGATACGGTGCTGTATTTCGAGGGCGACACGCACAGCAGCTTTCGCCTGGTGCGCGCCATCAAGAACCGCTTTGGCGCGGTCAACGAGATCGGCGTGTTTGCCATGACCGAGAAGGGCCTCAAGGGCGTGTCCAACCCGAGCGCGATTTTCCTGTCCCAGCACAGCGAACCGGTGCCCGGCAGCTGCGTCATGGTCACGCTGGAGGGCACGCGTCCGATGCTGGTTGAAATCCAGGCGCTGGTGGACAGTGGCGGCCCGAGCCCGCGGCGCCTGTCGGTGGGGCTGGACCGGGATCGCCTGGCCATGCTGCTGGCGGTGCTGCACCGCCACGCGGGCATCGCCTGCATGGACCAGGACGTGTTTGTGAATGCTGTGGGCGGCGTGCGCATCAGCGAGCCCGCGGCCGACCTGGCGGTGATGCTCGCCATCACGTCCAGCCTGCGCGGCAAATCGCTGCCCAAAGGCTTCATCGCGTTTGGCGAAGTGGGGCTGGCGGGCGAGGTGCGCCCCGCGCCGCGCGGTCAGGAGCGGCTCCGGGAAGCCGCCAAGCTGGGCTTCAGCGTGGCGGTGGTGCCCAAGGCCAATGCGCCGAAGAAGGGTGCGAAAGATTTCGAAGGGCTGACCATTCATGCGGTGGAGCGCATCGAACAGGCCATCGACGTGGCGCGCAGCCTGCAGGCCTGAGCGGCCCGCCCGCGTAAGCACTTGCCACACCGTCCCGCGATCGGGAACCCTGAGAAAATGGGGCGATGAACTTTCAACGAATCCTGATTCCCGTGGCGGGTGTGGTGCTGGTTGCGGCGGCCTACCGCTTCTATGGCTGGGCCGGCGTGGCGATTGCGACGGGGGCTATGGTCATGTGGCTGCTGCTGCACTTCAACCGCGTGATGCAGGTCCTCAAAAGAGCGGCGAACCAGCCGGTCGGCTATGTGGGCAGTGCAGTCATGCTGAATGCCAAGCTCAAGCCGGGCGCCACATTGCTGCATGTGGTGGCCATGACCAGGGCGCTGGGCGCGCTGCAGAGCCCCAAGGACACCCAGCCCGAGCTGTACCGCTGGACCGATGGCACGCAGTCGCACGTCACCTGCGAGTTTCACAACGGCAAGCTGAAGAAGTGGGACCTGGTGCGCCCGGTGCAGGGCGATGAGGCCCCCGCGGACATGGCTGCCGGCCCGGCCCCGTAAAATCGGGGTTTTGCAAAATCTGCACCGCACACTCTTAAGGAAACACCATGAGCCCGCAACCCTCTTCGATGGCCGACCGCGACGGAAAAATCTGGATGGACGGCGAAATGGTCAATTGGCGTGACGCCAAGATCCACGTGCTGACCCACACGCTGCACTATGGCTGCGGGGCTTTTGAAGGCGTGCGCGCTTACAACACGGTTAATGGCACGGCCATCTTCCGGCTTGAAGAGCATACCGAGCGCCTGCTCAACAGCTGCAAAATCCTGCGCATGAAGGTTCCCTTCGGCAAGGAAGCGCTCAACGAGGCGCAAAAAGCCGTGGTGCGCGAGAATAAGCTGGAGAGTTGCTACCTGCGCCCGCTCACCTGGATTGGCGACAAGAAGCTGGGCGTCTCGCCCAAGGGCAATGACATCCATGTGATGGTCGCCGCCTGGGCCTGGGGCGCCTACCTGGGCGAGGAGGGCATGACGCGCGGCATCCGCGTAAAAACCTCCAGCTACACGCGCCACCACGTCAACATCACCATGACGCAGGCCAAGGCGGTGAGCAACTACACCAACTCCATCCTGGCCAACACCGAAGCCACCGATGACGGCTACGACGAGGCCCTGTTGCTCGATGCCTCGGGTTTTGTGTCCGAAGGCTCGGGCGAAAATGTCTTTATCGTCAAGGGCGGCGTGGTGTACACGCCCGACCTGTCTGCCGGCGCGCTGAACGGCATCACGCGCAACACCATCCTGCACATCTGCAAGGACCTGGGCCTGGAAGTGGTGCAAAAGCGCATCACGCGCGACGAGGTGTATATCTCTGACGAAGCCTTTTTCACCGGCACGGCGGCCGAAGTCACGCCGATCCGCGAGCTCGACCGCATCGAGATCGGCAGCGGCAGCCGCGGCCCCATCACCGAGAAAATCCAGAGCGCGTTCTTTGACATCGTCAACGGGCGCAACCCGAAGTACGCACACTGGCTGACCAAAGTATGAGCAACCATCGCGCACCGGTTGAGTTGCTGGCCCAGGACCTGACCGACATGGGCGGCGTGTTCTGCCCCAACCCCAAGGCCGACATGAAGATCTGGAACAGCCACCCCAGGGTCTATCTGGACGTGGGCCAGACCGGGCAGGCCAAATGTCCGTATTGCGGCACGGAGTACCGCCTCAAGGAAGGCGAAGCCGCGGGGCATGCCCATTGAGTGACCCGGCGGACGCTGCCATCCCGAAGGATCAGCAGGCGCTGCTGGCGCAGGTTACCGTGCTGGTGGTGACCTACAACAGCAGCCACTGCGTGGCAGCGCTTGCGCAGGGCTTGTATGCGCTGCCGCACGTCATCGTGGTGGACAACGCGAGCCAGGACGACACCTGTGCGGCCGTGCAGACGCATTTGCCGGCGGCCACCTTGCTGCGCTTGCCGGCCAACCGCGGCTACGGCGTGGCCAACAACGAAGGCCTGGCCCGGGTCCGCACGCCCTATGCCCTTTTGCTCAACCCGGACTGCCTGATCACGCCGGCCGAGATCGCGGCGCTGGTGGCGGCTGCCCACACCTGGGACCAGGCGACCCTTTTGGTGCCGCAGCTGGTGGATGGCGCGGGCCACAAGCAAGTCAACTACAGCTGGCCACGGCACGCGTGGCGTCCGCGCACTGGCGCGGCCGACGGCCCGCTCAACGTGGGCTATGCCTGCGCCGCCGTGATGCTGATCAATTTGCCGCGGCTCAAGGCCACGCTGGCAGATGGCGCCGGTTTCGATGCGCGCTTCTTCCTGTACTACGAAGATGAGGATCTGTGCCTGCGCGTGTTTCAGCGGCACGGGCAAATTCTTGTGCTGCCCGGGATTGAGGTGGTGCATTTTTCGCGCGGATCGGTCAGGGGCGCGCGGCCGTGGCGTGCCGAATACTGGCGCGGTTTTCACCACGCCCAGTCGAAAATCCGCTTCGTGAACAAGCATTTTGGCGCGCAAGCGGGACGGCAGGCGCGGCATCGGCTGATGGGCTCGGCCTGCCTCAACGTGCTGGCACGCGCCCTGCTGCTCTCGCCCAAACACCTGGCGCGGGCCTGGGGCCGGCTGCGCGGTGTCTGGCAGCTCGATGCCGCGGCCACCTGACTTCCCGCATCGCGCGCACCGCCGTGGCCCATCCTCCCAGCCTTTCATGACGGACTCCGCCACCACTGCCCGTCCCCGCCTGACGATCGCGGTGCTGACCAAGAACGAGGCGCAGCGGATCGAGCGCTGCCTGCGCAGCGCGGCGTTCGCCGACGAACTGATCGTGGTGGACAGCGGTAGCAGCGACGACACCGTGGCGCTGGCGCGCGCCCTGGGCGCGCAGGTGTTCGTCCATGCCGACTGGCAGGGCTTTGCCGTGCAACGCAACCACCTGCTGGCCCATGCCCATGGCGACTACATTTTCTTTCTCGATGCCGATGAGGAAATTACACCGGCGCTGCAGCGGGAGCTGTGCGCGGCCGTGCAGTCCGGCGCGCACGCGGTGGGGTGTATCCGCTGGCGTGTGGTGGCCTTCGGGCGCGAACTCAGGCACTTTCGGTCGCAGGCGCCGGTCGAGCGGCTCTTTCCCCGCGACCTGCTGCAGCGCTTCGAGGGGGCAGTGCATGAACATGCCGTTCTCGCGGGCGAGCCGGTGCCGCGTCATACGCTGCGCACCCCGCTGCTGCACTACTCGCGCGACTCCGTGCGCGCCAGCCTGGAGAAGCTGACCCAGTATGCGATGCTGGGCGCTGCCAAGCGCGCGCGGGCCGGCAAGCCGGGCGGAATCGGGGCCGGGATGGTGTATGGCGTGTCCGTCTTCATTCGCCTGTATTTCTTCAAGCTGGGCTTTCTGGGCGGCGGCGCGGGTTTTCTGTTTTGCTATTTCATTGCGCTCGAATGTTTTTTCCGCTGCGTGGCGCAGCACTATGACAGCGCGAGCCTGACGGACACGGTCGGGCGCTGAGCGGGTTGCCCCAGAGGGATCAGGTTGGTGCCTTCAGGCGCCGGAGCCGGGCTCGCCTGAACCCTGGAGTATCGGACCCGCCATCAGCAAAGCCATCATGAACATGAAGAAATGATTTTCCCGGGCGCTGAACAGGGGCGAGTTGGTCAGGCTGTCCGCGATCAGGGCGCACGCAAAACCGAGGATCAAAAAGCGATCCGGGGCGGCTGCAGCGCGGCCATACGACACCAGGCGAAAGATCAGGAACAGGTAGGCCAGCAACCCCGGCAGACCGTTCTCCAGCCAGAAAAACAGGTACTGGTTGTGCGGGTGCCAGCCAAATTCAACGCATTCCGCCGGATTCACAATAATCCGGCACGACTCGTGGTCGTAAGAGCCGGTTCCCCAGCCTTGCACGGGCCGCTCCCCGATCAGTTCCAGCACCGTCTTGTAGTTGTAAAGCCGATGGCCGACGGAAGTGTGAATATCGGTATTGTGGTTTTTGATTTCAACCCAGGCGGTTTGAAAACGCGCCTCCATCGTGCTGGAGCTCAGCAAGCCGGCCGCCAGTACGGCGGCCAGTATCAGCAGCATGGCGTAGCGGCGGCGTCCGGGGATGGCGGTCAGCACAAAAGTCAGCAGGCAGGCCGCCAAGACGAAATAACCGGTTCGCCCCTGGGACAGGTTGGTAATGCTGAGCACGGCCAACCCCGCCAGTGCGAGCCACAGCCCCCGCCAGCGATTTTTTTGGGCAGCGATGCACAGCGTGAGGCACAGCACGGCAAAGAAAGACATCATCACGTTCTGCGTGATGTAGTCGCCCACGACGGTATGGTCAACGCCCCAGCCCAACGCCTGCGCGGGGTTGGCCCGCAAACCGATCCAGGGCAGGCGAATCCAGATGCTCGCGTAGACCGACGCCAGAATGAAGAGCATGGCCGCGGCAAAGGCGCCAAGGCAATACCGGCGCCAGCGCGCCTCGTCCAGCAGGGATAAAAAAACCAGGGCGATCAGGAGCTTGCTGTATTTCAGGGCATGCAGGCGGATGTGCTCCATGTCACCGGTGGAGTACAACGTGCCCAGCAAAATCAGGCCGAACAGCAGCAACGCGGGCAGCACCATGGGGTTGCGGCGGATAGCTTGCCAGCGCTGCCGGTAATGGCCTGCGGCGAGCCAGCACAGCACCACCACGGCGCTCAAGGTATTGGCAAGACCCAGGGCCACGGGGAAGCTCAAAAAGACGCCGACCAGGGCCCATTTCGCCGCAATGTCGAAGCGTCCTTGAAGGCGTGTCATCGCGGCAGGTTCAAGCGGCATATCGTGCCAACTCCCGGTTCAAAAGCAGCTTGGATTATCAGTGTGCTTTGGGGTCCCACGTGCGTCGCAGCCTTGCCAGGGCAAGGAAAGCTTGTGAGCAGATGTTGCCCGGACGTCGCTTAACGCCACGGCGCCGCCGCATCACGCGCCATGCGCTGCAAGACGTCTTCGGCCGAAGGGCAATCGTTGATCAACCCAACCGCTTCGCCGACGGTGGCGTGTGCCGCCGAAAAATCCCCCGCCTTGACTGCCGCGTCGTAACGGGCGCGAGCAGTGGCCGGATCGGCGCGTAGCGCCTCGATGCGCTCTTCCCACTGCCGGTGCAGGTCGTTGCGGATGGCGCGAAAGTCGTAGGGTGCGGGCCAGTTCTTGCGCCGCAGGATGTCAAATATAGCGCTTCGGGCGGTGCCGTCGCCGTTGGTTCGCACCGCCTGATCTTTGGCGCCCTGCGCGGCCAGGCACTCGCGTGTCGCCCACAGGCGCGAGCCGACCAGCGCGCCATCGGCGCCCAGCACCAGCGCGGCGGCCAGCGTGCGTCCGTCCGCAATGCCGCCCGCGGCCAGCAGCAGGGTGTCAGGGGCATGGGCGGCGAGCCAGTCGGCGAGCTCGGGGACGAACGTCATGGTGGCCCGGCCATTGAGCGAATTCATGCCGTGGCCACCGGCTTCGGCGCCCTGCGCGACGATGACCCGCGCACCGGCCTCGATCGCCTGAGGCACTTGCTCCATGCGCTGCACCTGGCACACGAGCGGGACGCCGGCGGCCGCGATGCGTGCCGCGTACGGCCGCGGATCGCCGAACGACAGCATCAGGGCACATGGCTTGTCGCCGGCCGGCCGGTCCAGTAGCCAGTCCAGCGCCGAGGCGTCTTCGTCCAGCTTCCAGGTGATGAAGCCGCAACCGATGCGGGACCGGTTTGCGGCCGTTTCGGCCGCCTGCAGCGCCAGCGTGTATTCGCGCTGCGTCCAGGCCAGGTCGCCGTAGCCGCCGCCGACCAGGCCCAGCGCGCCTGCGCGGGCGCAAGCAGCCGCCAGGGCGCCGCCGCTGGCGAGCGCCATGGGCGCGAGTGCAATTGGCACGGAGAGATCGAAAAGGGTGGTCAAGCGTGTCTTCATGGCGCTATTGTGAACTTGGGTGCGCTTGCGTCGGAAAGCCAAAAAAAAGCCACCTTGCGGTGGCTTAAAAAGTCCTTGGAAGGACGTCGTTGGGATTCTTTAAATGCGTTGTTCAACTCTTGCGAGTCTTGAGCCCTTGTTCCTGTGACAGCAGTGCAGTAACTTTAGGTAATCTTTTGCATTTGCGCATCCCCTATTTGGGGGATAAACGACAGCACGGGCCAAGTCCGCACCCTATTATTGTGATTTTTCACACAGTTCCGGGAGGGTCGTGCTGTTACATATTGGGGGACGGCAAGTCCATCACGAAGGTGGCGCCGCCGCCCAAGCGGTCCTCGCAGCGCACCGTGCCGCCATGGCGCTGCGCAATCGATTTCACCAGCGCCAGCCCCAAGCCGACACCGCCCTCGCGCTCGCTGGCGCCCGGCAGGCGGTAGAACGGCTCGAAAATGCGCTCGCGCAGCTGGGCCGGCACGCCGGGCCCGCGATCACTGACGCGCAGCACGGCGCGCTGCCCCTCGCGCTGCACGCTGACCGTGATGGTGCCGGTGCCATAGCGGCGCGCGTTTTCAATCAGGTTGCGGATGGCGCGGCGCAGCAGCTTGGGCACGCCGCCCACGGTCACGGCCCTGGCGCCGCTCTCGGCGTCGTGGCCGGTGTCGAGCTCCAGGCCCACCCGTGCGCACTCTTCGGCCGCCAGGCCGGTCAGGTCCACCTGTTCGACCGTGCCGATGTCGGCCTCCTGGGCATCGAGCCGGCTGGCCAGCAGGATTTCGTCGATCAGCTGGTCCAGCTCGCCGATGTTGCGCGAAATCTCGTCCTTGAACGCTGCGCCAGGCGTGCTGCCCATCAGCTCCAGCCCCATGCGGATACGGGTCAGCGGCGAGCGCAACTCGTGCGAGGCATTCGCCAGCAGCGACTTGTGCGACTTCACCAGTGTTTCGACGCGCTCGGCCGCGTGGTTGAAGCGTGCGGCCAGGTCCGCCACTTCGTCATGGCCCTGCACCGGCACGCGCACCGAAAGGTCACCCTCGCCCCAGCGCTGCACACCGCGCTGCAGCGACTCGAGCCGCTGCGTGAGACGGCGCACGATGGGGTACACACCGAGCGCCACCGCCAGCCCGACCAGCGCCAGCAGCCACGCAAAACCAAAGGGGGAGCGCGTCCATGCGGGCGGCGGCCCCGCGGGCCGGTTGCCGCGCGGCGGCAATTGCAGCGCCAGGGTCTGCCCATTGTCCAGCGTGACGATGAACTCCAGGCCCTGCCCCGGCATGCGGCTCACTTCGGCCTCGGCCGAGCCGATCACCACGCCCGCGGCGTTGCGCACCACCACCTCGCGCGGCTCGCGCGGCGCGCGGTAGTGCTCCTCGGAGATTTGCCAGGCCCAGCCCACCACCAGCGTCAGCACGGCCACGCCGCCCACCACGGCGAGCCAGATGCGCAGGTACAGGCGGCGCGAGAGGGCGTTGAAAAGGGGCAAGCGGACCGCTCCGTGCTTTGGGTCAGTCCTGCTGCTTGGCAAACACGTAGCCGACGCCGCGCACCGTCAGGATGCGCCGCGGGTTTTTCGCGTCCACTTCGATGGCCGCGCGGATGCGCCCCATGTGCACGTCGATCGAGCGGTCGAACGCCTCCAGCTCGCGCCCGCGCACGGCCTCCATGATCTGGTCGCGGCTGAGCACGCGTCCGGCGCGCTCGGCCAGCGCCACCAGCAGATCGAACTGGTACGACGTCAGGTCGGTGGGCAGGCCGCCCACCGTGACGCTGCGCGCATCACGGTCAATCTCCAGCGAGCCAAAACGGATGACCTTGGCTGTGGGCTGCGCGCCGTCGATGCGCCGGCGCAGGATGGCGCGGATGCGCGCCAGCAGCTCGCGCGGCTCGAACGGCTTGGGCAGGTAGTCGTCGGCGCCCAGCTCCAGCCCGATGATGCGGTCCATCGGGTCGCCCTTGGCCGTCAGCATCAGCACCGGCACCTGCGCCACGTCGCCCGGCAAAGCGCGAATGCGCCGGCACACTTCCAGGCCATCGATGTCGGGCAGCATCAGGTCGAGAATCACCAGATCGGGCGCGAGTTCCTGCAGCCGCGTCAGGCCGCCGAGCCCATCGCCCGCATGCGACACCTCGAAGCCCGATTGGCCCAGGTACTCGCACACCATGCTGGCCAGGCGGGCGTCGTCTTCAATCATCAACAGTTGTGAACTCATGGGTGGCAGTTTAATCTTCACCGGAGCCGGTTGGCGCCATGTGTTCTGGCCATCGTGCGGGCACTCAATCACGGCGCGTTGAAGCGGCGGTAAAGTAAAGTAAATGCAAACCAATTCCGTTCTGGACGACATCCTGGCCCGCCATGCGCGCGAGCGTCCCCACGCGCTGGCCCTTCGCGCCATCGGGCCCGATTCCCGGCACGACCTCAGCTATGGTGATTTGGCGCGCCGCACCGGGCATGCGGCATCCCGGCTGTGGCACGCGTGGGGCGTGTGTCCCGGCGACCGCGTGGCGTACCTGGGCCTGAACCAGGCCGACCAGATCGTGCTGCTGTTCGCGCTGGCACGCCTGGGCGCCATCCTGGTGCCGCTCAACTACCGGCTGGCGCCGCCCGAGTGGTCGGCCGTGCTGGCCGACTGCACACCGCGCTGCCTGGTGCATGACGCCACCTGGGCCGCGGCCGCCGCCGCGCTGGCGCTGCAGCATGGCCTGCCGGCCCATGCGCTGCAGACGCTGGCCGCCCCCGGCGCGTTGCCGGCCGCGCCCGTGCACGCGGACCCCGCCGCGCCGGCCCTGCTGGTCTACACCTCGGGCACCACCGGACAGCCCAGGGGCGCGTTGCACACGCAGGCGAATTTGATGGCAAATATGGCTGCAGCCATTGATGTGCAAGCGCTGACAGCTTCAGATTTGATAGCAACCGTGCTGCCGCTGTTCCATGTGGGTGGCCTGTGCATCCAGACCCTGCCGGCGCTGTGCGCGGGCGCCGCCGTCATCCTGCATGCGCGCTTCGACGCCGGCGCAACGCTGGCATCTTTTGCGCAGGACCGGCCCACCTTGACCCTGCAGGTGCCCGCGACGATGAAGGCACTGATCGAGCACCCCGACTGGGCCGCCGCCGACCTGTCGTGCCTGCGCGCCGTCTGGGCCGGCTCGAGCACGCTGCCCGAGGCGCTGGTCGCCGCCTTCCACGCGCGCGGCGTGCCCGTGTGCAACGTGTACGGCGCGACCGAGACCGGGCCGTTCTCCATCGCGCTGGCACCAAAGCAGGCCTTCAGCCATGTGGGTTCGTGCGGCTGGCCCGCGCCCGGCGTCGAGGTGCGCCTTGCGCGGCCAACCGCCGAGGCCGAGGTGGGCGAGGTGCTGCTGCGTGCGCCCCATGTGGTTGCGCGCTACTGGCCGCAGCAGCGCGCGCTGGACGATGACGGCTGGTTCCACAGCGGCGATCTCGCGCGCCAGGCAGCGGATGGCAGCTACACCATCGTTGGCCGCGCCAAGGACCTGATCATTTCGGGCGGCGAAAACATCTACCCCGCCGAGATCGAGCAGCTGCTGGCCGGCCACCCGCTGGTGGCCGAGTGCGCGGTGCTCGGGCAGCCCGACGCGCAGTGGGGCGAAATTGCCGTGGCGGTGGTTGTTTTGCGGCCGCAGCCCTTGCCGGACATGGACAATGAGCTATCAAACTGGGAGCAAACCCTGCGCGACTTCCTGCATGCGCGCATTGCCCGCTACAAGCAGCCGCGCCGCTGGCTGGCGCTGCCGGCCTTGCCCAAGACCGCGCTGGGCAAGGTGCAAAAGCAGCAACTGGCCCATCAGTTGCTATCGGATAGATAGCGCATGGTGCAGATGCGTCAAGGGCTAGGCACCATTTTGACTCTTGAAGCGAGCCAGACCAGCAACAGCACCGGCACGCCCAGCATCGCGGTCATCGTGAAAAACTGCGAGTAGCCAAAGGCATCCACATAGCGCCCCGAGTAGCCGGCCAGGAACTTCGGCAGCAGCAGCATCATGGAGCTGAACAGCGCGTACTGCGTGGCCGAGTAGTTCACGTTGGTCAGCGACGACAGGTAGGCGATGAAGGCCGCCGAGGCGATGCCGCTGGACAGGTTATCGGCCGAGATCACGGCGATCAGCGCCGTCAGGTCGTGCCCGCGCGAGGCGAGCCAGGCAAACAGCAGGTTGCTCGCAGCGCTCAAAATCGCGCCCAGCATCAGCACGCGCATCACGCCCCAGCGCACCGACATGGCGCCGCCCACGAAGGCGCCCGCCAGCGTCATGATCACGCCGAAGACCTTGGTCACGGCCGCCACCTCGTCCTTGGTGTAGCCCATGTCCACGTAAAACGGATTCGCCATGATGCCCATCACGACGTCGCTGATGCGGTAGATGGCAATCAGCGCCAGGATCAGTGCGGCCTGCCAGCGGTAGCGCCGCACGAAGTCGGCAAACGGCTCCACCAGCGCGCTGCGCAGCCACTCGGCGGCGTTCTTGCTGGGCGGCAGCACGCGCGGCAGCGGCTCGGGCGAGAACAGCACGGTGGCCATGCCCAGCGCCATCGAGGCGGCCATCACCAGGTAGGCCGTGTGCCAAGCGCCCTGCTGGTAGCCCACCGTGCCTGCCACTTCCGCGCGCGCTGCCACCCACAGCACGCCGGCGCCAGCCCAGATCATGGCCAGCCGGTAGCCGGTCTGGTAGGTCGCCGCCAGCGCGGCCTGGCGCTCCATGCTGGCCGACTCGATGCGAAAGGCGTCCAGCGCAATATCCTGCGTGGCCGAGCCGAACGCCACCATCAGCGCGCACCACACCACCGGCTCCAGCCCCATCCGCGGGTCGTTCAGCGACATGCCCACCAGGCCCGCCATCACCACCGCCTGCGCCAGCAGCAGCCAGCTGCGCCGGCGCCCCAGCCAGCGTGTGAGCAGCGGGATCGGCAGGCGGTCCACCAGCGGCGCCCAGACCCACTTGAAGCCGTAGGCCAGCCCGACCCAGCTCAGGTAGCCGATGGTGGTGCGGTCGATGCCCGCCTCGCGCAGCCAGAAACTCAGCGTGCCCAGCACCAGCAGCAGCGGCAGGCCGGCGGAAAACCCGAGCAGCAGCATGCGCAGCGTGGGGGCCTCGCGGTAAACCTTGAGCGTGTCGATCCAGGAGGGTTTGGCGGCGGTGGCGGGCGCTGCGCTGGCGCGGGTCAAGTCGGGATTCATGCGGCGAATAATACGCGGACGCCTGTGCGGCACACCCCGTGCCTTAAGTCTCGTTTAAGCCGCGGGCGTCATCCTCTCTAGTACCGGCTGCGCCACAGCGCAGACCAGGCGATGACTTCCCGGTGATCGCAGGTGGCCGGGTCCATTTTTCCGCCTGCACCGTCTTCAAGGAGAAATGACATGAAAGCAAGCATTCGCCAAGCCGCGGCGGTGGCCGCCCTGGGAGCGGCCCTGTTCGGCATGGCATCGGCCCAGGCCGCTGGCGCGCCGCCGATGCAAAAGATCGACGGAATCGAGGTCATGAGTGGCGGCATTGGCGACGGCGAGGCCGCCGCGATCCAGTCCGAGGCCCGGCACTGGCCGCTGACGCTCGAGTTCGCGATCAAAGACAAGGCCAGGTCCGACTACGCGGCCGACGTCAACGTCACCGTGCGTGACGCCAAGGGCCATACCGTGCTGCAGACCACCTCGGGCGGACCCTTCCTGCTGGCCCGGCTGAACCCCGGCCCCTACACGGTCCAGGCGAGCCTGGACGGCAAGACACTGCAGCAAAAGGTCATGGTCGGCCATCAGCCGGCCCGGCACCTGTTTTTGTGGCCCGCCGGGACGGATGAGTCGGCTTCGTGACGCCACCGCTGGCGCCTGATCACGACGAAGCCCCGCACGCACAACACGCGCAGCGCCTGCTGCGCTCCCCGCTGGGCGGACTCTCCACGCACATCCTGCCCACCTCGGCGACGATGGTGGGCGTGTGCATGACCGTGCTCTCCATCGGCCACCTGGGCCCCGGCGGCGACGCGCGCATGGTGATCGACAAACTGCTGGCCGTGGACGCCGTGGTGTTCCTGGCCAGTGCGCTCTTGTCGTTCATGTCGATTCGCGGCGGCCACGCGAACGGACGGCTGGAGAGCCGCGCCGAAGTGGTGTTCATCGTGGGCCTGGGGCTGCTGGCGCTGGGCGCGGTGGTGCTGGCGTTTGCGATTACGTGAGGGCGCGGTGGCGCACCCTCAGCATTGTCATGGTCAGTTTGTCATCAGCTCACGCCATGAGATGCGCCGCGTTCCTTTGCCTGGGGTTCCTTTACCCAGGTTTGTGTAAACGACCTGGCCATTTTTCAGGGTGGTGACGGCAATCACCGTGCCGTTGGACGTCTCATACAGCGTGGAGGCATTGCCCAGGGCCATCGTGCCACCCACTGAAAAGTAGGCGCCGACATTTGTGAAGCCTGGCAGCGCCAGTCCTGCGGCGGCGGTAGAGTTGATCGGGTAGCTTGTCCCGCCCGCGCTGCAAGCCGACGACGACGCCCCCGGAATATTGACAGTCGCCGAAAGAATGCCCAGCTGCAACTGGAGATTCGTGCTAATGCGCGCGCCGGACTCCGGCAGATCCTCGAACCATCCATTCATGGTGCTGAAATTCGGGGTCACGCTGCTGCTGACTGTGATGACCCCGCTGGTATCGGTCAGAGTATTCTTCACAAAACAATTGATGGAGAGTCCGCTCGCACAGGTGTTGTTGTGGGGATTGCCGTAAACGGGGGTGACAAGGGGCGACGCCGTGACCGTCAGCGGGTCCTTGATCGCATAGAGGGACTGGACTTGCGTGGAGGTGGGGTCGTTTCCGCCCAGGTATTGCCCTGTGCCCATGTAGACCACCACGTTGCCATTGGTGTTGCCCAATTGAGGCGTTATCGTGATGGGTTGCGGGTTATTGCTGGGGTCTTGCAGCGTCGTCAGCAATTGCGTGATCACCGTGCCGCCCGTTGCGGTCAGGCCGCTGATGTTCATGCGCCAGAGGTTACCGTTCAAATCCCCGCCGTACACGAACGATGCCGTGTTGTTGATTGCGCCGTTGGGCGTGTAGGCGCTGATTTGTGCGAGACCGCTTGGCGTACCGGTGCTGCCAACGCCGGTATTGATTTTCTTGATGATGGCGCCGGTCTGGGCATTGAGAACCCAGACAATGCCATTGCCGGTTCCGGGCGACACATTGTTGTACCCCGATGTCACCAACACCGCCCAGGTTCCATCCGACAGCTTGGTGATGACGGGAGTGCCAAACGAGAGGCCCAGATCCTGATCGGTGATGTAGTGGCCGATGCCACTTTTAGTGGTGTCGTAGGTGAACTCCCAGAGCAGCGCGGGCGTGCTGGGGTTGGTCACGTCCAGCGCGTAATAGCCGCGTCCGCCGGCGCCCAGCCCGCCGACCAGGATGGTGCGCCAACTGGCTGTCGTGCTGGAGGTGCAGTTGGCGACGCAGACATCGCTCGATACCGGCGATCCGTCGACGAAGAAGGCGTGCTGGGTTGCATAGTTCATGTCGGCCAGCTGGTACATGTTGGGTAGCACCATGGAGGGGATGTAGTCCCAAGTCTCGGCGCCGGTACTGCCGTTGAAACCATGCAGCATGCCGTCGTTGGCTCCCACGTAGAGCATGCCCGTGCGGCTGCTTTGGCTGGACTGGAATGCGGCATAACCGGGGTCGGTGTAGCTGAACGAGGGTGCCGCTACATAGACCGGCTGAGAGTCGACAATATCGCCAAGAACATGCAAGCGCTGGCGATAGTAGGAGCCGCCAGCCGGCGCCTCATTGGCCCGGTCGCCACTCAGATACGCGACAAGGTTCGCGCCACCGGCTCCATTGGTGGTGCCTTCCGCCGAACTGTTGACCTGCGCGGCCGCGGGAAGCAGGTTGACATTCCCGGTCGTCAACTGGGAGAGCGCTGGAGGGCTCGCAGAGCCTGATATCGCGGCGATTTGAAAGTACCCCTGCACCGTCGGCGACAGGGAGGCCCAGGTAAAAGAAGTCAGGCTGCCGGAGCTCTTGGTGGCGTCGTAGGTGTAAATGTTGCGGGAGGTGTAGGCCAGATTGTCCAGCAACGGCGTCGTGTTGGCCGTGGCGCTGGCCTTCACGATTCCCGACTCCGACCAGGCGGCGTAGGTCGACTGGACGCCCGTGACCGGATTGAGGGCGTACTCGGCCAGTTCGCCATACCAGTATTGCGACACGAACGTGGCCTGGTACTGGGAATTGCTGCCCGTCGTCAAATTGGGGGAACTGACCGTGGCCGCGGCCGAGCTCCCCAGCGTGGCGGTGATCGTTGACAAAAAGTTGGTCATGCCGTTTTTGACGTCGACGGGGTTCTGGGCGCTGTAGTAGGTGCCATGCCCATTCACCGCGGTGTGCCAGAGGTCGTCGATCGCAGTTTGCTGATTGCTCACGGGTACCGGCCAGCTGCATACCGTCCCGGCCGCCTGCCAGTTGCATACGTTGGTCGATGGCGTGGTGCTGCTGATCACGGCTGTATTACCTGACACCACGTTGAAATAGTCGCCGCTCGTTGCCGCTGCGTAGCCGCGCTGGTATTGCATGAAGCCTGAATCCCCCAGGCCCATGGTGCTGGTGGACATATTCTGCGTCCCGGCCGACACGTCATTGGCGGCGGTGCAGGTGCTGGTGCTGTTGATACAGTTGTTTTTTAAACTGGGGTCGCGGATGTCGGTGTTGTGATAGTAGTAAGCGATGTCCGCCATGGTGTTGTACGTCTTGGTACTCCCCTCGGAGTAGGGCAAGGTCGTCGAACCACCGTCTTGATCACCAAGGTCGCTGCCGGTGCCACTGGCGCTGAGCGTGACGATGCCGCTGAGTGTACTGTTGTAGGAATTGGGAGCGTTCGCAGGCACGGGTGTATCGGTTGCGGTGGTAGTTGTATTGCCTTCATTCCAGTAACCGTCGGTCGACAAAATCGTATAGTTGCGCTGGCAGGAGTACTGCATCGGATCATTCGCCGTCGTGCCATTGATCTTGGTGTTGTAACGCTTGCCGGCATAGTATTGCCCCGCCGTGGACAGCGCCATCCGGGTGTCCGTTCCATTATTAGGCGTTGCGGCCGTGAATTTGGCATACCAGGCCGCCATTTGACCGGTACTGCCCGTCGTGATATCGGAAATATTCAGAAAATCGGTACCGGTGTTGTTGTTGATGCTCATGTAACCAATTCGATAACTAGTCGTTAGCGCCGAAAAGGCCAGCGTCGCGGCGCTCTTGACCATCTGCATGCGCGTCTGGTAGTACGCATACCAGTTGGCGTAATTGGTCATTTCCTCGGCATAGGTGCAGGTGGTGCCTGCGCAGTCAGTGCGCGTGCTGGCCTTGGTCGAGGTCCCGGGGTAGGGGTAACTGGTGGTCGTCGACGTGATGGTGGTCAGCAAGTTGGAGCCTGGCACCTGGCTGCTGCCGCCAGAGAATGCCTTCGCGGTGATCGTCATGGTGCCGGATTGACTCACCACTGGCGTGTAAGTGATCGCTCCCAGGGACGCCGGCGCGGTAATTGTCACGGTGCCGCTGCTGCTTGTGGCACTGTAGCCTGCCACCGTGCAATTGCCGGTTGTGGCACTGGTGCATTTGTTGATATTCGTGACGATGGCGCTGGCGACTGTCGTGCTCGACGTTGCAGCCGTTGTTGCGGCGGACAGGATCTGCAGCCCGTTGACCATGATGCTGCCGACCGAGGTTGAAGTGCTTCCACTCACCTTCAGGGTAGTGGTCGAAGAAACATTGGTCCCGTACCCGGGGTAGCGGGCATACATGTAGGTTGAACCGCCTGTCGGCGCCGTGTTGAACTGGATGGCCTGGCAGACAGTCAGAGTGCTGTCCGTGCACCAGCGCAGATAAGCAGGGTAGGGATAGCTGGCAGACGGAGCGGATTGGGGAACACAGGTGGTCTGATGTCGATCCGCGCAATATTCACCCGCGATAAAGGTGTAATAGGATGCCTTGCCGACCAAATTGGAGGTGCCCGTGGATTGAACTCCAAACCCATCGATGGGCACCTTTGACCAAGTGCTGGTGTTGGCCGATGTCATGCTCGTATAAGAAACATTGGCATAGGTTACGGGAGGGGTATAGGTGGTCGCCGGATTGTAGGCAAGCCCGTTATAGCCATTGTTTTGAAACACTGGGCCACTGGTGATAGTGTTGTTGTAGTTGTTGACGCTGTAATCAGTGTTCGCCCAATCGGGCAGATAATTCCAGGCCATGCTCCCTGAATCATCAAGCACGTAAAAGATATTGGGTTTGGCCGCCGTTGAACTGCTGGTCGCCAAGGGGACGCTGGAAATTTGGGTTGTCGCCGCCGGCGTATTGGAGACGGCCAGCAGCGCAAACGCAATGCAAAGCACGGCGCGGAGAATCAGAGTTGCTTTCGTTTTCATTGCGGCACTTTCGAAAAATAAACTTCGCTCTGCAAAAAGGTATTTTCTAAATCGCGACGATGGTCTGGATCAGGCTTTGCGTATTGCGGGGGCCTGCGACCTGGACCGTGATGCGGTAATACACTTGGCTTGCCACGATATTCAGGCCCTGGCTTCCCGCGCTGCAACTGCTGCCGGA
Organism: Rhodoferax sp.; assembly: GCA_031291295.1. GTDB lineage: Bacteria > Pseudomonadota > Gammaproteobacteria > Burkholderiales > Burkholderiaceae_C > Rhodoferax_A. The sequence continues at coordinate 17,772 of JARLJI010000135.1, read as the reverse complement.
TTGTTGGCAGCCCGTCCCCCCCCCACCGCCCGGCAGCGGCGGGGTGGAGGAGCACTGAATGCTGGTCGAGGCGGCATCACCGGCCGCGCTACAAAGGCGCTGAACCACGTAAGACACCGTATTGCCGGCTGCGTCGGCAGGCAGCTTCACGGCAAACTGACTCAGGTTGATGTTCCAGAAGTCCATCCAGGACTGTCCGCTGCCCGGATCCTGCCGATGTGCAATGTAGCCATAGGAGGAGCCGGCAGATCCCTTGTACTGGTCACACGCCAGGACAGTGGTTTCCGGTACGGGCGTTCCCGTGGGGCAGACAGTCGCCGTCGCCGTGCTCGTGGTTTGCGCGTTGTTGTTGTTCAGCCATGTGACGGCGGCTTCGACCCCGGCATCCGCGGACGTCGTGGCCGCCTGCTGGAACGCCAGGTTGCCGGCGATGGTGTTGGACGTGGAGACGGACCGGGTCAGCGCTATGGCGGCCAGCGTCATGATGACCAACACGATCAGGGCAAAAATGAGGACCACGCCCGAGGCGCGACGGCGCGCAGAAATACGTCGGCTCAACATCCGCCAGACCCTCCTTGATACGTTGCCTGCGAGCCCGACCAGATCATGTCGCGCGTGGGCACCACGGTTTGCAATGTCTTGTAGCGGTAGTACTGCCAGTTGGTGTTGCCCGTCACAACGATGGGCACCTGCGTTGGATTGGTGGGTGCGGTACTGACCACCGTGCTGCCGGCCCAGGTCGGCGCATTGCTGGTGCTGGTCGGCATGGTTTTGTCGTATTGCTCGCCGCGTGCCACCACGGCCAGCCGGAATCCGACCACCCGGGCCCACGTGCAATACACGGGCAGGCCGCTGGTGTCGCTGGCACTTCCGGGCGTTGTCTGGTCATAGGTCGCCAACACGCCCGTCATGGTGGGTGTCGACGTGTCGCGGCCATATTCCGCCCGCAAGGACACGATGTTGCTGGCAATGGGCACCCAGACGTTCGGGTTGAGCGTGCTGGTGTAGCCGGTGTTCCCGCAGTTGTAGGCCCTGTAATCGCAAACCGTCAGATTGCCGTTGCGCACGGCATAGGCATGCACGGTTGGCGCGCTGCCCAGATCGAAAAGCGTGCTGCCCGTCGGGAAACTTGAAAAGCCGATCGCACTGGTGAGGGTGGAGCCGGAGCTCGGCACCTTGGTCACCTGGTCAAGCGCCAAAGCGCATGTTGCGGGGCGTGTTGACAATTGGCCGACGACATAGTCGCCCTTGCTGAATGAGCTTGGTGTCGTTACCTGGTAGGTTCCCCCCGAGCCCGAACCCGTAGAGGCGGCGATGAGCGCATCACCCTCGGATGACCCATTGGAGTTGGTCGAAAAAACGATCAATGTATCCGTACTGGCGTCTCCGGCCGGGACCAGACTCGTGGCAGGATTGACAACGACCGGGGCCATGGCCAGCGTGACCGATGTGCTGTCGGTGCCCGTGGTGTAGGTGAGCGTGCAGCCCAGCAGGTTGTAGGAGCTGAAGCCGTACCCGGAACTGCGGATGTCGCGCTCCAGGTTGTAGAGCGCAATCGTGCCGTTGATTTGCGCATCGTCGCCGCCGGTGGTTGCGCGCTTGCTGGCTTCCGTCCCCGCAAAGAGCCGCATGATGACGATGACCGTGAGCATGCCAAGCACGATGCCCACCATGATTTCGATCAGGCTTAGGCCCGAGATTCGACGGCGGGAAAAAACCAGACGTGGCATTTGTCTTCGCCCTATTTTCAATTGGTTAGTTGAGCCAAGGCCACATAGCTGTGCGCCACTGTGTCGCCGGGTGCCTGCCAGAAGATGGTGACCGTCGCCAGGCTGCTGGAAACGGGAGTCGCGCCGCCGCCGGCCACGGTCGTGAAGGTAATGGTGGGCGGAGTCGTCGTTACGCCCGGCAAGCCGGAGGCGTTAACTGCAGTCAACCAGTTCAGGTAGACCGGCCCGCTGCTGCTGGCGAAGTTGGCCTGCAGTGTGGCGGCGGTCCGGTCGCTGGCCCACATCCTGCCGATGACGTCGTTGGCTTGCAGGGCCGCGATCGAGCGGTATTCTGCCCCGGCGGCTTCCTTGATCGAGGCTGCCTGCAGTCCGATGATGCCCAGCAAGCCAATCGCAAAAATCAGGATGGCGATCAAAACCTCCAGCAGCATGAAACCTGAGTGCCGTTTCTGTGGCGTGGCACGCGTTCTGATTCGGTTTGCAGGCTTCATGTCAGCAGGCCATGGGGTCGTTGTTGGTGGCGGTGGAGGTCAGGCTCGGGTCGCACATGCGCATCTGACCTGCGGGGGATACCACGATGTTGAGGCAGCGGACAGCTCCCCCAGCGGCAACGCAAGTCCCGTTGGTTGAAGTGATCTGGTAGGTGGTGAGCGCAACGGCAGCACCGGAGTCGGCTGTCTGCCTGCCCAGACCGTTAAAGGTAATCGCAGATTGGGTCGCCGTGAGGCTTGCGCCATTGAGGGATGTTTCGGGCGGACCCTTCTTCAAGATAAACGGCCCTGAAGATGCCGCACTGATGGTGCTCGAAGTTGGGTCGCTGACCAAAGTGCCGCAGGCACTCGCGGCATTCGTCGAGCCGGCTGATACAACCCAGTAATTTCCCGTGGTCACCACGCTGCAGGTGTTGTCGAGTGTGCTGGTGATTTGAAAAGTGACGGGTGTGTTGCGCCGCACCGCTTCGGCGCGAGCGAACTGCACCGCGTTTTGCATGGATTCCGCATAACTGCGGACCCGGGAATTTTGAATCCAGCCTGCGAAACCCGGGGCAACAATGGCCAGCGAAATTGCCACGATCGAAAGCCCGACCATGAGCTCGAGCAGGGTGAAGCCGCGCCCCCTGCGGGCGCGGCTGGCCGGCAAAGCCGGTGTGACAGCGGAAAACTTCAGCACACGCCACCCTTGGCAGTAACCCAGCAGTTGTTTGGTGTGGGCTGGACCCAGCCCGCCGGAAGAGCGCCGGTGGTTTGCTTGTTGCCCAACTGGTCAATCGTGTAGGCGAACGACGCCATGGTGCCTGAGCCCGTAGCGGTGATGAGATAGGTTGACGCGGTGGCGGTACAACTGAAAGTGAAATATTTGTAAGCGGTATTGTCTGTCGGCAAGCCGCAAGTTGTACCTGTCGTGTTGTAGGTCTTATTGTCCTGGAACCATTGCTCCATTTGCACCTGCTTGGCCGCCAGTGCAGACGTGGCCTCCGGGATTCTGGAACGCAAAATGTAGTATGTGTACGAGGGAAGAGCAATGGCTGCGAGGATGCCGATGATCGCCACCGTAATCATCACCTCGATCAACGTGAAACCTCGAACGCCTCGGCGAGAGTGGGACATGTTCAGATTCCTTTTTAGAGCATTTCGGAAAGACAACAGTCGATACGCCGTGGAATAACTTGCGTGCAGGTCGCTGGCGATGAAGATGGAGTCCGTGGCCATGCTGTCATTGTTTCCAAGTGATACGCACGATACGAGAATGTGACGAATTGTGGTGCTGTAGCCGACCAACGGGCGTGTTTTCTGTTCAGACGGCATTTGCGGCAGCTGTCCCGCCGCCGAGCGGTGGCGCAGACTCGACAAACGGCAAGGCGGCGCGCGCCGCCACCTTCAAACCGCCCGATCAGCGGGCTCAGAACGCGAACTCGTACTCCACCGTGATTGGGCGCGTGGGCCACCAGCGCCGGCGTAGCCAAGTGGCAGTCAATGCGGCAAAAAAACCTGCATTCCATCAGCCCCAGGAGCGGGTCAGCAACTCGTCCAGCGCATCGGCAATGACTTGTCCCTGTTTCTCCAGTGACCCGATAATGTCGCCCAACTGATCGAGAGCCACCGAGACCATGTCCAGCGGATGAAGGACCACGCGAATACCTTCAATCACAAAGACCGGGTTCATCCTGGCACCCACAGTGGGTGTGTTCCGCGGAAGGAGGGTCTGACGCACTAGCGGAACAACCACGCGTCTGCGGTAGCGGTCAAACTGTGCCGATTGGACAACCACCACGAAGGGAATCGAATCGCGCAAGGCCCCCTTGTTGCGATGGACGTCGAATTGCGCCATTACAAAGTGGAGTGCCCGTCTGCAAACGAGCCGACCGACGCATGCACCGCATTCCAGTCAGCGGCACAGGCGTCGGCCGCTCGCTGGTGATTGCGCTGTGCGCTTTGCTGGGCGGCCACAAACTCGGCCAGAAGCGATTCCATGGTGGCCGATAGGTTGTTGGTGTAGGCCTTGGCTTGCGCTACCAGAGCCTCGTTGATCGTGAGGTTGACGGGCCGCTTGCGGGGCGATGCGGTACTGGTTTGCATTTCAAGAGACTCCGAACGGGTGAATGCGCATATTATGCGCATGACGATTGAAGTGCGTCAAAGTTTGAAGTCGTATTCGATCGTGATGGGTGCGTGGTCCGAGAACTTCTCGCCCTTGTAGATGTTCTCGGTGCGTGCCAGGGCCGCCTGCGCCGGTGTCGCCAGGTGGTAGTCGAGCCGCCACCCTACGTTGTTCGCATATGCTTGGCCGCGGTTGCTCCACCAGGTGTAGGCGGTGTCGGTGGCGGTGGGCTGGAGCTGGCGGTATACGTCGACCAGTTTGGCTTCGTCCAGCAGGCGCGTCATCCAGGCGCGTTCCTCGGGCAGGAAGCCGCTGTTCTTCTGGTTGCTGCGCCAGTTCTTCAGGTCCATTTCCTTGTGCGCGATGTTCACGTCCCCGCACAGGATGAACTCGCGCTTCTGCTTGAGGCCCACCAGGTGCGGGTAGAACTCGGCCAGGAAGCGGAACTTGGCCTGTTGCCGCTCTTCGCCCGAGGAGCCGCTGGGAAAATAGGCGCTGATGATGGACAGCTTGCGCTTCGGTGTGTCGAAGCGCAGCTCCACGTAGCGGCCCTCCGTGTCGAATTCAGGCGAGCCGTAGCCGATCATCACCTCGCTCGGCTCATGCCGGCTGTACACCGCCACGCCCGAGTAGCCCTTTTTTTCGGCGAAGTGGAAATGGCCCTTGAGGCCGGCCAGCGCCTCGAAGCGGCCTTCGATGTCGGCCGCCTGGGCCTTGACCTCCTGCACGCAAATACAATCGGGCTGGTGCTGGGTCAGCCAGGCTTCCACCCCCTTGGTGGTGGCGGAGCGGATGCCGTTGAGATTGAGGCTGGTGAGTTTGAACAAGGATTTCCCCATGGTGGTTGCAAGCGCGCGAACAGCTGAACAGCAGGCCGAACATGACCGGCTGGCTCAGGAGTTCGTGCAATTCTCTGTCGATTCTGGTGTGCTGCGCTTTGGCGAGTTCAAAACCAAGGCGGGCCGCCTGAGCCCCTACTTCTTCAACGCCGGCCTGTTCGACGACGGCGCCAAGTTGGGCCGGCTCGCGCAATTCTATGCAAAAGCCCTGCTCGCCAGCGGCATAGCGTTCGACATGATTTTTGGCCCGGCCTACAAGGGCATTCCGCTCGGCGCGGCCGTGGCCATCGAGCTGGCGCGGCTCGGGCGCAACTTGCCCTTTGCCTACAACCGCAAGGAGGCCAAGGACCATGGCGAGGGCGGCACGCTGGTCGGTGCGCCGCTCAAGGGCCGGGTGCTGATCGTCGATGATGTGATGTCGGCAGGCACCGCGGTGCGCGAGTCGATCGCCATCATCCGCGCCGCCGGTGGCACGCCGCATGCCGTGGCGATTGCGCTGGACCGGCAGGAGAAGGCCACCGAGGGCGGGTTGGATGTGAACCACAGTGCCGTGCAATATGTTCGCGATCAGCTTGGCTTGCAGGTTTGTGCGATTGCGACGCTGGCTGATTTATTGCAGTATCTATCCCACAGCGGCCACGATGGGGTGGGCGCGCACCACGAACAGGTGCTGGCTTACCGACAGCGCTACGGCGTCGATTGAAGGAAAACTGTGCTGAATTTGACTCGGGAAGCGCTCGCGGCGCTGCTGCTGTCGGCTGGCTTTATGGGATCTGCTGCGGCGCAGGGCATCTACACCTGCACCGACGCCAAAGGGCGCGTACTGAACGCCGACCGGCCGATTGCCGACTGCATCGATCGCGAGCAAAAGGAGCTCAACCCCAGCGGCACGGTGCGCCGCAAGGTGGGCCCGTCGCTGACGGCGCAGGAGCGCGCGGCGCAGGATGCCAAGGAGAAGCTGGCGGCTGAAGAGCAGGCGCGCCAGCTTGAAGAAAAGCGCCGCGACCGGGCGCTGCTGATTCGCTACCCCAACAAGGCGGTTCACGACCAGGAGCGGGCACAAGCGCTGACCCAGGTCGACGACGTCATCCGGGCGGCGCAAAAGCGCGTGGGCGAACTGCAGGCCGAGCGCCAGAACATCGATGCCGAATTCGAGTTCTACAAAAAAGATCCGACGCGGGCGCCTCCATCATTGAAGCGCCAGGCCGACGACAACGCGCGCAGCACCGCGGTGCAAAGCCGGTTTATCGCCGAGCAGGACGCCGAGAAGAAGCGCATCAACGCGCGTTTCGACGATGAACTCGTCAAGCTCAAGCAGTTGTGGGCGTTGCAAGTGCCGGCCACTGCGCGCTGAGCTTGTGCCGCTAGCCCAGTTTTTTGCGCAGCGAGTCGTTGACCTGTGACGGGTTCGCCTTGCCGCGGCTGGCCTTCATGACTTGACCGACCAGCGCGTTGAACGCCTTGTCCTTGCCGGCGCGGAACTCCTCGACGGATTTGGCGTTGGCGGCCAGCACGTCGTCGATGATTTTGTCCAGCTCGCCGGTGTCGCTCATCTGCCGCAAGCCCTTGGCTTCGATCAGGCCATCCACGTCGCTGCCCTCGGCATTCCAGAGTGCATCGAACACCTGCCGCGCGGCGTTGTTGGAAATCGTGTCGTCGGCAATGCGTGTGATCAGCTGCGCGAGCAGGGCCGGGCTGACCGGTGCTTGTTCAATGCCGGCTTCATCGGCGTTCAGCCGGCGCGACACTTCACCCATGATCCAGTTGCTGGCCAGCTTGGGCTGGTTGCAGGCTTTGGCGGTGGCTTCGAAATAAGCCGCCATCTCGCGGCTTTGAGTCAGTGCCGTCGCGTCGTAGTCCGAAAGGCCATAGTCCGCACAGAAGCGCGCCGCCATCACGCGTGGCAGTTCGGTCATCTCCGAGCGCACGCGCTCCACCCATTCGGGCGCAATCACCAGTGGCGGCAGATCGGGGTCGGGGAAGTAGCGGTAATCCGCTGCGTCTTCCTTGGTGCGCATGGCGCGGGTCTCGCCGGTGTCGGGGTCGAACAGCACGGTGGCCTGCTGGATCGCGCGGCCGTCTTCAAGCTGCTCGATTTGCCAGCGGATCTCGTAGTCGACCGCCTGCTGCATGAACTTGAAGCTGTTCAGGTTCTTGATCTCGCGCCGCGTGCCGAGCCTGTCGCCGGGCTTGCGCACCGACACGTTGGCATCGCAGCGGAACGAGCCCTCCTGCATGTTGCCGTCGCAGATGCCGATCCAGGTCACGATCTTGTGCAGCTCCTTGGCGTAGGCCACGGCCTCAAGCGAAGAGCGCATGTCGGGCTCGGTCACGATCTCCAGCAGCGGCGTGCCGGCGCGGTTCAGGTCGATGCCGCTCATGCCCACGAAGTCTTCGTGCAGCGACTTGCCGGCGTCTTCTTCGAGGTGGGCACGTACCAGCCGCACGGTCTTGGATTCCTCGCCGAGGAAAAACGAGACCGAACCACCCTGCACCACCGGGATCTCGTACTGGCTGATCTGATAGCCCTTGGGCAGGTCAGGGTAGAAGTAGTTCTTGCGTGCAAAGATGCTGCGCGGCGCGATGTGCGCGCCGATCGCCAGGCCGAACTGGATTGCGCGCTCCACCGCGCCCTTGTTCATGACTGGCAGGGAGCCCGGCAACGCCAGATCGACCGCGCAGGCCTGCGTGTTGGGCTCGGCGCCGAAGGCCGTGGAGGCGCGGCTGAAAATCTTGCTGTGCGTGGACAGCTGGGCGTGGGTTTCGAAGCCGATGATGACTTCATAGCCCCGCACCAGCGGACCAGTGGGGCGGCCTTGTTGCAAGGCCTCGAAAGTGTTGACGGGTTCGCTCATCTCAAAAGCCCCTCGGCGTCTTCTGGTGCCAGTCCGTGGCCTGCTGCAGCCGGTGCGCCGCGTTCAGCAGCCGGGCTTCCTGCAGGTGGTTCCCGATCAGCTGCAGGCCCACCGGCATGCCGCCGGCGCCAAAACCCGCCGGCACGCTCATGCAGGGCAGGCCCGCGAGCGAGGCCGGTAGCGTGAAGATGTCGGCCAGGTAGTTGGCCACCGGGTCGCTGGATTTTTCGCCCAGCTTCCACGCCACGGTGGGCGCAACCGGGCCGGCGATCAGGTCGCAGGTTTTGAACGCCTGCTGGAAATCGTCGGCGATCATGCGGCGGATTTTTTGCGCCTGCAGGTAGTAGGCGTCGTAGTAGCCGTGTGAGAGGACGTAGGTGCCGATCATGATGCGGCGCTTGACCTCGTCGCCGAAACCTTCGGCGCGGGTCTTTTTGTACATGTCGGTCAGGTCGGTGTATTTTTCGGCGCGGTGGCCGAACTTGACGCCATCAAAACGGCTCAGGTTGCTGGACGCTTCGGCCGGCGCGATGATGTAATACACGGGGATGGAGAGTTCGGTGCGCGGCAGGCTGATATCGACCAGCTTGGCGCCGAGCTTCTCGTATTCCGCGAGGGCGGCGTCCACTGCGGCGCGCACGTCGCTGGAGAGGCCTTCACCAAAAAATTCCTTCGGCACGCCGATGCGCAAACCCTCCAGCGAGTCGTCTAGGGCGCGCGTGAAGTCTTCGGCCGGCACGTCGAGCGAGGTCGAATCGCGGTCCGGATCGGGGCCGCACATGGCGGAGAGCAGCAGCGCGCAGTCTTCGGCGGTGCGCGCCATCGGGCCGGCCTGGTCGAGGCTGGAGGCGAAGGCGATCATGCCGTAACGCGAGGCGCGGCCATAGGTCGGCTTGATGCCGGTGATGCCGCAAAACGAAGCCGGCTGGCGGATCGAGCCGCCGGTGTCGGTGCCGGTGGCGGCCGGAGCCAGGCGCGCCGCCACGGCCACCGCGCTGCCGCCCGAGGAGCCGCCGGGAATGCGCGCGGTGTCCCACGGATTGCGCGCCGGCTTGAAGGCCGAGTTTTCGTTGGAGGAGCCCATGGCGAACTCGTCGCAATTGAGCTTTCCAAGCGAAACGCCCCCGGAGTCCTTGAACCTATTGACTATTGTGCTATCAAAGGGAGAGCGATAGCCGTCCAGCATGAGCGAGCCGGCGGTGCTCGGGAAGTCCGCGGTGACGAAAATATCCTTGTGCGCGATCGGCACGCCGAGCAGCGGCGCCGTGTCGCCGCCAGCCAGCCGCGCATCGGCGGCGCGGGCCTGCGCCAGCGTGACCTCTTCGCTGGTCGCGAGGTAGGCGCCGAGCGCCTCGTGGCGGGCGCCGCGCGCCAGAAAGTGCTGGGCCACCTCGACCGCGGACACTTCCTTCGCACGCAGCGTGCTGGCGAGCTGTGCCACGGTCAAATCATGGAGTGCGCTCATTCAATCACCTTGGGCACGAGAAACAGGCCGCGTTCCACCGCCGGCGCGCTGCGCTGGTTGGCTTCGCGCTGGTTGGTCTCGCTCACCACGTCGTCGCGCAGGCGCAGAACCAAGTCCTGGACCACGGCCATCGGGTGCGCCAGGGGTTCCACGCCCGTGGTGTCCACGGCGCGCATTTTTTCCACGATCGCAAAGAAGCCGTTGAGTTGGGTCAGCAAGCGCTCGCTCTCGTGAGGCTGGAGTTCCAGCCGCGCCAGATTTGCAATCCGGCCAATATCTTGGGGGGTCAGAGCCATAGGAAGAATGCTTCGGAAACCAGATGTAAAGGTGCCACCTTGGCCCGGTGGGGACAGGGTATCTACAGGGGATGCGGTATTATCCCGCCTTTGGTGCAACGCCTTCAAATGCGCCAGCAATTGCGCTGAAAAAGACCAATTCCGACCCCCAGCGACTTAATTTTGACATGGTGATGGTCCGCCGAAGCGCGAACCATGCCCGAGAGGACTATTCATGTTTGGAGCATTCCGTCGGTATTTCTCCACCGACCTGGCGATTGACCTTGGTACCGCCAACACCCTGATCTACGTGCGCGACAAGGGCATCGTGCTGGACGAGCCCTCCGTGGTCGCGATCCGCCACGAAGGCGGCCCCCAAGGCAAGAAGACGATTCAGGCCGTGGGCAAGGAAGCCAAGGCCATGCTCGGCAAGGTGCCCGGCAACATCGAGGCCATCCGCCCGATGAAGGATGGCGTGATCGCCGACTTCACCGTGACCGAGCAGATGCTCAAGCAGTTCATCAAGATGGTGCATCCGCGCGGCATGTTCAAGCCGTCGCCGCGCATCATTATCTGCGTGCCCTGCGGCTCGACCCAGGTGGAGCGCCGCGCGATTCGCGAATCGGCGCTCGGCGCGGGCGCGTCCGAGGTTTACCTGATCGAGGAGCCCATGGCGGCGGCCATCGGCGCCGGCCTGCCGGTGTCCGAAGCCTCCGGCTCCATGGTGGTGGACATCGGCGGCGGCACCACCGAGGTGGGCGTGATCTCGCTCGGCGGCATGGTCTACAAGGGCAGCGTGCGTGTCGGCGGCGACCGCTTCGACGACGCCATCATCAACTACATCCGCCGCAACTACGGCATGCTGATCGGCGAGCCTACCGCGGAAGCGATCAAGAAGAACATTGGCTCGGCGTTTCCGGGCTCGGAAGTCAAGGAGATCGAGGTCAAGGGCCGCAACCTGTCCGAGGGCGTGCCGCGCAGCTTCACCATCTCCAGCAACGAAATTCTCGAGGCGCTGACCGACCCGCTGAACAACATCGTGAGCGCCGTGAAGAACGCGCTGGAGCAAACGCCGCCCGAACTCGGCGCCGACATCGCCGAGCGCGGCATGATGCTGACCGGCGGCGGCGCGCTGCTCCGCGACCTGGACCGCCTGCTGGCCGAGGAAACCGGCCTGCCGGTGCTGGTGGCGGAAGACCCGCTGACCTGCGTGGTGCGCGGCTGCGGCATTGCGCTGGAGCGCATGGACCGGCTGGGCTCGATTTTTACGTCGGAATAAGCCGCATAGCTGTCTGCCTGCGCGCACTGGTCCCGGAAGCAGGGACAATACGTGAGCCATGCCCTTAGGTACTCTTGACAGGACCCCGCCCCCCTTCTTCAAGCAGGGGCCGTCGGCGCTGTCCAAGCTGATGTTGTTCAGCGCCCTGGCGCTGTTCCTGATGGTGGCCGACACCCGCTTCAAGGTCACCCAGCCGCTGCGCGCGGCCATCGCGACTGTGCTGTACCCGGTGCAATGGCTGGTCATGCGTCCGGTGCTGCTGGGGCGCGCCGGCGGCGAGTATTTCGAATCCCTGGAAGCCGCCCAGCACGGCGAGGAGGCGGCACGCCAAAAGCTCGCGCTGCAGTCCCTGCGCGCCAGCCAGGTGGAACAGCTCACGCTGGAGAACAGCCGCCTGCGCAAGCTGCTGGCGCTGCGCGAACAGATCAGTACGCCGGCGCAGGCCGCCGAGGTGCTGTACGACGCCGCCGACCCCTACTCCCGCAAAATCATCATCGACAAGGGCATGACGCAGGGGATTGTGGCCGGCTCACCGGTGATCGACGAATCCGGTGTGCTGGGTCAGGTCACGCGGGTGCTGCCGCTGCTCAGCGAAGTCACGCTGGTGATCGACCGCGACCAGGCCATTCCGGTGCTGAACACCCGCACCGGTGCGCGCGGCGTGGCCTTCGGCGATCCGGTAACGCAGGGCGGCATGCTGGACTTGCGCTTCATGCCGGCCAATACCGATGTGGCGGAGGGCGATTTGCTCACCACCAGCGGCGTCGATGGGGTCTATCCGCCGGGCTTGCCGGTGGCCAAGGTGGCCAGGATCGAGCGTCATGCCGACTCGACCTTTGCGCGTATTTACTGCACGCCGCAGGCGCTGGTGAACGCGACGCGGCACGTCATGGTGCTCGCGCCGGTGTCGGCGCAGATCCCGCAGCGCCCGGAACTGGCGGCCAAGCCGGCGGCGACGAAAAAGGAGAAGTCGAAATGAGGTTCTTGCCAGCCCTGGCGTATCGCGAGGGCGCAGCATGATCATGCGACAGGGGCAGCAGCTGCTGCTGCCCGCCAATCCGCTGTTCATCTGGGGCAGCCTGGTCGGGGGCCTGCTGATCAATATGCTGCCGCTCGGGCGCACGGCGTGGACGCCGGACCTGCTGATGCTGCTGCTGGTGTTCTGGAGCGTGCATCAACCGCACCGCGTGGGCATCGGCGCGGCCTTCGTTTTTGGCGTCTTCATGGACGTGCAGCAGGCCGCGCTGCTGGGCCAGCATGCGCTGGCCTACACCGCGCTCAGTTTCTTCGCCATCACCATGCACCGGCGCCTGCTCTGGTTCAGCGTGCCGTCGCAGGCGTTGCAGGTGCTGCCGATTTTTGTCGCCGCGCATGCGATTGAGCTGGGTATCCGCATGCTGGGCGGCGGTGTGTTTCCGGGCTGGCAGATACTGCTGGCGCCGCTGATCGAGGCGGGTTTATGGCCGATCGTCAGCGTGCTGCTGCTGGCGCCGCAGCGCCGCGCGCCCGACCCCGACAAGAACCGTCCGCTCTGAGCCGCCGCGCGAAACCCACCGTGTTCCTGATGCCATGACCGAGCTGCGCAACATCGAAGCCGAACTCGCGCGCTTTCGCGCGCGCGTGCTGGTGGCCGGCCTGGTGATGCTGGTGGCGTTCGCTCTGCTGGTCGCGCGCCTGATGTACCTGCAGATTGCGCGCCATGAGGACCTGGCCGAGCAGGCCGAGAGTAATCGCACCGCGATCGTGCCGACGGTGCCGACCCGTGGATTGATCGAAGACCGCAACGGCATTGTGCTGGCCAACAATTACGCCGCCTATACGCTGGAGATCACGCCGTCCAAGGCCGGCCCGCTGGACGAGACCATTGACGCGCTGGCGCAGGTGGTCGGAATCACGCCGCGCGACCGCAAGCGCTTCAAGAAGCTGCTCGAAGAGTCGAAGAGTTTTGAGTCGCTGCCGATCCGCACCCGTTTGACCGACGAGGAGGTGGCCAAATTTGCGGCGCAGCGCTATCGCTTTCCGGGTGTCGAAATCAAGGCCCGGCTGTTCCGCAACTATCCGTTTGGCGAACTCGCGAGCCACGCGATCGGCTACATCGGGCGCATCAACCAGGCGGAGAAGGACCGCATCGACGACTCGGACGACGAGGCCAACTACCGCGGCACCGACTACATCGGCAAGCTCGGCATCGAGCAGAGCTACGAGAGCCAGCTGCACGGCACGACCGGCGTGGAGGAGATGGAAACCTCGGCCGCCGGGCGCGCGGTGCGCAAGCTCGCCAGCATCCCGGCCACGCCCGGCAACACGGTCAAGCTGTCAATCGACATCCGGCTGCAAAAACTGGTGGAAGACATGTTTGGCGATCGGCGCGGCGCGCTGGTTGCGCTCGACCCCAAGACCGGCGAGGTGCTGGCGTTTGTCAGCAAGCCCACGTTCGACCCCAACATGTTCGTGGACGGCATCGACAGCGACAACTGGCAGGCGCTCAACGAGTCACTCGACAAGCCGCTGCTGAACCGGGCGCTGCGCGGCACCTACCCGCCGGGCTCGACCTTCAAGCCGTTCATGGCGGTAGCCGCGTTGCAAACCGGCAAGCGCACGCCGCAGCAGTCGATCTTCGACCCGGGCTACTTCATGTTCGGCGGGCACAAGTTCCGCGACGACAAGGAGGGCGGGCACGGCACGGTCAACATGTACAAGTCGATCGTGGAGTCCTGCGACACCTACTACTACATGCTGGCCAATGACCTCGGCGTGGACGCGATCCACGACCAGATCAAGCCGTTCGGCCTGGGCGAACTGACCGGCATCGACATCCAGGGCGAGGTGCGCGGCCTGTTGCCATCCACCGAATGGAAGCGCACGGCCTACCGGCGCGCCGACCAGCAAAAATGGTATGCGGGGGAGACCATCTCGCTCGGCATCGGCCAAGGGTACAACCACTTCACCGTGCTGCAACTGGCGCGGGCCACGGCCATGCTGGTGAATGACGGCATGAAGATCAAGCCGCACCTGGCCAAGGAAGTGATCGATGCCGTCACGCACAAGGCGGAGCCCGTGGTTCGCGAGGCGCCCAGCCGGATCGACGTCAGGCCCGAGAACCTGGCGGTGGTCAAGAACGCCATGGTCGGCGTCAACCTGCAGGGTACCTCGGCCGCGAGCTTTCGCGGTGCGCCCTACACCAGCGGGGGCAAGACCGGCACGGCCCAGGTGCTCGAGATCAAGCAGAACGAGAAGTACCACGCCGGCAAAATAGGTGAGCGCTTTCGCGACAACGCCCTGTTCACGGCCTTTGCGCCGGCAGACGACCCGAAGATCGTGCTCGCCATGGTGGTGGAGAACGGCGGCTTTGGCGCACAGGCCGCGGCGCCGATGGCGCGCCGCGTCTTTGACTACTGGCTGCTCGACCAGTACCCCAGCGAGGAAGACATCGCGGCGGTGCAGAAGGCACAGGCCACGGCACCGATCGGCAAACCGCGCCGCGTGCAGGACGTGCCCTGGCCGCCGGAACCTTGAGATCGACGGCTGCAGCGGGGCTCAGCGCACGTACTCAATGCACGAAGGCGTCGTAGCCGGTTTTCAGAATCAGCGCGCTCACCACCACGATGAAGACGCCGCGCACAAAGCCGGCGCCGTGGCGCAGCGCCAGCCGCGTGCCGAGCAGGCTGCCGAGCACATTCGCCGCGCCCAGCGCCAGCGCGAAATGCCACCAGACATGGCCCTTGAGCGTGAACAGGATCAGCGCCGCGATATTCGTGGCGGTGTTGATGAGCTTGGCCGAGGCCGAGGCGCTCAGGAAGTCATAGCCGAGCCAGCGCACGAACACGAACACCAGGAAGCTGCCCGAGCCGGGGCCAAAAAAGCCGTCGTAAAACCCCAGCGTCAGACCGATGGTGCAGGCCGCCAGCGTCTCGCGGTGCCCGGAAAAGCGCGGTGTGTGGTGGCGGCCCAGTTCCTTTTTGGCCAGCGTGTAGAGCAGCACCGCCAGCAGGATGAAGGGCAGAGCGCGGCGCAGGAAGTCCGGCGCCAGCAGCGTCACAGTCCAGGCGCCCGCGAGCGAGCCGCCAAAGCCGGCCACGGCCGCCGGCCCCAGCGCGTGCCAGGGCATGTGCACGCGCCGGCTGAACTGCCAGGCGGCGATCGAGGTGCCCCAGACCGAGGCGCTTTTGTTCACGCCCAGGAGCGTGGCGGGCGGCGCGCTGGGAAAGACGGCGAACAGCGCGGGCACCAGAATCAGGCCGCCGCCGCCCACGATGGCGTCCACGAAACCGGCCAGCAGCGAGGCCAGCGACACAACAATCAGATCCATGGGTCATTGTCGCCGGAGTTCTGCTATTGAATGAGTAGCTTGACGTGCAGAGCCAGTAAGGGCTAAAGGCTGTTTTTGCTTGAAAAATAAAAAGGCGCCGGGGTCACCGGCGCCTTTTACTTGCTGCTTCGTTGGCCACGGGTAGCGCGCCAGCGTTGCGATTTTGTCTCCTCGGCTCCTCGTGGAAACAGGCACTCGTGCCTGTTTCTGAGTGGCGCTACTGTATGCGATCGGCACTGCTTCGGGGATCGGGATTTACCCTTCATGCCCTAATCTGGTGCTTCGGCGATCCACTGCGCTGCTTTCTCCGCGATCATCAGGGTCGGCGCGTTGGTGTTGCCGCTGGTGATGGTCGGCATCACGCCGGCGTCGACCACGCGCAGGCCGGCCACCAGGCCGCCGCGCGCATCGCGCACGCGCAGCCGCGTATCGACCACGGCCAGCGGGTCGTCGGCGCGGCCCATCTTGGTGGTGCCGACCGGGTGGAAGATGGTGGTGGCGATGTCGCCGGCCAGCTTGGCCAGTTCCTCGTCGCTCTGGAACTGCACGCCGGGCTTCCACTCCTGCGGCTGGAAGCGGGCCAGCGCGGGCTGCGCCACGATGCGGCGCGTCACGCGCAGCGAGTCGGCCGCAACCTGGCGGTCCTGCGCCGTGCTCAGGTAGTGGGGCGCGATCGCGGGCGCGTCCTCGAACCGGGGGCTCTTGATCTGCACCGTGCCGCGGCTGGTCGGGTTCAGGTTGCAGACGCTCGCCGTGAATGCCGGAAAGTCGTGCAGGGGTTCGCCGAAGGCGTCGAGCGAGAGGGGCTGCACGTGGTACTGGAGGTTGGGCCATTCGTGCTCGGGCGAGCTGCGCGTGAAGGCGCCCAGCTGCGAGGGCGCCATGCTCATCGGCCCGGTTTGCCTGAAGGCGTATTCCAGCCCGATCTTCGCCTTGCCCAGCAGCGAGTTGGCCATGGTGTTGAGGGTCTTGGCGCCCTGCACCTTGAACACGGCGCGGATTTGCAGGTGGTCCTGCAGGTTGGCGCCGACGCCCGGCAGGTCGTTGACGAGCGGCACGCCATACTGCTGCAGCAATGCGCCCGGCCCGATGCCCGAAAGCTGCAAAATCTGCGGCGAACCGATGCTGCCCGCGCAAAGGATCACTTCGCGGCGGGCCGTGGCCGTGACGTTCTCGCTGCCGGCGCGCACCTCCACGCCGGTGCAGCGCTGGCTGCCGTCGGCTGCGGTCTCGAGCACCAGCCGGCGCACCTGCGCCGAGGTCCACATCTCGAAGTTGGGGCGACCGTAGCAGGTCGGGCGCAAAAAGGCCTTGGCGCTGTTCCAGCGCCAGCCGGCCTTCTGGTTCACCATGAAATAGCCCACGCCCTCGTTGTTGCCGCGGTTGAAGTCGTCGGTCGCCGCAATGCCGGCCTGCTGCGCCGCCTGCGAAAACGCATCGAGGATGTCCCAGCGCAGGCGCTGTTTTTCCACGCGCCACTCGCCGCCCGCCTTGCGATGCCGCAGCAGCTGGCGGTACGGGGTCTGGTCGTCCTGCAGCAGCTCCGGCGTGCTGCTTTTGGCGCCATGCGCGGCATCGGCACCTTTGTAGTAGTCCTCGTGCAGCTTGAAGTAGGGCAGGGAATTGGCCCAGGTCCAGGCGTCGTCGCCGGTCGCCTGCGCCCACTGGTCGTAGTCGCGCGAGTGGCCGCGCATGTAGATCATGCCGTTGATGCTGGAGCTGCCGCCCAGCGTCTTGCCGCGCGGGTAGCGCAGCGCGCGCCCGTTCAGCCCCGCGTCGGGCTCCGTGTTGTAGAGCCAGTCGGTGCGCGGGTTGCCGATGCAGTAGAGGTAGCCCACGGGAATGTGAATCCAGTGGTAGTCGTCCTTGCGGCCGGCCTCGATCAGCAGCACGCGGCGGGTGGCATCGGCACTGAGGCGGTTGGCGAGCAGGCAGCCGGCGGTGCCGGCGCCCACGATGATGTAGTCGAAAGTGGTGTCGCTCATCGTGTCATTTCGGCGTCGGCATGGCAAACTCCGCGCCCTTGGGCGTGCTCTCGGGCCAGCGCTGCATGATGGATTTTTGCTTGGTGTAAAAGCGCACACCCTCTTCGCCATAGGCGTGCGTGTCGCCGAACAGGCTCTTCTTCCAGCCGCCAAAGCCGTGCCAGGCCATCGGCACGGGGATCGGCACGTTGATGCCGACCATGCCGACCTGGATGCGCCGCGCAAACTCGCGCGCCACGTGGCCGTCGCGTGTGAAGCACGATACGCCGTTGCCGAACTCGTGGGCGTTGATCAGCTCGACGGCCGCGGCTTTCGCGGCACCGACGCGGGCAAGGGCTGCGACAAGGGCTTCTGGATGGGCGGCACGCTGTTCGACCATGTCACGCCGCAGATGCGCATCTACAGGGAGGAGATCTTCGGCCCGGTGCTCTCTTGCG
>JARLJI010000014.1 GCA_031291295.1 Rhodoferax sp. | reverse complement strand
GTCTCACGATCATGGGCGAAGGATGGGGTCCGTCCGCCCTGCCTGAGGGGCACCATGCCCCTTGTCCTGTTCGTTCGGCACGAGTTGCGTCGTGCCCGGGATCAAGCGGTCGTTCCCGCGCCGCAAGCGCGCGCGGCGGTCTCTGCCCCGGTCTCAAGCATGCCCACGCTGGCCAGCACCTCCGCGTTAAGAAAAGTAGCCCCGGCCGCGCCCCGCACCGTGTTGTGCGAGAGCAGCACAAATTTCCAGTCCAGCAGACTGCACTTGCGCAGACGGCCCACCGTCACGGCCATGCCCTTCTCGCGGTTGCGGTCCAGCCGCGGCTGCGGGCGGTCAGGCTGCGCCGCAAACTGCACCGGCTGCACCGGCGCAAACGGAAGATTTTTGCCTGCCAGCGGCTTGTAGTCTGCCCACGCAGCAAGAATTTCGTCGGCCGTCGCCTTCTTGCGGAACTTGATGGAGACGCACTCCGTGTGCCCGTCCACCACTGCCACGCGGTTGCAGTGCGCGGTGATGCCGGCGGCCAGCGGTGCCACGGTGTGGCCGTCCAGCTTGCCCAGCAGCTTCAGCGTCTCGGCTTCCATTTTTTCTTCTTCGCCGCCGATGTAGGGCACCACGTTGTCGAGGATGTCCATGGAGGCCACGCCCGGGTAACCCGCGCCGCTGACCGCCTGCATGGTGCTCACAAAAACCTGCTCAATGCCGAAGCGCTCCTCGAGCGGCTTGAGCGCCATCACGAGGCCGATCGTGGAGCAGTTGGGATTGGTGACCATGTAGCCGCCCGACTGCTTGCGCGAGGGCTGCTCCTCGATGAGGTGCAGGTGCTCGGCGTTCACCTCGGGAATGACCAGCGGCACATTCGGCGCCATGCGGAAGGCGCTCGAATTCGACAGCACCGCGCAGCCAGCCTCGGCAAACTTCGGTTCGAGCTCGCGGGCAATCGCCGCGTCAATTGAGGCGAAGATCACCTTTGGTGCGCCTGCAGGCTCGGCGGGCGAAACGGTCATCCGCGCAATGCGCTCCGGCAGCGGCGTATCCAGACGCCACTTTGCGGCTTCGCCATAGGGCTTGCCGCTGGAACGGTCGCTGGCCGCCAGCCAGGCGACCTCGAACCACGGATGGTCCTCAAGAAGCTGGATATAACGCTGGCCCACCATGCCGGTGGCGCCCAGAATGCCAATTTGAATTTTGTTTTGCATGATCGTGAACACTCCAGTGTACAGGAGAGGTGGGTGATTTCCCACGGTTTGCGAACCTCCCGCACCCTTTCCGTCGTTCCGGCGACAAGCCGAAAAGGGCGGCACCCGTTGCCGAATGCCGCCCTTTTTTGAGCTCTTGCGTCTACTGTGCCGCTGCGCGGGGCTTGATCAGATCCGCCAGCCCATCGGGAACCGATGCATTGCGCACCAGGTGCGGATAGCGCTCGCCGCCGTGGTAGTTGACCGCCGCCGTGCGCACGAACTCGTCGTTGACCACCAGCAGCGTGATCGGCTCTGTCGAGTCTTTGGAGGCTTTGATGGCATCGATCAGCAGATCGTGGTTGTAGAGCCTGCCATTGACGGCCAGCACCTTCATGTTGCTGGTGACACCCGCATCGTAGGCCGGCGAGCCCACGATCGAGTCGGCCACTGTGCCGTCGGGCCGCAGTTGCAGCCCGATGGAATAAATGTCGGCCGGCAGCGCGTGACGTCCTTTCAGCTTGCCCTCTTCGGCCGTGAACTCCAGCTTCCAGCCTGCGTTCTCGATTCCGCCCGTGGGCGAGGCCGCCGACTTTGACTCCAGCCGCTCGGTAAAGAACCTGGCCCAGTTGTAGGGCGCGACGGCGTTCAGGGTAGCCACCAGTTCGTCGAAGGTGTAGGTCTTTACCTCGGGCCCGTTGGTGGCCCCGCCGTGGAAGCTGTGGCAGAAGTCGTCGATCGACTTTGCGCCCTTGGTTTCGCGCGAGATGAT
>JARLJI010000134.1 GCA_031291295.1 Rhodoferax sp. | reverse complement strand
GGTGGGCCTGGAAAACCTGCGCGCGTTTGTGTGCGACGGCGGCACGCTGATCGCGCTGAACCGCACGGCCAGCGCGCTGATTCCGCTGATGTCGCTGCCGGTGAAGAACGTGCTGGATGGCGTGAAGAGCGACAAGTTCTTCTGCTCAGGCGCGCTGCTGCGCGTGGAGACCGAGCACGCGGAGTTGCCGGTGAACTATGGCGTGGGCGCCTCGCCCGTGGTGATGTTCCAGAGCGGTCCAGCCTTCGAGCCGCAGCCGGGCTTCCATGGCGCGGTGCTGGCGCGCTACGCCAAAGAGACGAATCCGCTGGAGAGCGGCCTGCTGCTGCATCCGGAGGCGATTGAAGGCAAGGCGGCGGCGCTGGAGGTGGCTTATGGCCGCGGGCACATTGTGCTGTTCGGCTTCAAGCCGCAGTTCCGCGGGCAGTCGCACGCCACGTACAAGTATCTGTTCAACGAGTTGTATGTCTTCGACCACCCGCCACTGCCCACGGAGCCGGCGGCCGCGCCCACAGCCAAGGCGGAGGCCAAGCCCGCCAAGGCCGCACCGGGCAAGCCCGACGACGACGAGGACGACATGTTACCGCAATAACCCATGCGCCACGCGTGAGAGCAGTCTGCGGCCCTGGCACGCGCGCATACTGAGTAGACCCAACGCATTGCCCGGGGATGGGGGCAGTGGCGCTGTGAAGCGTGCCGGAACCTCATCGGTCACGTGCAGTTCTTGTGGCACGAGGCACAGCGGAAGGTTAGAGTGAGGTTGGCTGTGCGTGGCATCAGGTGCGTGCGCCGCAGTGGTGCGAGCGGGCCACCGATACCAGGAGAGGATTAGCGCGATGGCGGAGATCGACCAGCAGCCCGGCAAGGAAGCTCCACAGGCAGCGGATCAGGAGTGGCTGCGCAACTATCTGAACGACCACGCCGGACAGGTGGAGCCGGGTGCGCAAATCACCCCCGGCACGAAGAAGGGTCCGCCGTTTGCCCTGCTGTTGGGCGGCGTCATTATGCTGGCCGTTCTGGGCGGACTGTTGGTGGCAAAGAGCCGCCCGGGAGCCCCGCAGCCCAAGAACACTGCGGGCGATTTGGGACAGGGCGTCGCCAGCGACGCCGGTGTACGCGGGCACCTGGTGACCTCGTGGCAGGACAAAGCGGCGCACTACAAGCTCAAGATTGAGCCGATTAACTTTCCCGAGGCGGACGGGTTTGCTCGGGCGACCGCCGTCAACTCCCAGCCGCTGGTCTTCAACGTGCGTGTTTTAAACGTTGTGGGCGATGCGATCTGCGGCAAGCAAGTGGTGCTGCTGCCCGCTGCGGGCGGCACCCTGCCGGCAGGGGCCGACGCCTTCAAGCGAATCACGGGCAAGAGCGGAGGCGTGGAGGGCCTTTGGGCCGAGGGCACGCTCCCCTGCTCGGCTGACCAGTATGAGCGGTTCAACTACTGGGATTTCACCACGAACTTTCCCACGGTTGCCGAGCAGGACAAGATGCTGGGCATTGCCCCGCGAGTGAGGGCCGAGCAGGAAGCCCCCGCGGCGAACCAGACCCGACAGGCCCAGAGCGCGGCAGCCCGCGCGGCCAGTGCAAATCAGCGCGCACAAAAGAAGCCGCAGTCGTCCTTCTTCCTGCAGGGCGACGACCACGCAACATCCTTTGAGCCGGGGCGCAACCTGCTGACTATTGGGCCGGGCAAGAGCTTTGTGGTGCTGCGCGCCGTTGATCTGCAGACCGCTGCGGCGTGGGCCGACGATGAGGCCCTGGTGCACTACACCTGCGACCAGCATGCCATCTGCTCGCTGCGGCACTCGGGCTCGGCCGCCGTGGTGCTGGCGCGGATGAACAACTAGGGTCAATCTCCCGCGCCAGCCTGCGGCTTTGCTACTGGTTGTCGATCTGCGCTCTCTGCAGCTTGTCGGAGTAGTCCACGTACACCGCCTTCCACGTGGTGAAGAAGTCGATGGCGCCGAGCCCCTCGCGGTGTCCGTTGCCCGTCTGCTTCACGCCGCCGAAGGGCAGGTGCACCTCAGCGCCGATGGTGGGCGCGTTGATGTAGGTGATGCCCGATTCGAGGTCGCGCATGGCGGTAAAGGCGCGGTTCACGTCCCTGGTGTAGATCGCCGTCGAAAGACCGTAATCAATCGAATTGGCAATCGCAATCGCCTCGTCGAACGTCTCGAACTCGATGAGGCTCACGACCGGGCCGAAGACTTCTTCGCGCGCAATGCGCATCGCCGGCGTCACGCCGCCCACCACGGTCGGCTCAAAGAACGTTCCCTTGGCGTAAGCGCCTTCAGTGAGGGCGTGGCCGCCGCAGAGAACCTGCGCTCCCTCGGCCAGCGCAATCTCAACATACTTGGCCGACGTTTCGATCTGGCTGGGGTTCACCTGTGGACCCACTTCGACCGACTCGTCGAGGCCGCTGCCGATTTTGAGCGCCTTGGCGCGCGCCACCAGCTTTTGAGTGAACTCGGCGGCAATGCCCTTCTGCAGCAGGATGCGGCTGGTGGCGGTGCAGCGCTGACCGGTGGTGCCAAAGGCGCCCCACAGCGCGCCGTCTAGCGCCAGATCGAGGTTGGCATCGTTGAGCACGATCTGCGCGTTCTTGCCGCCCATCTCCAGCGACACGGGCTTGAAGGTGGCCGCCGCACGCTGGGCCACATAGGAGCCGACGGAGCTGGAGCCGGTGAAGCTGATGGCGCGCACGTCGGGGTGCTCCACCAGCGGCGTGCCCACAGCCGAGCCGGAGCCGGAGACAATGTTGATGACGCCCGCGGGCACGCCCGCATCCACCAGCGTCTGCACCAGGTTGGAGGTGGAGTGCGGCGTGTCCGATGCTGGCTTGATGACGCAGGTGATGCCCGCCACCAGCGCGGGAAACAGCTTCCAGCTGGGGATGGCCATGGGGAAATTCCACGTCGTGATGAGGC
>JARLJI010000133.1 GCA_031291295.1 Rhodoferax sp. | reverse complement strand
TGCTTACCGACCCGGCCAGCGTCCGCGCCAACTGCTACGACCTGGCGATGAACGGCCTCGAATTGGGCTCCGGCAGCATCCGTATCCATCGCAAGGATGTGCAGCAGCAGATCTTCCAGTCACTGGGCATCAGCGACGACGAAGCGCGCGCCCGCTTCGGGTTTTTCCTGGACGCGCTGGAGTACGGCACACCGCCCCACGGCGGCATCGCGCTGGGCCTGGACCGCATCGTGATGTTGCTGGCCGGCGCGCCCAGCCTGCGCGAGGTGATCGCCTTCCCCAAAACCGCCAAAGCCATCGACCTGATGGCCGACGCGCCGACCACAGTCAGCGAGCAGCAGTTGAAGGAACTGCACATCCGGGTAGCATTAAAGAGCTAGCATCTCTCCACGATTTGTGCGACGGGGTCGATTGGCATTCGTTGCTAGTCCCCCGTCGTCTCCGCCAGCGGGTCCTGCGCGGTAATGGACGTGACATCGATCGACAGGCATGTTCCCAGTTCGCTGAAATCCTTGTCCCAGCGGGGGCGATCTTCAGTGGCCAGGGTCGTCAGCGCATAGCGGGAGGTGCGCAGAATCTCGTACCAGATATTCTGCGCCTGCCACAGGTTGGGCTCAAAGGGTAGCTCCACCAGGGTGTGCGCCAGCCCCAGTGCGCGGTCCAGCATCTCCAGCGAACCGGCTGACAGTTGCAGCTCCACCATGGCGCGCTTCATGCGTTGGTCGGCAATGTACGAGAGCGTGGCCGTCTCCAGCGGCACCTGGTCGGCCTTGGCCAGTTGCAGGAATGAGCGCAGCAGCGCCTGGTCGATCGGATCGCCCTCCAGGGCGCGGCGCAAACCCGCATTGATCGCAAATCCAGCGGCCAGGGTGAGCGCCGGCGGCTTGGGCAGCCCGGCTTGCGACAGGTAGTGCAACAGGCTGGCGTGATCCTCGTAAATCGTGGTGAGCGAGTTTTCGATATCCCACAGCGTGGAGTTGAGAATGAGCTGCACAATGCGCCGCTGCTCGTCGGTGAACAGCGACGTCAGCGAGTAATCCACGTGGCCGTAGTAGCGGTCAAGCAGGCGGATCACCTTGGGAAAATCCGCGTGCTGCACGAAGTCCGCGGCCTCGGCCGCAAAGGCGTCGAACTCCGCGGCGTCACTCTCGCTATAGGCTTTCACGGCCGCGGTAATGTTCTGGTCGCCGAAATGGAGCACGGCAAATGAAAAGCCCTGCGTCTCGCCGGTGATGGCGCTGGCAATGTGCGCCCGGCCCAGTGCCAGGCGTCCACGGCCAGAGGTGTAGATGTCGTGGGAGATGCGCCGGACGCGATAACAAAACAGCTCGGTCTCCTCTGAATACGATGAGAAAACGCTGCTGATGGCGTAGTGCGCGGCCACCTGCTCCAGGCCCAGTTCCAGCAGGCTGATCTTTTCCTTGTAGATCCGCGCGCCATCGCCGGCGCTGGCCACGTTGGAGCGGGCCTCGGCAAGGCGCGCCACGAATGCCGTCTCCAATGCCCCGCCGGCCTCACCGAAGAGCTCCCGGGCCAATTGCAAAACCCGCGCAGCATAACCAATCACCTGCACCGTCTCGATGCCTGACACGTCGTCGAAGAACCAGCCGCAACTGGTGTACATCAGCTGGCTGTGGCGCTGCATCTCCATCAGTTGCATGGCGCGCACCCGCTCCTCCGCAGTCAGCGGATGGCTCTCGTAAGCCTCAAAAAAGCGCTGTTGCGACCCTTCGCCGCGATCGAGAATCACCTGGATATAGCCGTCGCGCGCAGCCCACACATCGTTGAAGAACTTCGCGCCTTCCTGCTCGGTGAGCGGCGCAAGGGCGTCGCGGAGTTCGTCCAGTGCTTGCCGCAGCGGAGCGCGCCATGCCTGGTTCCATCCCGGGTGGCCTCCGTTGCAGCCGCAGTCTGAGCGCCACCGCTCCACCCCGTGCACGCAGCTCCACGAGGTGTTTTCCTCAATCTCGCATTCGTATTCGGGCGGAAACTGGGCCAGGAAATTCGCGTAGTTGGTGAGCCTGACCGTCTTGTCCTGCTCCAGCAGCCGCAGCGCATAGGCCAGCGCCATTTCGCCGTACCTGTGATGATGGCCGTAGGACTCGCCGTCAGTGGCCACATGCATCAGCTGAGTCTGCGAACCCTCTTTGAACCCGGCCTTGAGACGCGCCGCAAATCCTTCGCCCGAGTTCAGCAGTCCCTCGAACGCGATAGCCCGGGAGGTCGGGCCGTCATAGAAAAACACCGCGATGGATACCCCGGACTCGAAGCGCACCAGGTACGGACGGCTCGTGTCGACCTTGGCGTCGGGCGTGTCGGTCCAGCTCGTCTCGGGCTGGGCAGCCTCATCACTCAGCGGTCGAATGCGCTTGCACTGGTGCGGCGCCAGCAGCGTGAACTTGATGCCGTGCAGCGCCAGCAGCTCCAGGGTTTCGCTGTCCGCCGCAGTCTCTGCCAGCCACATGCCCTCGGGCGGCATGCCGTAGTGGTCCTGGTAGTCGGCGATGCCCCAGCGAATCTGCGTGATGCGGTCGCGGCGGCTGGCCAGGGGCAGAATGATGTGGTTGTAAACCTGGGCCATGGCCGAGCTGTGGCCCTTGTAGCTCTTGCGGCTGCGGCGCTCGCCGTCCAGAATCATGCGGTGGGTGCGGGGCGCATTCTCCTTGAGCCAGCTCAGCAACGTGGGCCCAAAGTCGAAGCTGATGCGCGCGTAGTTGTTCACTATGCGCGTGATTCGATTCTTTTCATTCTGGATGCGCGCCGCGCCATTGGGCGCGTAGCACTCGGCGCAGACGCGCTCATTCCAGTCGTGATAGGGCGCGGCTGTGTCCTGGGTTTCTACTGTCTCCAGCCAGGGGTTCTCGCGTGGGGGCTGGTAAAAGTGACCATGAATGCAGACAAAGCGTTTACTTGAGGGCATGCACAAATCCAATCGTGCGCCGACGCTCCATCACAGGATGCGCGGCCATCCTGCTTATTGTAGGCTGGCACGTCCGGAGGGTGCCGCAGCCGCAGGTTTGGCCAGGTCGCACGCCCGCCACAGATACCAGCTCGCCACGGAGCGGAACGGAGTCCAGCGCTTGCCACGCCTCAGCACCACATCCGCCTTGGGCAAATCGGAGGCCTCGATGGGCCGCGATTTGGGCAGGCGCTGAAACGTGAGCGCAAAACCCTTGCGCACGCCGTAGTCTGTTACCGGCAGCACGTCAGGCCGCCCCAGGCGGAAGATCAAGAGCATCTCGACCGTCCATGGGCCGATACCACGCACCGCGGTAAGCCGCTCGACGATTTCCGCATCCGTCAGCTTGAGAATGGCCGCATGGGTGGGCACCGTGCCGTCCAGCGTGCGCGCAGCCAGATCGCGTAGAGCCTTGATCTTGTTGCCGGAAACCCCCGCGGCACGCAACGGATCGTCCGGCGTGTCGAGCAGCATTTGCGGTGCGGGGTCACCGCCAAAGTACTCGCGCACCCGGCGGTGAATGGTGGCCGCAGCCTTGCCGTGCAACTGCTGGTAGAGGATCGACTCCAGCAGCGACTCGAAGGGTGAGGGCAAGGGGTCCAGGCGTAGCGAAAACGCGCCCGCCCGATCGATGAGCGCGCC
>JARLJI010000132.1 GCA_031291295.1 Rhodoferax sp. | reverse complement strand
TCCATAGGTTCGTAGCGTTGCCAGCCCCCGCGGTGCATTCCGCGGTTTCCTCCTTAGAGGCTTGTCCAACACCTGCCCTCAGGCCAGTGTCATGCTCGGCGCTGTCGCGATGCACGGGCAGGTGTCGGACAACCCTTAACCTTTTGCGCCATTCAGGTTCCGCGGCCGAGTGGCCGCTCCTGGCCGGTAGTGTGAGTTCGAGACCCCACCAGGAAGCTGACTTTCGACCCGCGGGTCGAGCCTGGCAAGGTCGGCTGTCAGCAAAACTCGGGAACTCTCGCTGCCAGCCAGGACGAGGCCTCCAGCCTGTACCCCCGGAGGTCTGGTTTATATTGGTTCCAGCCGGTCGAATGCCGGATCGCAACGCTTGCGGCGAAATGGGCTGGTCCTGAGATGCACAAGCAGATTCTGATGAAGGAAGGCGGGAGAAACGTAGTCATGCATGAAATCATCTGCCCGCACTGCGGGAAGGCATTCAAGATCGACGAGGCCGGATACGCGGACATCCTGAAGCAGGTTCGCGACGGCAAGTTCGAGCAGGAGTTGCACGACCGGCTTGCGCTGGCCGAACAGGACAAACAAAATGCAGTCGAGCTCGCCAAGTCCCAGCTCGCCAGTGAGTCGCAGAAGTCTGCCGCAGCTAAGGACGCCGAGATACAGGACCTGAAGGCCAAGGTCGATGCCAGTGAGGTCGCGCGCAAGCTTGCCGTGGCTGAGGCCCTCAGCGCAGTAGAAAAGCAGCGTGACGCACTCGCCAACGAACTTGAGCAGGCGAAGCGTGACAAACAAACCGCTTCCGAGCTGGCGGACGCGAAGCTCGTGAACGGGCTACAGACGGCTGCAGCGACCAAGGACGCCGAGATCCAGGGCCTCAAGGCCGAGCTCGCCGCCATCGAGGTTGCGCAAAAGCTCGCAATCATCGAGGCGGTCAGTGTGGTCGAAAGGGAACGCGACGAACTGAAGAGCGGCCTCTCGCGAGCGGAACTTGAAAAGCAACTCGCTGAGAAGTCGCTCAAGGACAAGTATGAGACGCAGATCAAGGATCGCGAGGACACGATCGAGCGCCTTCGGGATCTGAAAGCTCGTATGTCGACCAAGATGGTTGGCGAAACCCTGGAGCAGCACTGCGAGACCGAGTTCAACCGCATTCGAGCGACCGCGTTTCCCAGGGCCTATTTCGAGAAGGACAATGACGCGCGGACGGGCAGCAAGGGGGACTACATCTTTCGGGACTCGGATGAAGCCGGCACCGAGATTGTCTCGATCATGTTCGAAATGAAGAACGAGAGCGATCGCACCGCGACGAAGAACAAGAACGAGGACTTCCTGAAGGAGCTCGACAAGGATCGCACCGAAAAGGGCTGCGAGTATGCCGTGCTGGTATCGCTGCTTGAGCCAGATAGCGAGCTCTACAACACCGGGATCGTCGACATGTTCCACCGCCACCCCAAGATGTACATCGTGCGGCCCCAGTTCTTTCTTCCCATCATCACGCTGCTGCGGAATGCGGCGATGAACTCGCTCAAGTACAAGTCGGAGCTTGCTCTTGTTAAGGCTCAAAACGTCGACATCACGAACTTCGAGACCGAGCTTGAGACTTTTAAGACGGCATTCGCGAGAAACTACGACCTGGCCGCCGGGCACTTCCAAAAGGCGATCGCAGAGATCGACAAGTCGATCGACCACTTGCAGAAGACGAAAGAGGCCCTGCTCGGTACAGATCGGAACATTCGTCTTGCGAACGACAAGGCGCAGGATGTGACGATCAAGAAGTTGACTCGGGGCAACCCGACGATGGCAGCAAAATTCGCCGAGCTCAAGAATCAAAACCCCTCCGATGCCGAATAGTTCAGGCGACTTCCGGTCAGCCCACCATGCCGTGGCCAGTGTTGAGGAACAGGTTCGGATGGCGCGTCGGACCGATGACCGGATAAACCGGCAGGCCGACGCCCAGGGGCGCGAGGAAATCAAGCGAGTGGCTCCCGAACGCGAGCACGAGTCGGTCCGCTGCGCTTTCATGGCCTTGATGCGCTCGCCGTCCGTGACGAGCCCGTCGACCGACTGTCCAAACCGGAAGTCCACGCCCAGCGCGCGAGTCAGGGCGCACAGCGTCGTTGTCAAGCGGTGGCAGTCGCCTGTCTCGTCCTTGGGCAGGCGCAGGCCGCCGGCGACGCGGTCGCGGGCCTGCCCCAGGCGGGGTTCGACAGCTGCGCGCCGGTCGGCGTCGAGCACCCCGCTCCTGGTGTTGAACTACCCGCCGCGGCCAGTCGCGTCATCGGGCGATATATTCTCCAGCAGCCGCCTTTGCTGTCGAAGCACGCCGTTCGTCCGCACAATCAGCTACCGCAGCCCTCGCAAGGACCTCAAGTAATAGCGGCATGGACATTAACTTTTGCTAACTTTTGCTAAGTTCTGTGCAGCTCCGTTCGTACCGCACCGGCGGTCAGATCCCACCGTGCGGCGCGGCGCGAATAGCGAGAATGCAGCGCAATGCTCCCAGACTCCACTCGGGAACCGCCAGACAGCAGTTCATCGCCGCTTCGTTCGTGGGCAGTGGCCGCAACGAGATATCGCTGACGATGAGGCTGTCCGCGGTCACGGTCAGTCCCTCTCGCCCGGTGCGTGCTCGCGCGCGATGAAGGCGCTGGGCGCGGCCGGTGCAGCGCGGCGCTCGGGATCCACCGCCACCGGCGAGAACCCGTTGCCGTTGCCCTTGGCGATGGCATGCAGCAAGCTGGCCAGGGGGTCAGTCTTTTGCTGGTGGTCCCGCTCGTACAGGCCCAGGTGCCGGGCCAGCTTCTCCAGCGCGTTCATCTTGGAGTGCATCAGCACCTCGATGCCGTACTTGCCCTGCCTGGCGCCGGCGTATAGCGCCAGCGCCCGCGCCGACAGGGTACGCGTATCGCCCAGCACGACGCGGGCCTGGCCGTCACCGTGGCACTCGGGGCAGCCGGTGTGCGGCGCCTGGAGGGGGTTGTAGCCCATGCCGCCCTGCCCGTCCCAGTCCTCGATCGGCTTGCCACTGTTCAAGTGTTTCTCGCGCTCGTTGTTGAACTCGGACAGGGTGCGCTGCAACATATGCCCTTCGCCCCAGCAGTAGCGGCAGCAGCCGACATTCACCTGCACCAGGTCGCGGACGTCGGCGGTCAGGATGTGCCAGGCCTCCAGCATCACGCGGTCGGCATCGATCTGAGTCCGCTCCTGCTGCGCCTTGCGGGCGGCGGCGATGGCGCTCTGAATCTGAGGTTTTCTGAGGTACTCGTAAGCAAGCTCTGCCGCCGAGTTCGCCCGGTAGCCCGCCCGAATCGCCGCCTGCGTCCCGTTCAGGTCGATCATGTATTCGTCCACAAACTTCTGCTGCTTGGGCTTCAAGGTCAAGACATGCATTGCGGGGCCGCCATCCCTTTTGATGGCTGTACGCTGCATGGGCACCTTGGGACTGGACGTGGCAACGGCCGCAGCCTTGTGACGAGGTGCGGGCGCCGGTGCCTTCTGCGGGCGGGGTTTGGGGAGTATGGGTTTCTTTCCCGACGGTTTTTCTGCCATGGTCGGATGATTCCGGTCTGCGGTCTGATTGTCGAACCCTACAGGGGGTGCAGTTCGCGCTTTCCCCGACTTGTCATGACACCCGCTCCAGCAGCTGCAGCTGCTCCGGGTCGGTCTTGGACCTCCGTTTGCTCCGCAATTGTGTACCTCAGGCTATTTGAAAATCGAGTTTCTCAGGGACGACTAAATGGCATCAATGAAACGCTTGACGCCATAGAGGGCCAGATGTGAGCCATCAAGGCGGTGAATCAGCAATCCGGGGCTGCGGGGGTAAACGCGCACACGGTGGCACAATCAATCATTACGTGTCAAAACCGCAACATGCGGGGACACTTTGAAAAATGACGGTACTTTTGACGGTACTTTTCAAAACCTATTTCCAGGAACCTAGAATCCATGCGGCTTGCAGCCCGTTCTGTGGTTCCGGCCCCGGCACCACGACAAAACCGCATGCTTGATGGCATTGCGGTTTTTTTGTCTCTTGCGATTTCGCAGGCCATCCCGGAATACCGTCACCGTCCACAGTGACGCGGGCATTTAAACCCTTCGCGCACTACTTTTCTGCTAGCAAGCCAGCATCCACCGTCGGATAGCGCAGCACCAGCCTGAGTTCGCGCTTCATGCGCGTGTTGTCCATCAAGCGCGACTCGCTCATGAAACTGAGCAGCATCAGTGGCAACTGGTCCTGCGCTGTGTCGCGCGGCACGCGCGGGGGCTTGGGCAGGCCGTACAGCGTGGCCGCGAGATCGAAATAAGCGCCCATCTTGAGCCGGGTGTCATCGTTCACGTTGTAGACACGTTGCGGCTTGCCGCGCCACAGCGCCAGCAGACAGGCGCGCGCCAGATCGTCCGCGTGGATGTGGTTGGTGTAGACATCGTCCTGCTCCACCAGCACGGGCGTGCGCTTGCGCAGGCGCGCGCGCGGCGTGCCGCCGTCGCGGTCCGGGGCATAGATGCCGGGAATACGCAGGATGCTGGTGCGCACAAAGCCCGACTGCATGGCGCTGCGCCCCAGGAAGCGCACGGCCTGTTCGGCCGATACCCGTTTGCTGGCGCGGGGCGTGCGCGGGTTCACGGCCCGGGTTTCGGCCACCGTGGCACCCTGGCAGTCGCCATACACGCCACTGGTCGAGCCGTAGACGAAGGAGGCGGGCGCAGAGCGCTGGCGCAGCACCTGCGCGAGCGAGCGCGCGCGCGGGTCGCCCCAGCCCTCGCCCGGTGGCGGCGCCAGATAGACCACGCGGGTGGCGATGCCGGCAAGCCGGCGCAAGCTGGCCGGCACATCCAGGTTGCCCTGCAAAGGGGTAATGCCGCGCCCGCGCAATTCGCTCACACGCTGCGGCGACGAGGTCAGCGCGAGCAGCCGCACGCGGCCCGCCATGCCGCGCGCCACACGCAAGCCGACGTCGCCGCAGCCCACCATCAACACCCGTTCGCGGCGAAAGCGCGCGGGCAAGGCGCCAAGAGAGGATTGGTTTGAAGGCACAATCGGGAGTTGGTGAAAAGACGACTCCCCGAGGATACCGAAAAGATGACATTCAATATCTCTGTGCTGCCCAGCGGCCGCAGCTTTGTCGCCAACCCCGGCGAAGCGATTCTGGCGGCGGGCATCCGCTCCGGCGTGGGGCTGCCCTACGGTTGCAAGGACGGCGCCTGCGGCTCGTGCAAGTGCAGGAAGATTGAAGGCACGGTGGTGCACGGCCCGCACCAGAGCAAGGCGCTGTCCCCCGAGGAAGAAGCCAGCGGCTTTATCCTGACCTGCTGCGGCGTGCCGCACAGCGATGTGGTGCTGGAGTCGCGCCAGGTGACGGACGAGAGCGCCTTTCCGGTCCGCAAGATGCCTGCGCGCGTGATCGGGCTGGAGAAAAAATCGCACGACGTCATGCTGGTCAAGCTGCAGCTGCCGGCCAATGACACGTTCAAGTACCACGCGGGCCAATACCTCGAATTCATCCTGCGGGACGGCGCACGGCGCAGCTACTCGATGGGCAACGCGCCGCACCACGGGCCTGGCGTGGAGCTGCACATTCGCCACATGCCCGGCGGCAAGTTCACCGACCACGTGTTCCATGCGATGAAAGACAAGGAGATACTGCGCGTGGAAGGCCCGTACGGCAGTTTCTTCCTGCGCGAGGACTCGACCAAACCGATGATCCTGCTGGCCTCGGGCACGGGCTTTGCGCCGATCAAGGCGGTCATCGAGCACATGCAGTTCAAGGGCATCGACCGCCCCGCAACGCTCTACTGGGGCGGGCGTCGCCCGCAGGACTTGTATATGGACGACTGGGTCAGGGCGCGCGTCGCCGAGATGCCCAACCTGAGCTACGTGCCGGTGATCTCCAACGCCCTGCCCGAGGATGGATGGAGCGGGCGCACGGGCTTCGTGCACAAGGCCGTGCTGGAAGATTTCCCGGATCTCTCAGGCTACCAGGTGTATGCCTGCGGCGCACCCATCGTGGTGGACTCCGCGCGCGCCGACTACACCCACCTGGCGGGCTTGTCGGCGGATGAGTTCTACGCCGACGCGTTCACCACCGAGGCCGACAAGGCCCAAGCCGGCATCGTGGCCTGAAGCCGCGCTCAGGAAGCCGGGGCCGCCTGCGCCGGCTGATGCTTGTGCATGGAGTGGCCGCCATGATGATGGTGATGATGATGATGCATCTCGTGGGCTGGCGCGGCGGACTGATCCCCTTTTGCCTCCTGGCTGGCCTTGTAGTCGGCTTCAGCGGCGGCCATGCGATCTTCCCGCGTCGTCGTCCGATCGGCTTCGGCTGGTGTCGCGGCGGCCGCGGCCTTGTGGGCATGTTTGTGCATCCGCATCTTGTGCGCCCCCGCCTTGCCTGGAGCAGCAGGCGCGGCAGCCGGGGCTGGCGTCGGCGTGACGACGGGGGTCGCAGGGGTTGTCTGGGCAAACGCGACGCCACCGGTGGCAAGGGCGGCTGCAAGCAGTAATGTGTGAATTTTCATATTGGGATTCCTTCAAAATCATGGAAAACATTCCACACACTCATAACGCAGGGGACGGCGCGGCGACGGACAGCACCCGGGCAATGCGATGTAAGGGATTGTCACGGTGGCGCGCCGGCTATTGTTTTGCACAATAGGGCCATGAAACGTCGAACCCTTTTCCCTGCCTTGGCCCAGGCGCTGGCACTTTCTGCCATCCCTTTGCTGACCCTCTCCCCGTCCCTCGCGCAAGCGCAGGCGCGCCCGATCCGGCTCATCGTGCCCTACGGCGCGGGTGGCCCGATCGACCTGACCGCCCGCATTCTGGCCGAGGCCGTGAAGGAGACGCTCGGGCCGGTCATCATCGACAACAAGCCGGGGGCGGGCGGCAACATCGGGGCCGACATGATCGCCAAGGCCGCGCCCGATGGCCTGACGATCGGCATCGCAGCGACCGCAACCAACGCCGTCAACCCCTGGCTGTACCGCAAGATGCCCTATAACGCGGCGACCGATTTCGCGCCGATCACGCAAATTCTGCGCGTGCCGAACGTGCTGGTGATGAATGCCGAGACGGCCCGGCGCCTCAAGATCACCAGCGTGCGTGACTTGATCGCGTATGCCAAAGCCAACCCTGGAAAACTCAACTACGGCAGCGGCGGCAATGGCAGTGCGGGCCACCTGGCCGGCGAGATGTTCAAGGCGCAAGCCGGCATTTTTGCCGTCCACATTCCCTACAACGGCGGCAACCCGGCGCAGCTGGCGCTGCTGAGCGGTCAGGTCGATTTCAATTTCGACAACCTCGCCACCGCGGCGCCCAATATCCGCTCCGGCAAGCTCAAGGCCATCGCGGTGACGACGCTCGCGCGCTCACCTGCCCTGCCGGAGGTGCCGCCCGTGGCCGATACGCTGAGGGGATTTTCGATCGATACCTGGTGGGGCCTGGTGGCACCGGCCGGCACGCCCAAAGAGGTGATTGACAGGCTGAATCATGCGTTTGTGGCAGCGCTGAATGCCCCCAACACCAAAACGCGCTTCGCCAGTCTGCTGGCAGAACCGGTCCCGAGCACACCGGAGGCGTTCGGCGCCTTCATGAAGAGCGAACTCGCCAAGTACGGGAAAGTGGTGAAGGCCTCGGGCGCCACGGTCGACTAAGGCCCCTGCGCCCGGCCCGTGGTGCGACAACGGCGTCGGCGCCTTCAGTTCAGCGCGGTTCGAACGCCGTTCTTGTAGACGTAAAGTGTCACTGCAGGCTTGGTCAGCTCGCCATTGGCCGTAAAAGCGATATTGGCGGTCACGCCCTTATAGTGCGTCTTGGCCAGGAACGGAACATAGATCTTGGGGTCGGTAGAGTTCGCCCGCTTCATGGCATCCACCAGGACAAAGGTCGCATCATAGGCATAGGGACTGTAGATCTGGAATTGCCCCGGGAATTTGGCGTCGTAGCGTTTCTTCCAGGCCAGTCCACCCTGCATTTTTTCTACTGAAGCGCCACCTGTCGCGCAGGTCACGTTCTTCAGGATGCCTGAGTTCGAGGCGAGCTCGGCCAGTTTTTCGGTGCACAGCGCATCGCCGCCGAAATACTTCACGTCGACCATGCCCAACTGCTCCATCTGGCGCAGCATCGGACCGGCCTGGGCATCGAGCCCGCCGTAAAAAATCGCATCCGGCTTCTTGCTCTTGAGCGACGTCAGGATCGCCATGAAGTCGGTTGCCTTGTCATTGGTGTATTCCGCGCCGACAACCTGCAGGCCCTTTTTGACCGCGGTCTCCTTGAACACTGCCGCAACCCCCTGGCCGTACGCAGTCCGGTCGTCAATGATGGCCACCTTCTTGACTTTCAGCGCGTCCGCAGCGTACAAGGCCAGCGCAGCACCCAGCGCATTGTCATTGGCAATCAGCCGGAAGGTGGTTTTGTAGCCAGGCTTGGTCAGATCCGGGTTGGTGGCAGAGGCCGTGATATTGGGAATGCCGCACCGGTTGTAGATGGCCGACGCGGGAATGGAGGTCCCCGACTGGAGATGCCCAACCACCCCGGCGACTTTGGAGTCGCACATTTTCTGCGCCACGGCGGTGGCTTGCCGCGGGTCACCGGCATCGTCTTCGGCATCGATCTCGAATTTGATTTTCTTGCCGCCAATCACCGGGTTCTGCGCATTGATTTCGTCAATGGCCAGGCGAACCCCGTTCTCGGTATCCTTGCCGATGTGGGCAATCCCGCCAGAGATCGGACCCGCATGCCCGATCTTGACGATTTGAACGTCCTGGGCCGCAGCCATGGACGCCGCCGCGGTCAACGCGGTCGCAGCAGCAAGTTTGAAGGGGAAAGTCAGTTGCGCCCAGTGTTTCATTGTGTCGTTCTTGAACAAGTAAAGGGAAGATTCGACGAGCAACCCCAACGGCCGCCCGAGGAGCGTCATGCTACATCATTGCCTTGCGCGACGACACCCGCCGCCGCGGCAAAACCCCATCACTCGCCCAGATAGGCTGCGCGCACCTTCGGGTCGTTCAGCATCACCTTGGCGTCGCCGCTCATGGTGATGAGCCCCGACTCCATGACATAGCCGCGATTCGCAATGCTCAAGGCACGGCTGGCGTTTTGCTCAACCAGCAGGACGGTGACGCCCTGCGCATACACATCACGAACCACCTCGAAGATCTTGTCCACCATGATGGGACTCAGGCCCATGGACGGTTCGTCCATCAGCAGCACCTTGGGCCGGCTCATCAACGCACGGCCCATGGCCAGCATTTGCTGTTCGCCGCCCGACATGGTGCCGGCCAGCTGGTCCTTGCGCTCCTTCAGACGCGGAAAGATGGCGAACATCTTGTCAATGTCGGCCGCAATGTCGGCCTTGTCGCTGCGCACGTAGGCGCCCATCTGCAGGTTTTCGGTGATGCTCATGCGGGTGAACACGCCGCGGCCTTCGGGCACCATGGCCAGGCCCTGTTTCACCAGATCCCAGGGCCCCTGCCCCTTGATGCTCTTGCCCATGAATTCGATGTCGCCCTCGTTGATGGGCAAGCTGCCGGTGATGGCTTTCATGGTGGTGGTTTTACCGGCGCCGTTGGAGCCGATGAGCGAGACCAGCTCGCCTTCGTGCACTTCAAAGTCCACGCCCTTGACGGCCTGGATGCCACCGTAGGCGACTTTCAAGCCGCTGACTTTGAGCAATATGGGTGTGTTGGTGTTGGCCATGTCAGTGTCCCCCTGTCCCCAGGTAGGCCTCGATCACTTTTTCGTTTTTCTGTACGGTGGCCGGCGTGCCTTCGGCAATCTGCTTGCCGTAGTCCAGCACGGTCACGCGGTCACACAGTCCCATGACGAGCTTCACGTCATGCTCGATCAGCAAAATCGTGCGGTTGTCGTTGCGGATGCGGTCGATCAGTTCGCGCAGCAGGACTTTTTCGGTCGCGTTCATGCCGGCGGCCGGCTCGTCCAGCGCGATCAGTTGCGGGTCGGTCGCCAGCGCGCGCGCAATCTCGAGGCGGCGCTGGTCGCCGTAGCTCAGCGTGCGGGCCTTGTAGTCGGCGAATTTGCCAATGCCCACGTAGTCGAGCAACTCGTGCGCGCGCTTGGCAATGGCGGCTTCCTCGGCCTTGAAGCCGGGACTGCGAAAAATCGCACCAAACACGCCCGACCCGGTCCGCACATGGCGCCCGACCATCACGTTCTCGAGCGCCGTCATGTCGGAGAACAGCCGAATGTTCTGGAATGTGCGCGCAATGCCGGCCTTGGCAACTTCGTGCACAGCGCTCGGAGTGTAGGGCTTGCCGGCCAACTCGAAGGTTCCGCTGTCGGGGGTGTACAGGCCCGTCAGTACGTTGAAGAACGTGGTCTTGCCGGCGCCATTGGGGCCGATCAGGCCATACACCTGGCCGCGCTTGATCTGGATGCCCACGTCGCTCAAGGCCTGCAAACCGCCGAACCGCTTGGAGACGCCGGAGACGTTGAGGACCATATCTGTATCTGCCATGTCGTCCTCCTTATTTCTTCGCTTGCAGCGATTTGCCATGGTCGGGCGTTGGCCACAGGCCTCGCGGACGCATCAGCATGACGACGATCATGGCCAGCGCAATCAGCAACTGGCGCAGGATGGCGGAATCGAGGCGGCCGTTGGTCATGGCCTGCAGCGGCCCGGCGACGTAGCGCAGCACTTCGGGCAGGGCCGACAGCAACACGGCGCCCAGAATCACGCCGGGCAAATGCCCGATGCCGCCCAGCACCACCATGGCCACGATCATCACCGACTCCATCAGGCTGAACGACTCGGGTGACACAAAGCCCTGGAACGCGGCAAACATGGTGCCCGCCACGCCCCCAAAGGTGGCGCCCATGCCGAACGCCAGCAACTTCAGGTTGCGCGTGTTGATACCCATGGCCTTGGCCGCAATTTCGTCTTCACGAATGGCCATCCAGGCGCGGCCGATGCGCGACAGCTGAAGCCGGTAGCACACCAGCACGCTGATCAATACCAGCGCCAGAAACAGGTAGTAATACAGGCTGACCGAGGCGACCTCAAAACCGAACACGGTCACCGGCCTGCCCAGGTTCAGTCCAAAGAACGTGATGGGATCGATCTGGTTGACCCCCTTGGGGCCGTTGGTGAGGTTGATGGGCTGGTCCAGGTTGTTCAGGAACACCCGGATGATTTCACCGAACCCGAGCGTTACGATCGCCAGGTAGTCGCCGCGCAGCTTGAGTGTGGGCGTGCCCAGCAGCACGCCAAAGCCGCCCGCCAGCAAGGCCCCGGCCGGAATCACGATCCACACGGGCGTGTGCAAGCCATTGGGAAACATGGCAGCGATGGCCGGAAAGTTGTCCGTCAGTTGCGGCGAGGCCAGCAGGCCGTACATGTAGGCACCGAGGGCAAAAAAGGCCACGTAGCCCAGGTCCAGCAGGCCGGCGAAGCCCACCACGATGTTCAGGCCCAGCGCCAACATCACGTACAGAAGCGAGCTGTCGAGAATGCGGATCCAGGCGTTGCCCGCGCTTTGCAGCACCAGCGGCAGGATCAGCAGGGCGAGCCCCGCGACGCAGAAGGCGACTATTTGTTTTTTCTGTTTCATGTTGAATCTCCTTGGCCGCGTTCAGGCTCGGTCCGCCACACGTTCACCCAGCAGACCCGAGGGCCGCAGCGTGAGCATGCCGATCAGCACGATAAAGGCGAAGATGTCGCTGTAGTTGCTACCGAGAAAGCCGCCCGTCAGTTGTCCGATATAGCCCGCACCGATCGACTCGATCAGCCCGAGCAGGATGGCGCCCACCACGGCACCGGCCAGGTTGCCGATGCCGCCAAACACGGCGGCGGTAAACGCCTTGAGACCGGGCAGGAAACCCATGGTGTGCTGCACCGTACCGTAGTTGGAGGCGAACATCACACCGGCAATGGCGGCCAGCACCGCACCGATGACAAAAGTGGCCGAAATCACCTGGTCAGGCTTGACCCCCATCAGCGCCGCCACCCCCGGGTTCTCGGCCGTGGCGCGCATGGCCCGGCCGAGCTTGGTGTAGTTCACCAGCCACATCAGCACGGCCAGCGAGACCGCCGTGAAGCCCAGAATCAGGACTTGCGTCGGCGTGATCACCGCGCCGCCAATGTTGAAGGGCGTGCTCGGCAACAGGGTCGGATAGGGTTTGTAGTTGGGCTTCCAGATGATCATGGCCAGCGTTTGCAGCAGCAGCGACATGCCGACGGCGGTGATCAGGGGCGCCAGTTTGGGACTTTTGCGCAGCGGCCGGTAAGCCACCTTCTCGATCACAAAATTTAGCGTGGCGGCCACCACGCAGGCAATGATCAGCGAGATCAGCAGGATCAGCCAGCCCGGCGTGCCCGGCATGGAGTCCTGCATGAAACCGATGATGGTCCAGCTGGTCATGGCCCCGACCATCAGCACTTCGCCATGCGCGAAATTGATCAGGTTGATGATGCCGTACACCATGGTATAGCCCAGGGCGATCAAGGCATACATGCTGCCGAGCACCAGACCGTTGATGATCTGCTGGAGCAAGGTATCCATAAATATTCTCCGTTTTGTAATCGGCTCATGAGCTAGATGACGCCCGCTTGAGCCAGAAAATTGGCTGGTTCGCAGTTTGACCTTATGAGTCTTGTCTTTTATCTAGCAAAAAACGCGCCAGCGTGCAGCCGGTGGCGCGTTTGTGGTGGCGAGATTGTAGCGAAGCGCAACCCGCGCACAACCGAAGATTTGGGCGGGTTTACCCTTGCCAACGCTGATGATCAGGGGCTTTTAAAGCCTATTAGCGTTGCTGATTGTTCAGCTTTTTCAGCTCCCGCAGCTTGTCAGCGATCCTGATTTC
Source organism: Rhodoferax sp. (assembly GCA_031291295.1). Classification (GTDB taxonomy): domain Bacteria; phylum Pseudomonadota; class Gammaproteobacteria; order Burkholderiales; family Burkholderiaceae_C; genus Rhodoferax_A. Next base: position 132,977 of record JARLJI010000132.1, on the reverse strand, counting down.
AAGACCGCGCTCCACCGGGCGGTAGAAGTCCGGCGCCTCCATGCCATCGGGCAAGTAGCGCTCGCCCGCGGCAAACCCGCCGGCTTCGTCGTGCGCATAGCGGTAGCCTCGGCCGTAGTCCAGCGTCTTCATGAGCTGGGTTGGCGCGTTGCGCAGATGCATGGGCACCGGTCGGGTGCCATCCTGCTTGACGAAGGCCCTGGCCTCGTTGAAGGCTTTGTAAACCGCGTTCGATTTGGGTGCGACCGCGAGATAGACCACGCATTCGGCCAGCGCCAGTTCGCCCTCGGGCGTGCCCAGCCGCTCATACACTTCGGCCGCGTCCAGCGCCAGGCGTAGCGCGCGCGGGTCGGCCAGGCCAATGTCTTCGCTGGCCATGCGGATCAGCCGGCGCGCCATATAGCGCGGGTCGGCCCCGCCGTCGAGCATGCGCACCAGCCAGTACAGCGCGGCGTCCGGGTCGGAGCCGCGCACCGATTTGTGCAGCGCGCTGATGGTGTCGTAGAACTGCTCGCCGCCCTTGTCATAGCGGCGCATGCGTTCGCCCAGCACCTTGAGCAGCCAGGCATCGGTGATCTCGCTGCGCTGCTCGCGCTCGGCCGCCACCGCCAGCGTCTCCAGCGTGTTGAGCAGTCGCCGTGCGTCGCCATCGGCGTAGGCCGCCAGACGCTCGATTGCTATATTTTCAATAGCTGGTACCGCATGTATGGCCTGGGCTTTGGCCACTATCTGCTTTAAGTCTGCCTCCGACAACGGCTGCAGCACGTACACGGTGGCGCGCGACAGCAGCGCGGAGTTGACCTCGAACGAGGGGTTCTCGGTGGTGGCGCCGATGAAGGTGAACAGGCCGCTCTCCACGTGCGGCAGGAACGCATCCTGCTGGCTCTTGTTGAAGCGGTGAACCTCATCGACAAACACAATGGTGCGCCGCCCGCCAGCGCCCGCGCTGCCCAACAGGTTGCCCTGCGCCACCTGGGCCTGCTCCACCGCCTCGCGGATGTCCTTCACGCCGCCCAGCACCGCGCTGATGGTGATGAACTGGGCGTCGAACGCATCGGCCATCAGCCGCGCGATGGTGGTCTTGCCGGTGCCCGGCGGCCCCCACAGAATGCAGCTGTGCGGCTGGCCCGACTCGAACGCGATGCGCAGCGCCATGCCCTCGCCCAGCAAATGCTGCTGGCCCACCACCTCGCCCAATGTGTGCGGGCGCAGGCGCTCGGCCAGAGGCACGTTCGAGCTCATGGACCACTCATCCCTGCGCCCGCCGTCACTGGCGGATCACGTCCGCCCCCGCCGGCGGCTTGAACACGAAGGCGTCGGCCGGCAGGGCCGCGTTGACCTCGAACTGGCTGAAGGTCAGCACCGAGCGCTGGCCAAAGCTGTCCAGAATCTCCAGCACGGCGAGCTGGTTGCCGCCGTCCCCCGGCTTGAAGCCGACGCGCACACTTTGCAACTGACCGTCCTTCGCCTTCGGGTTCGCGACCACCCACTGCAGCCCGTCCTTGTCCGGCGCGTCCTGCAGGTTGAAGTCGGCCTGCAGCGCGTGCAGATCGGGCGCGGAGGCAATCAGCGCGGCCGGCGTGGAGGCCAGCAGCTGCGCCTGCTTGCGCGCCGTGACCTGGTTCAAATCCACGTCGTACAGCCACAGCGTCTGGCCATCGGCCACGATGCTTTGCTCGAACGGCTTCTGGTAGAGAAACTTGAACCGGCTGGGCCGCAAGAACTCGAAGGTACCGGTCGACGTCTTGGTGCGCGCGGTCTGGCCGGGCCTGGCCGGCGCGGTCACGACCTGGCTGAACTCGGCGCGCCCGCTCTTCACCGTCTTGACGAACGACTCAAGGCTTTCCATGCCTCCAGCCCTTGCCAGTTGTACACATCCAGCTATTAAAATAATAGCGATCAGTTTTCGCACGGAATTGACTTGCATCTGCATCGTGGTTACTCCGCACGCGCCGGCACGAGAATCTCGCGCTGGCCGCTGCCGCTCATGGCGCTCACCAGGCCGGCCTTTTCCATGTCTTCGACCAGCCGCGCGGCACGGTTGTAGCCGATCTTCAAATGGCGCTGCACCAGCGAAATGCTGGCCTTGCGGTTTTTCAGCACCACCTCGACCGCCTGGTCGTACATCGGGTCTTTCTCGCCGCCGCCGTCTATCGCGCCATCAACCCCGTCTTCGCCATCGACCGTGCCACCTTCGAGCACGCCTTCGATGTAGTTGGCCGGCCCCTGCGACTTGAGGTAGCTCACCACGCGGTGCACTTCCTCGTCGCTCACAAAGGCGCCGTGCACGCGGATCGGAAAGCCCGTGCCGCTCGGCATGTAGAGCATGTCGCCCATCCCCAGCAAGGCTTCGGCGCCCATCTGGTCCAGGATGGTGCGCGAGTCGATCTTGCTGGACACCTGGAACGCAATGCGCGTCGGGATATTGGCCTTGATCAGGCCGGTGATCACGTCTACGCTGGGGCGCTGCGTCGCCAAAATCAGGTGGATGCCGGCGGCGCGCGCCTTTTGCGCCAGCCGCGCGATCAGTTCCTCGATCTTCTTGCCCACCACCATCATCAAGTCGGCCAGTTCGTCGATCACCACCACGATATGCGGCAGGCGCTGCAGCGGCTCGGGCGAGTCGGGCGTCAGGCTGAACGGGTTGTAGATGAACTCTTCGCGCGCCGCGGCCTCGTCGATCTTGGCGTTGTAGCCCGCCAGGTTGCGCACGCCCATCTTGCTCAGCAGTTTGTAGCGGCGCTCCATCTCGGCCACGCACCAGGTCAGGCCGTGGGCGGCCTGGCGCATGTCGGTCACCACGGGCGCCAGCAGATGCGGAATGCCCTCGTAGACCGACATCTCCAGCATCTTGGGGTCGATCATCAAGAGCCGCACATCGCGCGCCTCGGCCTTATAGAGCAGCGACAGGATCATGGCGTTGATGCCGACCGATTTGCCCGAGCCCGTGGTGCCGGCCACCAGCACGTGCGGCATTTTGGCCAGGTCGGCCACCACCGGGTTGCCCACGATATCCTTGCCGAGTCCCATGGTCAGCAGCGACTTGGCTTCGTTGTAGATTTGCGAGCCCAGAATTTCGGACAGCTTGATCGACTGGCGCTTGGCGTTGGGCAACTCCAGCGCCATGTAGTTCTTGCCCGGAATGGTCTCGATCACGCGGATCGAGACCAGGCTCAGCGAGCGCGCCAGATCGCGCGCCAGGTTGACGACCTGCGAGCCCTTCACGCCGGTGGCCGGCTCGATCTCGTAGCGCGTGATCACCGGCCCGGGCGAGGCCAGCACCACGCGCACTTCCACGCCAAAGTCCTTGAGCTTTTTCTCGATCAGGCGGCTGGTCATCTCCAGCGTCTCGGGCGCCACGGTTTCCTGGCGCGTGAGCGCCCCATCGAGCAGGTCCACCTGCGGCAGCTTGCTGTCCGGCAGCTCGGTGAACAGCGGCTTCTGGCGCTCCTTGGCCACGCGCGCGCTCCGAGCCACCTCGACCAGCGCCGGCTCGATCAGGACCGGGCTGGGGTGGTGCTCCTCAATTTCGATCCGCTCTTCAAGCAGCACCTCTTCGCGCTGACGCGCGGCCTGCTTGCCCAGTGCCAGGTCCTCGGCAATTTCGCGTTTTTCGCGGCGCGACTCGACCAGCGAATAAAGCTTAGCGCCGACGTGTTCGGCCACCTGCGCCCACGAAAAGCGAAACACCAGCGAGGCACCAATCACCCCCAGCACAATGCCCACCAATCCCGAGCCGGTGAAGCCCAGCCATTTGACGCTGGCGGGCCCGACCAGGTAGCCGAGCACGCCGCCGGCATAGCCCGGCAGATGGGACTCGAAACGGTACATGCGCGACCATTCCAGCGCCGTGCTGGCGCACAGCAGCAGCGCCAGGGCGCACCAGAACGCCGCCCGGCTGGCGGCAAAACGGCCCAGCATGGAGGCGTCATGGGGCGCCGAGGTCGCGGGCGCCGCCGGATCATCACCGCACAGCCCGCGCGCCAGCGCGGCGAGCCAGGCACGCATCGCGGCCGCAAAGCACCACCAGACGGAAAAACCCAGCAGGAAATAACTGGCGTCGGCGATCCAGGCCCCCAGGCGGCCGCCCAGGTTGCGCACCGGGCCGCCATAGCCCGAGGTGGACCAGGCGGCGTCCTGCGGCGAGTAGCTGAGCAGCGCCAGCAGCCAGAAAGCGATGGCCAGCAGCCCCAGAATCAGGCCGACTTCATGAACGAAGCGGGTGGCGCCGGAGCGTTCCGGTGTCTTGACGGACGAAGACGAATTCAGGGTGTTGAGCGAGTAAGTCATAGGCGAAGCGTAGGGCGCCAGCTTACCCGAAACCAGAGCGGGAAAATCAGTCCAGCGGTTCGATTCGCTCCCTGATCACCATGGAGCCGTTCTCCTGTATTTCAGTGAAACCGCGCTCTTCAAGGTCTTTCATGACCCGGCTGACCATCTCGCGCGAGGCACCGACCATTTTGGCGATGTCCTGGCGCGAAACCTTGTCGCGGATCACGAGCGTGCCATCCGGCTCGGGCTTGGCAAACTCCAGCAGGGCACGCGCCACGCGGCCGTACACGTCCATCAGCGCCAGCGATTCAATCTTGCGATCGGCGTGACGCAGACGCTGCACCAGACCCTTCATGACCGCGTAGGCCATGGAGGAGTTTTCCGGCAGGCAGCGGGCAAACTCGGCGCGCCCGAGCATCAGCACATCGGTCTGCACCTCGGCACGAACCGTGGCGGAATGCGGCTCATCGTCGATCAGGCTCATCTCGCCGATGTAGTCGCCGGGCTGCATGTTGGCCAGAATCACCTCGCGGCCGCGGCTGTCGGAGGTCACGACACGGGCGCGTCCGGTCAGGATGATGAACAGGGCGTTGGCCTTCTTGCCCTGCTCCACGATGGTCTCGCCGCGTTTGAATCGATGCTTGACAATCGCCGCCGCCACGGCCTCGGCCTGCACCGAGGTCAGCATGGAAAACAGTGGCACACGGCGCAGCAATTCCAGGTTCGACAACATCGACATTTCGACTAATCTCCGCAGTCCACCCCCTTGTCGGGGTCTTTTGGTTTTTACAATGGCGCACAAGGGTTTAGGGTTGATACCTTGCGGCCGACCCCAAACTGTACACCGCCCTATGGCTTTCCCTTTCCGAATGTAACTATGTCTAACACAAAACACGCCAGCGTCCTGATTCTGGGCTCCGGCCCGGCCGGCTATACCGCCGCCATTTATGCGGCGCGCGCCAACCTCAAACCGATGCTGGTGACCGGCATCGCACAAGGCGGCCAGCTCATGACCACAACCGACGTGGACAACTGGCCCGCCGACGTGCTCGGCGTGCAGGGCCCGGAGTTGATGCAGCGTTTTCTGGAGCACGCCGAGCGCTTCAACACGGAGATTGTTTTTGATCACATCAGCGCGGTCGATCTGAGCCAACGGCCCTTCACCCTCAAGGGCGACAGCTTCGAGTACACCTGCGACGCCCTGATCCTGGCCACGGGCGCGTCGGCGCAATACCTCGGGTTGCCGTCGGAGTCGGCATTCATGGGCCGCGGCGTCTCCGGCTGCGCCACCTGTGACGGCTTTTTCTACCGCGAGCAGGTGTGCTGCGTGGTGGGTGGCGGCAATACGGCCGTGGAAGAAGCGCTGTACCTGTCCAACATCGCCAGCAAGGTGTACCTGGTGCACCGCCGCGACAAGTTCAAGGCCGAGGCGATCCTGGTCGACAAGCTGATGGAGAAAGTGGCTGCCGGCAAGATCGAGCTGAAGCTGCACACCGTGCTCGACGAGGTGCTGGGCGACGCCTCCGGCGTCACCGGGGTGCGCCTGAAGAACGTCAACAATGGTGCCACCCATGACCTGATCCTCAAGGGCTGCTTCATTGCCATCGGGCACCGGCCCAACACGGAAATTTTCGAGGGCCAGCTCGAGATGAAGAACGGCTACATCATCACCAAAACAGGGCTGCAGGGTTTCGCCTCCATGACCAGCGTGCCCGGCGTTTTTGCCGCCGGCGACGTGCAGGACCATGTATACCGCCAGGCCATTACCAGCGCCGGCACGGGCTGCATGGCCGCACTCGATGCACAGCGTTTCCTTGAACAGGGCAGCGCCCCCTGAGCCCGGCCGCAGTGCCTGTCCGTTGAAAGATGAAATCCCGTTATAATTCAAGGCTTTGCTGAATTCAGCCCCCCGGTTTCGTTCTGGGGATCTCAGGCAGCAAACCGGGTTACCGCCACCCTATTCAATTGGCGAGGTGAGGCTGCCGCGCAAGTGGTGGCCGTTGAAAAAGTATCGGAGTGTCCTCATGGCACGCGTATGTGAAGTCACGGGCAAAGGCCCGATGGTCGGGAACAATGTTTCCCACGCCAACAACAAAACCAAGCGCCGGTTCCTGCCGAACCTGCAATACCGTCGTTTCTGGGTCGAGACCGAGAACCGCTGGATTCGCCTGCGCATCTCGAACGCCGGTCTGCGCCTGATCGACAAAAATGGTATTGACTCCGTGCTCGCCGACCTGCGCGCACGCGGCCAAGCCTAAACCCACATTACTGGAGCAGCATCATGGCAAGCAAAGGCGGACGCGAAAAAATCAAGCTGGAATCGACGGCCGGTACCGGTCATTTCTACACCACCAGCAAGAACAAGAAAACCATGCCCGAGAAAATGGCGATCATGAAGTTTGATCCCAAGGCTCGCAAGCATGTGCAATACAAGGAAATCAAGCTGAAGTAATTCGGCCTGGTTCCCACGTAAAAAAGCCCGCCGTTGCGGGCTTTTCTTTTTGCTGCAGTGGCGCATGGGTACTATCGGCAAGCTCAACTCATCGGACCGTACACCAATGTCACATGCGCGGGTATTGACTCTGACATGCCTGGCCATGACGGCTTTCGCAGGCAACTCCCTGCTGTGCCGGCTGGCCCTGAAAAACACCGGCATTGACCCCGCCAGTTTCACGTCCATTCGCATTCTCTCTGGCGCCCTGGCGCTGTGGCTGATCGTGCGAATCCGCGGCGGCACACAAAGCACGTCGGGGAATTGGCTCTCGGCGTTTGCACTTTTTTGCTATGCAGCCTGTTTCTCGTTTGCCTATGTCGGTCTGCCCGCTGCCACAGGCGCACTGCTGCTGTTTGGCGCCGTGCAGGTCACGATGATCGGCTATGGACTGTGGACCGGCGAACACCTGTCGGCGCGGCAGATCGCGGGTCTGGTGCTCGCGTTTGGCGGACTGGTGGGCCTTGTGCTGCCCGGGCTGTCGGCCCCGCCACTCCATGAGGCCGCGCTCATGCTGGCCGCCGGTGTGGCTTGGGGTATCTATTCCCTGCGCGGCAAGGGCACCCAGGACCCGATCCGCGTGACCGCAGGGAATTTCCTGCGTTCCGGGGTGTTTGCTGTGGGCTTGAGCGTGGCGATGCTGGCGCGGACTTCGCTGGACAGTTGGGGAATCGGCTATGCCATCGCCTCGGGCGCCCTGGCGTCCGGTGTGGGCTACGCCATCTGGTATACCGCGTTGCGTGGGCTCAAAGCGACCAGCGCGGCCAGCGTCCAGCTCAGCGTGCCTGTCATCGCCGCCGTAGGTGCCATCGTGCTCCTCGGCGAATCCATGACGCCACGCCTGCTCGTTGCGTCCATCGTTATTCTTGGGGGAATCGCCCTGGTGATTTTCGAAAAGCGCAGAACCCGTTGACGCGGCTCGAATGCCGCGGCGTGTGCGCCACAAGGCATGCCGCCCTGGCGCGCGGCGCACAAAAAAGCCCGCGGCTGCGGGCTTTTTGATGCGACCGGGGCGTTGACCCCCCGGAACCCCGAGCCTCAGGTGCGCACGGCGCGCAGCTTGATGGAAAACTCTCTCAAGGCAGCAATACCGCTTTCCTCGGCGCGGTGACACCAGGCCGCCAGATCAGCGGCCAGTTGCTCGCGCGACTGCGAGGTATTCAGCCAGAGCTGGCGCAGCTCTTCACGCATGGTCACCATCTTGTCCAGCACCGGGTGCGCGGCGCGGGCCTGGGCCAGTTGCGGCACGGCAGTCGCAGGCACCTTGTCGGCATCGCGGTGCAGCCAGCGCTTGGCAAATTCCAGTTCCGACACATCGCCCTTTTTTGCCTTGAGCGTCGCAATTTCGGCCTTGCAGGCGCGGCGCAGATCGCGCGCGTAGCCCGCCATCACTTCGTAGCGATGGGCGATCAGGGCTTCAAGCGTCTTCTCGTTGGCTACCGGCTGAATGGCGCCGAGCTGCAGCCGGGGAACCGTCTTCTTGACGCGGGCCAGGCCGGCCTTTTCCAGCAACCTGATGTAGCCCCAGCCGATGTCGAATTCGTAGGGTTTGACCGAGAACTTGGCCGAGGTCGGGTAGGTGTGGTGGTTGTTGTGCAGTTCCTCACCACCAATGATGATGCCCCAAGGCGACACATTGGTGCTGGCATCCGGCGCCTCGAAATTGCGATAGCCCCAGAAGTGACCCACGCCATTGACGACGCCGGCGGCCCAGAACGGGATCCAGACCATCTGCACGGCCCACACGGTCAGGCCGGCGGCACCAAACAGCGCCAAGTCGATGATCATCATCAGGCCCACGCCCTGCCAGCTGTAGCGCGTGTACACGTTGCGCTCGAGCCAGTCGTTCGGGCAGCCCTGGCTGTATTTGCGCAGGGTTTCCTGGTTCTTGGACTCGGCGCGGTACAGCTCGGCGCCCTGCCAGAACACCTTCTTGATGCCGTGCGCCTGCGGGCTGTGCGGATCGTCGATGGTTTCGCACTTGGCGTGGTGTTTGCGGTGGATCGAGACCCACTCCTTGGTGACCTGCCCGGTAGCCAGCCAGAGCCAGAAACGGAAAAAATGCGCTGGAATCGCGTGCAGATCGAGGGCGCGGTGCGCCTGGTGGCGGTGCAGGTAGATCGTGACGCTGGCGATCGTGATGTGCGTGGTCACGAGCGTGTACAGCACGATTTCCCACCAGGACAGATTCCACAGTCCGTTGGCGAGCCAATCGACGCCCGCGTTCAACACGGCCCAGTCAGGTAATAACATTTCAACAAGCCTTTTCAGTAAGCTTTTTGCAGGCATCATTCGCCTGGATAAAAGCCTCTCATTTTATGATGGCGCAAGAAAAATAGATATTGAGGACCAACACTCTTGCAAATATTGGGTCTTTTGGGTTAATTTTTGACCCAAACAGCGGCAAAGAAGCCATCTGTTCCGTGCCGATGCGGCCATAGCCGCAGGTATTCGGTGCCTTTGACAGGACCACTGCACAGGCTCACAGCGTTTTCGACCTTCAGATTGGACAGGAGTTCCCCTACGTCGAGTGGGGTGAACTCACTATTTGCCGCGGTAAACGCCTGGGCAATCGCCTCGTTTTCCTGCGGCAGCACGCCGCACGTGGCGTACACCAGCCGTCCGCCGGACTTGAGCAGCCGGGCGGCACTTTGCAAAATCGCCGCCTGCTTGACCACGAGTTCGGCCACCGACTGGGGCGATTGTCGCCATTTGAGGTCCGGATTGCGGCGCAGCGTGCCCAGGCCGGAGCACGGCGCATCGACCAGCACGCGGTCGATCTTGCCGGCCAGGCGCTTGATGCGCTCGTCGCGCTCGTGCGCGATGGCCGCCGGGTGCACGTTGGACAACCCGCTGCGTGCCAGCCGCGGCTTGAGTGCATCGAGCCGGTGCGCCGAGGTGTCGAACGCGTAGAGCCGCCCGGTGTTGCGCATGCAGGCGCCAATGGCCAGCGTCTTGCCGCCCGCGCCGGCGCAAAAATCCACCACCATTTCGCCGCGCTTGGCATCCAGCAACAGGGCCAGCAACTGCGAGCCTTCGTCCTGCACCTCGATCGCGCCGCGCGCAAAGGCCTCCACCTTGGTCAGCGCGGGCTTGCTGTCCAGCCGCAGGCCCCAAGGCGAGTACGGCGTGGCGACCGACTTGATGCCGGCCTTGGCCAGCTCCTTTTGCACCTCGAGCCGCTTGTCGCTCAAGGCGTTGACGCGCAAATCGAGTCCCGCGCTTTTGTTCAGGCTGTCCACCAGCGGCCAGAACTCGTCCTTCAGTTGCTCGCGCAGCGGCTGCACCAGCCACTCGGGCAGGTTGTGGCGGTGCCGCTCCATCAAATCAGCGACATTGATCTGGTCGCACTGGTCGAGCCAGTTTCTCTCCTGGTCTGTGAGGGCACTCTTGAGAAAATCGCGCGGGCCGTAGAAACCCAGAATCGCCAGCCGGCGCTCCTTGGGGCCGCTGCCCGAGGGCGCGAAGTGGTCGAACAGCAGTTTCTTGCGCAGCACGGTATAGACCGTCTCGGCCAGCGTGGCGCGCTCGCGCGGGCCAAACTCCTTGTGGTCGCGGAAAAAGCGCGACACGATGGAGTCGGCCGGGTGATCGAATTTGAGGGTCAGCCTGACGAGTTCAGAACAGGCATCAAGCAGGGCTTTAGGATGCATAGCCTGCGATTGTCCCATGCATGTCTTTTTTCACCCGCTGCCCACCATGTCCGAAGAAGCCCTGCCGCCGCTGATCACCACGCCGCCCGGGCGCTACCGCCACTACAAGGGCAACTTGTACGAGGTCGTCGGCACCGCGCGCCACAGCGAAACGCTGGAGCCGCTGACGCTGTACCGCGCGCTCTACGGCGAGCGCGGTCTGTGGGTGCGGCCCGCGGCGATGTTCAACGAAGACGTCGTGATCGACGGCGTGGCACAACCCCGGTTTACCCGGGTTTATGAATGAAAAGTGCCTGTGGCCCTTGCTGGCTATGCGCGATCAGCTATAAATTTGGAAGCAACTGCGCGATGGCGCGCGGGTAGAGCAGGTGCTCCTGGGTGCGCACCCGCGCGGCCAGCGTGTCGGGCGTGTCGTGCGGCAAAAGCGGCACCACGGCCTGCGCCAGGATCGGACCATGATCGAGCTCGGCAGTGACCTGATGCACGGTGGCGCCGGCCACCTGGCAGCCGGCCTCGATCGCGCGCTGGTGCGTGTGCAGGCCCGGAAAGGCAGGCAACAGCGAGGGATGGATGTTGAGCAGCCGCCCCTCGTAGCGACTGACGAAATCCGGCGTCAGGATGCGCATGAAGCCGGCCAGCACCACCAGCGCCGGCTGATGGCGCTCGATGGCCGCGGCCAGCGCGGCGTCGAACGCCTCGCGCGACGGGTGCGCCGTGTGCTCGACCACCTCGGCCGCAAGGCCCTGCTCGCGCGCAAAGACCAGGCCCCTGGCCGTGGCCTTGTTGCTGATGACGGCAGCCACGCGGGCGCCCCATTTGCCCTGCCAGCCGTCACGCCGGGCCGCCCCCACGATGGCGGCCATGTTGGAGCCCTCGCCCGAGATCAAAATCACAATGTTTTTCATACTTGGCGGAATTATCGGGCCGGCCCGGAAACGCTTGCCCGGCCCTGCCGGGGACGGACAGAAAAACGAGCCGGCGCAGCACCCGCAAAGCGTGCAAGACCAGGCCCTGGATCGGGCTTGTCGCCACTTGGACAGGGGCCATCGAACGATCGTGCTAAAAACAGCATTTCCGCCCGACATTCCCTGGAGATTAATCGAATGGATTTGGCCTTTACCCCCGAAGAACAGAAGTTTCGCGAAGACGTCCGCAGCTGGGTGCGCGCGAACCTGCCCCCCGACATCTCCCGCAAGGTACACAACGCCCTGCGCCTGTCGCGCGACGACATGCAGCGCTGGGCCAAGATCCTGGGCAAGAAAGGCTGGCTCGGCTACGGCTGGCCCACGCAATTCGGCGGCCCGGGCTGGAACGCGGTGCAAAAGCATTTGTTCGAGGAAGAGTGCGCGCTGGCCGGTGCGCCGCGCGTGGTGCCGTTCGGCCCGGTGATGGTGGCGCCTGTGATCATGGCCTTTGGCAATGCCGAGCAGCAAAAGCGCTTCCTGCCCGGCATCGCCAGCGGCGAGGTCTGGTGGAGCCAGGGCTACAGCGAACCGGGCTCGGGCTCCGACCTCGCCTCCGTCAAGACCCGGGCCGAGCGCGAGGGTGACAAATACATCGTCAACGGCCAGAAAACCTGGACCACCTTGGGCCAGTACGGCGAATGGATTTTCTGCCTGGTGCGCACCAGCACCGAGGGCAAGCCGCAGACCGGCATCAGCTTCCTGCTGATCGACATGAAGTCGCCCGGCGTGACGGTGCGGCCCATCGTGTTGCTCGACGGCGAGGCCGAGGTCAACGAGGTCTGGTTCGACAACGTCGAAGTGCCGGCCGAGAACCTGATCGGCGAGGAGAACAAGGGCTGGACCTACGCCAAGCACCTGCTGAGTCACGAGCGCACCAACATCGCCGACGTGAACCGGGCCAAGCGCGAGCTCGAGCGTTTGAAGCGCATCGCCAAGGCCGAGGGGGTGTATGACCCGGCTGTGGACGGCCCTGCGGCCGGCCGCTTCCGCGACGAGATCGCCAAGCTCGAGGTCGATGTGGTGGCGCTGGAGATGATGGTGCTGCGCGTGCTGTCGGCCGAGAAGTCGGGCAAGAATTCGCTCGACGTGGCCGGCCTGCTCAAGATCAAGGGCAGCGAAATCCAGCAGCGCTATAGCGAACTGATGATGCTGGCCGCCGGCCCCTACAGCCTGCCCTTCATCCCTGAAGCGATGGAAGCCGGCTGGCAGGGCGACTACGTCGGCGCCGCCCATTGCGCGCCGCTGGCCTCGACCTACTTCAACCTGCGCAAGACCACCATTTATGGCGGCAGCAACGAAGTGCAGCGCAACATCGTCGCTCAGACAGTACTCGGTTAAGGAACAAAAATGGACTTTGATTTCACGGACGACCAGGAACATCTGCGCGACGCGGTGCGCAAATGGGTGGACAAGGGTTACAGCTTCGAGCGCCGCGGCGGCATCGTCCGCGCCGGCGGTTTCTCGCGCGAGGCCTATACCGAACTCGCGCAGCTCGGCCTGGCCGGCCTGTACATCCCCGAAGCCCATGACGGCCTGGGCATGGGCCCGGTCGAAGGCATGGTGGTGATGGAAGAGCTCGGGCGCGGCATTGTGCTGGAGCCGCTGGTGCAGACGCTGATCGCTGGCGGCGTGATCTCGGGCTACGCACCGGATGCGGTCAAGGCCGCGTGGCTGCCCAGGATTGCCAGCGGCGAGGCCCTGGTCGTGCTGGCGCAGCAGGAGCGCGCAGCCCGCTACCAGCTCGACGTCTGCGCGGCCAAAGCGACGCCAGCCGGCACCGGATGGACGGTGAGCGCTAGCAAAAGCATAGTCCCCGCGGGCGACCAGGCCGATGCCTTCATCGTGCCCGCCACGGTGGACGGCAAGCTGGCCTTGTTCCTGGTGGAGCGCAGCGCCGCCGGTGTCGGCACCCGCGGCTACGGCACGCAGGATGGCGGCCGCGCCGCCGAAGTCACCCTCAAGGATGCCCCGGCCAGTCTGATCACCACGGACGGCCTGACGGCACTGGAACATGCGATCGACATCGGCATTGCCGCCACCTGCGCCGAAGGCGTGGGCGTGATGGACAAGACCATGGCGATCACGGCCGAGTACCTGAACACGCGCAAGCAGTTCGGCGTGTTCATCGGCAGCTTCCAGGCGCTGCGGCACCGCGTTGCCGACATGAAAATGCAGCTGGAGCTGGCGCGCTCCATGAGCTACTACGCGGCACTCAAGCTCAACGCGCCAACCGAGGAACGGCGCCGTGCGCTGGCGCGCGCCAAGTACCAGCTGGGCGTGTCGATGCGCTTTGTCGGCCAGCAGGCGGTGCAGCTGCACGGCGGCATCGGCGTGACGGACGAGTACATCGTGAGCCACTACTTCAAGCGGCTCACGCAGATGGAGATGACGTTTGGCGACACCCTGCATCACCTGGGCGAGGTCTCGCAGCGCATGCAGGACAAGGCCGGCGTATTCGCCTGATGCTTCGCCATTGATAGCAAACAATGCCCGCAGGTCCTGGACTTGCGGGCTTTTTTATTCAAACTGGAGAGCGCCATGATGACCACCCGCCGCCTGTTCCTTGGGTTGATGACCAGCACTGCGCTGCTGGCTGGTTGCGCCACCGGGCCCAGCTTGCAGGAAGCCCCGCCCATCGTTTTCGTGCACGGCAATGGCGACACCGCCGCGCTCTGGCAGACCACGATCTGGCGCTTCGAGTCGAACGGCTGGCCGGCCGATCGCCTGCATGCCATCGATGTGCCTTACCCGCTGGCGCGCGACGACGACGGCAAGCCACAGGCCGGACGCTCTTCAACCTTTGAAAACATGGCATACCTGAGCGCCGCAGTGGACAAGGTGCGCCAGGTGACCGGGGCCAATCAAGTCGTGCTGGTGGGCAACTCGCGCGGCGGCAACGCGATTCGCAACTACATCCAGAACGGCGGCGGCGACAAGACCGTGAGCCAGGCCATCCTGGGCGGCACGCCCAACCACGGCGTCTGGGCCATCAAGGGCTTCAACGAGGGCAATGAATTCTCGGGCACCGGGCCATTTTTGACCGGGCTGAATGCGCCCAAGGGTCCAAGCGGCGATGAAGTCACGCCCGGCGTGAAATGGCTGACGATCCGCTCCGACAGCAACGACAAGTACGCCCAACCCGATGGCCTGTGGATTGGGGCCAAGGGCAAGCCCACCAACGTCACGTTCGAGGGCCCGGCGCTCAAGGGCGCGACCAACGTGGTGATTCCGCGTGTTGATCACCGCGAAACCGCCTTTTCGCCCGCGGCCTTCGGCGCCATGTACACCTTCATCACCGGCCACGCGCCCCGCACGCTGGCCATCGTGCCCGAGGCCGCACCCGTGCTGAGTGGCAAGGTCACCGGCCTGGGTGTGCAATCCAGCGACCCCGCCTCCGGCGACTTCAGCAACAACCTGCCGCTGGCCGGTGCGCAACTCGCCATCTACGCGACCGACCCCGCCACGGGCGAGCGCATCGGCGCCGCCGCGTTCAGCAACACCATCGCTACCGATGGCCGGTGGGGCCCGTTCAAGGCCCAACCGGGCGTGCCCTACGAGTTCGTCATCCGCGCGCCGGGCTACGCCACCACGCACATTTACCGCAGCCCGTTCCCGCGCTCGAGCCGCATCGTGGACATGCACCCGGAGCGACTGAAGGCTGGCGACCCGGGCGCGGGCTCGGTCGTCACGCTGACGCGTCCGCGCGGCTATTTCGATGCCGTGCGCGACAAAATCAGCTTTGACGGGCAGACGCCCCCGCCCGGCGTCCCGCCCGCGGGCGTCGCCGGTGTTTCGAGTTCCACCCTCAAGACCGCCCAGGCCGGCATGCGCGCCATCACGGCCGAATTCAACGGCGAGCGGATCACCGGGCGCACCTGGCCCGCAGCCGAGAACAATGCAGTGGTGCTGGTACTGACGAACTGACGAACTGAAGGCGGCGCGGCGGGGGCGGGAGCACGCGCGCCGGGTGCGTCTGCTGTACAGGCGCGAAGTCTTGGGCAGATGCGCCATCAAAAACTCCATCTGGTCCGCCAGAATCCGGCGGTTGCGCAGGATGAAGTCTTCCCACAGGCTGGGCACATACGGGGTGTAGAGCAGCGGCATCCTGGCCTGCTCGGGCGTGCGGCTGCTCTTGCGGTGGTTGCAGGCGCGGCAGGCGGTCACCACGTTCATCCACTTGTCGACGCCGTTCTGCGCGAACGGGATGATGTGCTCGCGCGTCAGCTCTTCTTCATGAAACTGGTTGCCGCAGTAGGCGCAGATGTTGCGGTCGCGCGCAAACAGCTTGCTGTTGGTCAGGCCGGGCTTGAGGTGGAACGGGTTGATGTTCGGCACGCCCCGGGTGCCGATGATGCTGTTGACGGCGATGATTGACTGCTCGCCCGAAACCGCGTTGTAGCCGCCATGGAACACGGCCACCTCGCCCCCCACCTCCCAGCGCACTTCCTGAGCGGCGTAATGGATCACCGCCTGTTCCAGCGAAATCCACGACTGGGGCAACCCCTGGGCTGACAGCTTCAAGACCTTCAAAACACGCCTCCAACAACAGTTTAAAAACTACTGGCACGCAGCGATTCATTTTCAAGTCGATCGCTGCACGACGGCAGCAACCCGGCTGAGTCACAATATACTCTTTTCATGACAATTTAGCGTCAGGCCCATGCGCGACGGGCGCGATCTGCTATCAAAACGATAACACGCCATGCTGATTTTTCGTGGTTTCCACTACCCGGGCATCTCCACCGCCTGCGCGCTGACGATCGGCAACTTCGATGGCATGCACCGCGGCCACCAGGCCATGCTGGCGCTGCTGAACAACGAGGCGCGGCACCGCGGCGTGCCCAGCTGCGTGATGACTTTCGAGCCGCATCCGCGCGACTACTTTGCTGCCGTTGCGCACAAACCCGAGCTGGCGCCGGCGCGCATCGGCACCCTGCGCGACAAGCTGACCGAGCTGGCGCGCTGCGGCGTCGATCAAACCATAGTGATGCCGTTCGACGCGCGGCTCGCCTCCCAGTCGCCACAAGCGTTCATCGATGACGTGCTGGTGCGCGGCCTGGGCGCCAAATATGTGCTGGTAGGCGACGACTTCCGCTTCGGCGCCAAGCGCGCGGGGGACTACGCCATGCTGGATGCCGCCGGCGCCGCGGCCGGTTTCGATGTGGCGCGCATGAACAGCTACGAGGTGCACGGCCTGCGCGTGTCCAGCTCCGCGGTGCGCGAGGCGCTGGGCCAGGGCCGCCTGGATGACGCCGCAAGCCTGCTCGGGCGCCCCTACAGCATCAGCGGCCATGTGGTGCATGGGCGCAAGCTCGGGCGCGACCTGGGGTTTCCGACCCTGAACCTGCGCTTTGCGCACTGGAAGCCGGCCGCCAGCGGGATCTTTGCGGTGCAGGTGCACGGCCTGTCCGAGCAGCCGTTACCCGGCGTCGCCAACCTGGGGATTCGCCCGTCGCTGGACCCACACGATGTGAACGGCGGACGCGTGCTGCTGGAAACGCATTGCCTGGACTGGCCAGCCGCTCTGGGGCCTGTGGGTGGGTACGGTAAAATCATCCGGGTGGAGCTGCTGCACAAACTGCATGACGAACTGAAGTACGAAGGTCTGGACGCCCTGAAGGCAGGCATCGCCCGGGACTGCCTGGATGCGCGTGCGTTTTTCGCGTCGATGCACGGGCAAACCCATCGCCAGACCACGCGCGACCGAATTTGACCCGACCGCCATTGCGAAGGCCATTTCGCAAGCCCCCGCAAGCCCCCTCGTGCAACCCCTTTTCCGGATTCCGGCCCGTGCGCCGGAACGACAAGCTCATTAAGGCATGGCCATGACCGATAACACTTCCGCTGACCCCGTTGCCAAAACCGATTACCGCAGCACCCTGAACCTGCCCGACACCCCGTTTCCGATGCGCGGCGACCTGCCCAAGCGCGAGCCGGGCTGGGTCAAGGAATGGAACGAGCAGGGCCTGTACCACCGCCTGCGCGACGCGCGCCATGGCGCACCGAAATTCATCCTGCACGACGGCCCGCCCTATGCCAACGGCCAGATCCACATGGGCCACGCGGTCAACAAGATCCTCAAGGACATGATCACCAAGGCGCGCCAGCTCGAGGGCTTCGATGCGCTCTACGTGCCGGGCTGGGACTGCCACGGCCTGCCGATCGAGAACGCGATCGAGAAAAAATACGGCCGCAACCTGAGCCGCGACGAGATGCAGGCGAAAAGCCGCGCCTACGCCACCGAGCAGATCGCGCAGCAGATGGCCGACTTCCAGCGCCTGGGTGTGCTGGGCGAATGGGACCACCCCTACAAAACGATGGACTTCGCCAACGAGGCCGGCGAGCTGCGCGCCTTCAAGCGCGTGATCGAGCGCGGCTTCGTGTACCGCGGACTCAAGCCCGTGTACTGGTGCTTCGATTGCGGCTCCTCGCTGGCCGAGTTCGAGATCGAATACGCCGACAAGAAGAGCCAGACCATCGACGTGGCCTTCAAGGCGCACGAGCCCGCCAAGCTCGCGGCGGCGTTCGGCCTCCCCGCGCTGGAGAAGGATGCCTTCGCCGTGATCTGGACCACCACCGCGTGGACGATTCCCGCGAACCAGGCGATCAACCTGAACCCCGAGCTCGACTACGCGCTGGTGGATACCGAGCGCGGCCTGCTAATCCTGGCCGCCTCGCTGGTCGAGCAGTGCCTGCAGCGCTACCATCTGGCCGGCACCGTGCTGGCAACGGTCCAAGGCAAGCAGCTCGGTGGCCTCGAATTCGAGCACCCGCTGTATGACGTCAAGGACGACCACGGGGTGCACGGCTACCAGCGCCTGTCGCCCGTCTACCTGGCCGACTACGCCACGGCCAGCGACGGCACCGGCCTGGTCCATTCCTCGCCGGCCTACGGCGTGGACGACTTCAACTCCTGCGTCGCGCATGGCCTGGCCTACGACGACATCCTGAATCCGGTGCAGGGCAACGGCTCGTACGCACCCGACTTTCCGCTGTTCGGCGGGCAGAACATCTGGAAGGCCGTGCCGGTCATCATCGAGGCACTGCAGAACGCCGGCCGCCTGCTCGCCACCGCGACCATCAGCCACAGCTACCCGCACTGCTGGCGCCACAAGACACCGGTGATTTACCGCGCCGCGGCCCAGTGGTTCATCCGCATGGACGAAGGCGTTGGCGTGTTCACCAAGGACAAGGCGCCCAAGCCCTTGCGCCAGCTCGCGCTCGATGCCATCGAGCAGACCCGCTTCTATCCGGAAAACGGCAAGACGCGCCTGCGCGACATGATCGCGGGCCGGCCCGACTGGTGCATCTCGCGCCAGCGCAGCTGGGGCGTGCCGATCCCGTTCTTCCTGCACAAGGATTCGGGCGAGCTGCACCCACGCACCATGGAGATCCTCGACCAGGCCGCCGATATCGTCGAGCGCGGCGGCATCGAGGCCTGGAGTCGCGTGACGGCCGAAGAGATCCTGGGCGCTGCCGACGCGCCGCACTACACCAAGAGCGCCGACATCCTGGAGGTCTGGTTCGACTCGGGCTCGACCTTCTTTCACGTGCTGCGCGGCACGCACCCGGACAACCACCACGAGAGCGGCCCCGAGGCCGACCTGTACCTGGAAGGCCACGACCAGCACCGCGGCTGGTTCCATTCGTCGCTCCTGATCGCCTGCGCGATGGAGGACCGCGCGCCCTACCGCGGCCTGCTGACGCACGGCTTCACGGTGGACAGCCAGGGCCGCAAGATGAGCAAGTCGCTGGGCAACGGCATCGACCCGCAGAACGTGTCGAAAAAACTCGGCGCCGAAATCATCCGCCTGTGGGTGGCCGCCAGCGACTACTCGGGCGACATCGCCGGCGACGACAAGATCCTCGCGCGGGTCGTGGACACCTACCGGCGCGTGCGCAACACGCTGAAGTTCCTGCTGGCGAACACCAGCGACTTCGACATCACGACCGATGCGGTGCCCGTGAACGAGATGCTGGAGATCGACCGCTACGCGCTGGCCCGCGCCGCGCAGCTGCAGGCCGACATCCTGGCGCACTACAAGGTGTATGAATTCCACCCAGTCGTGTCCAAGCTGCAGATCTATTGCAGTGAAGACCTGGGCTCGTTCTACCTCGACATCCTTAAAGACCGGCTCTACACCACGGCGCCCAAGAGTCTGGCGCGGCGCAGTGCGCAAACCGCGCTGTGGCACATCACCCAGGCCATGCTGCGCTGGATGGCGCCGTTCCTCTCCTTCACCGCCGAGGAGGCCTGGAAGTTTGCGGGCCAGAGCGAATCCATCTTCATGGAAACCTACAGCGAACTGGCCGCACCCGATGCCGATCTGCTGGCCAAATGGTCGCGCATCCGCGAACTGCGCGATGCCGTAAACAAGGACATAGAAGCCCTGCGCGCACACGGCCAGGTCGGCTCGTCATTGCAGGCCAATGTGTTCCTGGCAGTAGGCGCCGAGGACCATGCCCTGCTCGCCAGTCTCGGTGACGACCTGAAGTTCGTGTTCATCACATCGGCTATTGATTTGGTAGCGTCTGATGCGCTTCAGATAAAGGCTACGGCCAGTATTGATGCCAAATGCGAGCGCTGCTGGCACTACCGCTTTGACGTCGGCCACGACCCGGCGCACCCGACGCTTTGCACTCGCTGCACCAGCAACCTGTTCGGCGCGGGTGAAGTGCGGGAGTTTGCGTGATGGCCAAGAGCAGCTTCGTCAAATCCTCAGGCAGCCTGCTGCCCTGGCTGGGCCTGGCCCTGATCGTGCTGATCCTGGACCAGTTCACCAAGGTGTTGATCCTGGGCTACTACCAGCTCGGCGCTAGCACCGCGGTCACCAGCTTCTTCAACGTGGTGCGGGTGCACAATGCCGGCGCGGCGTTTTCGTTCCTGGCGGCGGCCTCGGGCTGGCAGCGCTGGTTTTTCACCGCCATCGGCGTGGTGGCGGCGCTGCTGATTGTGTGGCTGCTCAAGTCGCACGCCGGGCAAAAACTGTTCTCGTTCGCGCTGGCCTGCATCCTGGGCGGTGCCGTGGGCAATGTGCTGGACCGGCTGCTGCACAGCTACGTGGTGGATTTCCTGGACTTTCATTGGCACGGCGCACACTTTCCGGCCTTCAACCTGGCCGACAGCGCCATCACGCTGGGGGCGGCCTGCCTGATCCTCGACGAACTGCGCCGGGTGCGACGCGGCCGGTAGGCCCTGCATGAAGGACCTGCTCAACCTGTTCGCCGACGTCGCGCTGCTGGTGTGGGGCACGCAGCTGGTGCGCACGGGGGTGCTGCGCGCGTTCGGCAGCAATTTGCGGCAGGTGCTCGCGCGCAGCCTGGGTAACCGCTTCACGGCTGCGCTGTCGGGCATCGGCGTGACGGCGCTGCTGCAGTCCAGCACCGCGACCTCGCTGATGACCTCGTCCTTCGTCGGTCAGGGCCTGATCACGCTGCCGGCCGCGCTGGCCGTGATGCGCGGGGCCGACATCGGCACCGCGCTGATGGTCGTGCTGTTCTCGTTCGATCTGTCCTGGCTCTCGCCGCTGTTCATTTTCACCGGCGTGGTGCTGTTCCTCACGCGCCAGGACACGCTGGCCGGGCGCATCGGCCGGGTCGTGATCGGCCTGGGGCTGATCCTGCTGGCGCTGCAGCTGATCATGGCGTCCGCCGCGCCGCTGCTGGCCACGCCCGCTGTGCGCGCCCTGCTGGGTTCGGTCGGCAGCGACATGCCGACCGAAATCATCCTGGGCGTGGTGCTGGCCGTGATGGCCTACTCGAGCCTGGCCGTGGTGCTGCTGATCGCGGCGCTGGCCGCTTCCAGCATGATCTCGCTGGACGTGGCGCTGGGCCTGGTGCTGGGCGCCAACCTGGGCAGCGGCGTGGCCGCCGTGCTCACGACTGCCAAATCGGCCGTCGAGGTGCGGCAGGTCTCCGTCGGCAACCTGGTGTTCAAGGCGATGGGCGTGGCACTGATGGCGCCCTGCGTCGGCCTGTGGCTGCGCCACGTGGAGCCGCTGCTCCCCAGCCCCACGCACGGCGTGGTGCTGTTCCACCTGGGCTTCAACGTCATCATGAGCGTGGCCTTCATCGGCCTGACGCAGCCGGTGGCGCGCCTGGTCGCCAGGCTGCTGCCGAAGAAGCCGGACACGTCCGCCTCGCAGATGCGCCCGCGCCACCTCGACCCGTCGGCGCTGCCCATGCCCTCGCTGGCCATCTCCTGCGCCGCGCGCGAGGCCCTGCACCAGGCGGATGTGGTGGAGACCATGATGAATGGCATGCTCACCGTGATCAAGACCAACGACTTGCGGCTGGCCCAGGAGCTGCGCAAGATGGACGACACGGTGGATGAGCTGTATTCGGCCATCAAGTACTACATGACCAAGATCCCGCGCGAGGCCCTCGACGAGGCAGAGAGCCGGCGCTGGGCCGACATCATCAGCTTCACCATCAACATGGAGCAGATCGGCGACATCGTCGAGCGCGTGATCATCGATGTGGAAGACAAGAAGATCAAGGCGGGGCGCAGCTTCTCGGAGGCCGGTATGGCCGAGATCAGCGAGCTGCACGCGCGGCTGGTGGACAACCTGCGCCTGGGCATGAGCGTGTTCCTGAACGGCAATGTGCATGACGCACAGAGACTGATCGAGGAAAAAATGCGCTTTCGCGACCTGGAGCGCAGTTACGCCACGGCGCACCTGGACCGCCTGAGCGGCAACAGCGTGCTGAGCATCGAGACCAGCTCGCTGCACATCGACCTGATCAGCGATCTCAAGCGCATCAACTCCCACATCTGCTCGATCGCCTACCCGATTCTGGAGTCGGCCGGCGCGCTAGCGCCGAACCGGCTTAAAGCCACGGCGCTGGCCGGCGACACCCCGCCCCGCTGAGGCCGACGCGAGGTCGCCAATGCGGGGGTGGCTACCGAGTCGGCGCCGCCGCCTCGTCTTGCGCGGGCGCGGCGTCCAGGCGCCGGGCATAGCGACGCGCCAGCACCGCGCAGACCATCAGCTGGATCTGGTGGAACAGCATCAGCGGCAGCACGACGGCGCCGACGACATGCGCGGCGAACAGCACCTTGGCCATGGGAATGCCGCTGGCCAGGCTTTTCTTGGAGCCGCAAAATACGATGGTGATTTCGTCTTCCCTGGAAAATCCCAGCCGGCGCGCGCTCCAGCCGGTCAGCGCCAGCATCAGCGCCAGCAGCACCACGCATACCACCAGCAGGCCGGCCAGGCTTGAGAGCGACACCTGTTTCCACAGGCCCTGCACCACGGCGGCGCTGAACGCGGTGTAGACCACCAGCAAGATCGAGCCCTGGTCGACGAATTTGAGCGCACCGCTGTAGCGTCCCAGCCAGGGGCCGATCCAGCCGCGCAGCAACTGCCCGGCGACAAAGGGCGCCATCAGCTGCAGCATGATGTGGCCAATCGAGCCCCAGGCGCTGGCGCCCCCCGCATGGTGCGGCACCACGAACAGGCTGACCAGCACGGGCGTGACGAATATCCCGATCAGCGTGGAGGCCGAGGCGCTGCACACGGCGGCCGCCACGTTGCCGCGCGCGATCGAGGTAAAGGCGATGGACGACTGCACCGTGGCCGGCAGCATGCACAGGAACAGCACGCCCAGGTACAGGTCGGGCGTGACCAGCGGCCCCAGCAGCGGCTTGAGCGCCAGCCCGAACAGCGGAAACATCACAAAGGTACTGGCCAGCACCAGCAGATGCAGCCGCCAGTGGGTGGCGCCGGCGATGATGGCCTGGCGCGAGAGCTTGGCGCCGTGCAGGAAGAACAGCAGGCCGATGGCCACGCTGGTCAGGGTCTCAAAAGCCGGCGCGAGCGCGCCGCGCGCCGGCCACCAACTGGCCAGTGCCACCGTGGTGACCAGCGCCAGTGTGAAGTTGTCGGGTAAAAAACGGGGCCGGAGCATGGCGGGACTCAGCAGGTGGTGGGTACGGGCTCCATTGGAACCCAGCTTGCTTCAAAACAGAGCCAGCCAGACCGGGTCCGGCAACAACTTCGTCACAGCGTCAGGATGGTGCAGCCGGTGGTCTTGCGCGCTTCCAGCGCGATATGCGCCTGCCGCACTTCGGCCAGCGGAAAGCGCTGGTCGATGTGGATCTTGACCTGGCCGCTGCTCACCACGGCGAACAGGTCGTCGGCCATGGCCTGCGTGCTTTCGCGCGTGGTGATGTGGTGGAACAGGGTCTGGCGCGTGAGGTAGAGCGAGCCCTTGGCGGCCAGGATGCCGGGCGCGAACGGCGGCACCGGACCGGAGGCATTGCCGAAGCTGGCCAGCAGGCCGAACGGGCGCAGGCAGTCGAGCGATTTTTCAAAGGTGTCCTTACCGACCGAGTCGTACACCACCTTGACGCCCTGGCCGCCCGTGATTTCCTTCACGCGCGCGGCGAAGTCCTCGGTTGCGTAGTTGATGGCGAACGCGGCCCCGTTTTGCAGCGCCAGCGCGCATTTGGCGTCCGAGCCGGCGGTGCCGATCAGCTGCAGGCCCATGGCCTTGGCCCACTGGCAGGCGATCAGCCCGACGCCGCCGGCCGCGGCATGGAACAGCACGAAGTCGCCAGCCTGCAGCCCGCCCTGCGGCAACGTTCTTTTCAGCAGGTACTGCGCGGTCAGGCCCTTGAGCATCATGGCCGCGCCGGTCTCGAACGAGATGGCATCGGGCAGCTTGCACACGCACTTGGCCGGCATCACGCGCACCTCGCAGTAGCTGCCGGGCGGCTGGCTGGCGTAGGCGGCGCGGTCGCCCACCTGCAGGTGCGTCACGCCCTCGCCCACGGCCTCGACCACGCCCGAGGCTTCCATGCCGAGCTGCAGCGGCATCGGCATCGGGTACAGGCCGTCGCGCTGGTACACGTCGATGAAGTTCAGGCCGATGGCGCGGTGGCGGATGCGGATTTCGCCGGGGCGCGGATCGCCCACGGTCACTTCCACGAGCTTGAGCTGTTCGGGGCCGCCCTGCTGGTCGATGCGAACCGCTTTGCTGATGATGGATGTCATGTCGGGTCTCCTGAAGGTGGGGTGAAGGGGGTTTGCGCCGAATCGTGCCACGAAACCGCGCGGCGTGTCGCGGGGCTGTGCCGGGCACCAGACTCGCCCGCTCAAGCCCTCTGGCTGCCGGCCTGGAGCGGCTGGAGCGGATCGGGCTGGCCCAGATGCGCCTGCAACGAGGCCAGCTTGCTGCGGTGCAGCTGCGCCAACCGCGCCAGGCAACTCCCCGCCCTGGGGCGTCAGGCGCACTTCGCCCCGGCGCAGGTCGATCTGGCTGGCGCTGCGGCTGACCAGCCCGGCGGCTTCGCAGCGCGACACGAGTGAGACGACGCCGTTGTGTTTGGCCTGCAGGCGCTCGGCCAGCCCTAATATCTTTAACCTGTTCAGACAGTCTTGCGCAGGAAGCCCTGGTTGCCGCCATTGCGGTTGGGGGCGAAACCGTTGGCCTGCAGCGACTCTTCCACGGTGTCGTAGAACACGCCAATCTTGGAGATCTCACGGGCCTGCTGGGCCGTGGCGATCGGGCGGCCGAACTCGCGTGAGATGCGCACGAGCTGCTCGATTTGCGAGACGGTGCTGGCCTTGGCACTGCGGTCCTGGTTCCACAGGACGTCTTCGGTGCCGCAACGCACATGCAGGCCCATGGCGATGCCGAACATGTTGACGGGCAGCACGTTGCGCACATTGCTCTCCACCGTCAGCACCGCGCCATCTGGCACGTCGCGCACGAAGTTGCCCAGGCTGTAGACGCTGGGTTTGTCCATGCCGCCACCAATCGCCACCCAGTTCATCACCAGCGGGCCCTTGTAGATGCCGCGGCGCATCAGACGCTCCACCGACTCGAAGCTGTTGATGTTGTAGCACTGGAAGGCGCTCTGGATGCCGGCCTTGGTGAGGCGGCGGATGTGCTCCTCCACCCAGCCGGGCTGGGAGGGCACCGTCATTTCTTTATAGGCGTTGAAGATTGCGGGAATGTCGCGCGAAGTGCCCTTGAAGTCAGCATCCTCACCCTGCTCGGTCACATTCATCTGCGAGGTGTTGACGGTGACCGTGACCTGGTCGGGCTTGGGGTCGAGCTCGGCCAGCATGTGGCGCGTGTCGTCGGAGAGCCATTTGGCCGCCGCACCATCGGTCTCGGGCGCGAAGCTGATCGAGCCGCCCACCTGGATGATCATCTCGGGCACCGCGTTGCGCACGCCGGCGATCAGCTCGTTGAACTTGGACAGGCGCTTGCTGCCCCTGCCGTCGAGTTCGCGCACATGCAGGTGCAGCACGGTGGCGCCGGCGTTGTAGCAGTCCACCGCCTTCTGGATCTGCGCCTCCATCGTGACAGGGATGTCTTCGGGAAAGTCGGAGGGCAGCCATCCCGGCGCGTAGGGTGCGGCCGTGATGATCAGGGGTTGCTGGTTTTCGGGGAACAGGTGACCGTCGAGAAAGTTCATGGTGTGTCTCCAGGTGGAAAGAGGTGGCTGGAAGGCGCCCGTTTTCAATAGGGGATGTCGCCCACGATGGCCGCGCGTTCCATCTTGCGCGGGGCCGGCCAGTAGTCGTTCAGGGCGTAGTGCTGCGTGCTGCGGTTGTCCCACATCACCACGTCGCCCGGTTGCCAGGACCAGCGCACCTGGTACTCGGGAATGGTGGCCCGGCTCATCAGGTAGTTCAGCAGCAGGCCCGCGCCGGGCGTCTTGTCGATGCCGTGGCGCACGTTCTGCGGCGTGCTGTAGTTGACAAAGTGCGTGGTGAAGCCGTTGACGTTCAACACTTTCTCGCCGGTTTCCGGGTGCGTGCGCACCACCGGGTGTTCCACCGGGGGGTTGTCCTGGCCCAGTTTGGCGCGTGCCTCCGGCGCCATGACGGCTCCGAAGGTGTGCTCGATGCTGGCCTTGGCGCGCAGGCCGTCGATCGTGCTCTTGATGTGCTCGGGCAGTTCCTCGTAGACCTTCACCATGTTCACCCAGATCGTGTCACCTCCGATCTCTGGGCACTCGATGCAGTGCAGCACCGCGCCCATGGCCGGGTTGGGGCGCCACAGGCCGTCGGAGTGGTAGGTGTTCTCGTAGCTGTGTGGGTTGTCGCTGCGGTAGATGCGCACCAGGCCCGGGTGGTGGGGGTCGCTGTCGAGCGCAGGGTGGTCTTCCAGCGGGCCGAAGCAGCTCGCAAAGGCCACATGCTCGGCGCGCGTGATGTCCTGCCGGCGACAGAACAGCACCCGGTGCTTGAGCAGTGCTGCCTTGACTTCGGCAAAGAGCGCCGGGTCGCGGGACACTTCGCCGAGGCGGACATCCGAAATTTCCGCCCCGATGGCGGGCGTGATTTGCCTGATCTTCATTTGTTTGTCTCCAGTGATTTCGTGGGTGGGCAGGTCAGTTCACCTTGCATGGTCGTCTCGTTGTTAAATCACGAAAGTGGAAGAGCCGGTGGTCTTTCGAGACCTCCAGATCCTGGTGGTGTGCCTGCACGGCGTCTCGTCTTCATACTTCGAAACGTCCAGCGCGTGGGCCAGTGGCGTGAAGAGAATTATCTGGCGCTGTATCCAAAGCTGCTTGACACACGGCGTCACGACTTGACCTCATGCGACAATGGAATGTGAGCCAGAAACGCTCTGCCTCACTGCCGGCCAACTGTGAAAAAGGGCAGTCACGGTCAAAGGCATGGGACGCGGGGACAGTCACGACGCTGATTTCGTCGTACCGTTGATGGATCGACTCTTTCGGTGAGCAAATGACCACGTTCGTTCGAAGCGCGTCCTTGACCAAATACTCCGACGTTGCTCGCGTCTTGGGCGTGGATCCCGTGCAAATGGTTCGTCACGTCGGACTCGATCAGGCGTGCCTGTACACGCCGGACCTGCGCATTCCCGAGGCCCGTTTGGCCGAGCTCCTGGAGGTATCCGCAAAGTCATCGGATTGCCAATCGCTCGGGCTTCTGATGGCCGAGTCGTGGCGGCTTTCTGACTTTGGTGCGATCAGCCTGCTGCTGCAGCAGCAGCCCACGCTGCGTCACGCGCTCTCGCAACTGAAGAACTACGACCATCTGCTCAGCGATTCGGTAGCGGTGGAAGTCACCGATTTTCCCGAGATCGCGGTGGTGCATGTGGTACTCGTCACGGAAAGGCCAGACCCGGGTCGGCAAGTTGTCGAGCTTGCCGTCGGCGCGACGCTGTCCCTTGTTCGAACCTTGCTAGGCGTTCCATGGAGGCCGCGCAGCGTGCATTTTTCCCATTCCGCGCCAGCCAGTCTTCAGATTCACAGGCGCCTGTTTGGCCCCATGGTTGAGTTCGATAGTGAGTTTGATGGCATTGTGGTGTCGCAGCACGATCTCGATCGATTGAACTCTCTGGCTGATGTCAATCTGGCGCGTTACGCCAAGGAGTTTCTCGACATGCAGCCGCGCGTGAGACGAGATTCGATGGCGGACGATGTTCGGCGATCGCTTCACTCGCTTCTGCCTCGGGGGCAGCACGCGATCGAACTGGTGGGCCAGGATTTGGGGCTGAGCCCCCGGTCGCTGCAGCGGCGGCTGGAACAAGCGGGCGAAAGCTACTCGTCTTTGATCAGCGATGTACGCAGCAAACTCGCCCTGCGCCACCTGGCGAACCCGGGCTGCTCCGTTTCGCAGGTTGCCGGGTTGCTGGGTTTTTCAGAGGTAAGCGCGTTCTCGCGCTGGTTCAGCGCGCAATTTGGAATGTCGCCCACCGACTGGAGGCGCGACACCCGGAACCGAGCCGCCGGTTGACATTGCTGAAAGCATCGTGCGATACCCGCCCGCTTGAGCGTTGCATTCGGTCAACGCGACCCAAATTTTGACCGCTCAAGCTGCGGCGCTGGTGCCCAGGTTTCCGGTCAGGGGTGGCGCCACATCCAGCTTCACATCCGAGATCTTGGCCACATCCGCGTCATAAGTGCGCATTGCGACGATAAAAAGTACCGCGGCCAATATGCTGGCCAGTGGAACGACTGCCAGTGCCTGCTGCAATCCCCATTGATCGGACAGGACACCCGTCAGGAACGGCCCGACAGCCAGGCCAAGCAGGTTGAGGATCACGGCAAGTACGGCCGCGCCGGTGGAGCGCATGCCCGGGTGAATGACGTCCATGGCAACGCCGGTGATCACACCCATGATGGAAGTCATGAAGAAGCCACCCAGAACGATCAGCTTGAACTGTGCATCCCCCGTGTAACTGCCGCCAAACGCCACCATGAAGATCACCGCGGCGGCCACGCACAGCACGGACAGCAAGGGCAGTTTGTTGCGCGGCTGGCGACGTGCCAGGCGGTCCACCACGACGCCCCAGATGATGACGCCAAAAGCGCTGACCAAAATCACCAATGCCGTGTGCTTGGCGGCAACCGCTGGAGTCATGCCCTGGACACGGTTCAGGAAGCTGGGCAGCCACGATGAGACAGCCGACATCGTCACCAGTTGCATCGCCCCTGCGACGCAGGCCCACAATAGCGTGGGCGTGCGCGCCAGCGTGCCAAAGATGTGCTTGAGAGTTCCACCCAGAGACTGGCGGCTCGCTTGGCTCACTTGGCTCTTTGGCGTCAGTGCCACCGTCTTGTAGTCGCGCACGAACAGATACAGCAGGGCCAGCACAAGTCCCGGCACACCGACCACGCCGAAGGCGGCCTTCCAGCCCCAGTGGGCCGCGATCTCGCCCCCCAGTATCACGCCCAGTACCGCGCCAAACGATGCGGCAGCAAAGAAGGCGCCGAGCACGGTACTGCGCAAGCGTTTGGGAAACAGTGTCGAGATAAGAGCGGCCCCCACCGAACCATAGCCGGTTTCACCCGCTCCCACCATCGCACGCGCCGCAAACAATTGGCCGTAATTGTGCGTGAACATGCACGAGATGGTGGCCAGGCTCCATATGGTGCCCATTACAACGATGCTCTTCACACGGCTCACGCGGTCTGCCAGCAGCGCCACCGGTATTCCGCCCACCCCCACCACGATGGAAATGATGGACACCAGGGAGCCCAGTTCTTTATCGCTCAGGTTCCATTCGGCCCTGATGTGGGGAAACAGCGAGACGATCACCTGCCGGTCGATGTAGTCGAACAGCATGAGCCCGAAAGTCATGGCAAAGGCAAACCAGGCTCGCCCCTTGCTTACCAGGTAGTCGTC
This sequence comes from Rhodoferax sp., assembly GCA_031291295.1. Taxonomy (GTDB): domain Bacteria; phylum Pseudomonadota; class Gammaproteobacteria; order Burkholderiales; family Burkholderiaceae_C; genus Rhodoferax_A. Next base: position 103,480 of record JARLJI010000132.1, on the reverse strand, counting down.
GTCGTTGCCGGCTCTGGGGCCGTCGGGCATCACATTCATGCTTGTCTCCTAATATTTATGAAATAACCGGCCATGGTCCTGAGGCATACCGCCCGCAGTCAAGGCGCGATAAATTACTCGTTGGCCAACCGTTGTATCAAGACCTCGGCCATGGGCCACTCGCCAAAACCGGATGCGGGGTTGAGGTGCCCGACATTGCCGAGGTCCACCGTCTCGCTACCCCAGGCCCGGGCCAGTTCGCCCACATGCTCATACTCTCCCAGCGGGTCGTTGTGGCTCATCGCCACCAGGCTGCGAAACGGCAGGCGCTCGCGCGGCACGGGCAGCCAGCCGCCAGCCTGCAAGGCATCCAGGCTCGGGTAGCCGGCCGGCATGGGGCTGTCGAAATCGGGGGGCGTGGCCAACAGGGCGCCGCGCACCGCATCCGCATGGCGCGTGGTCCTGGCCCAATGTGCCACCATGACGCAGCCCCCGCTGTGCGCAACGATCACGATGGGCCCCTTGATGGCAGCGATCTCGCGCTCGATGGCCTTGACGCGGTCGGCGCAGTTGAGATCCTCCCGGCCCATGGGCGGGACCGTACGCACTTGGGGCAAGCGCGCCGCCAGCAGGGTTTGCCAGTGCTCCGCCACATGGTCACGCAGACCGGGGACGATATGAATGGTGGGGGCCGTTGACTTCACGTTGATCATTCAATACGGCGTGTCACCGACGATGGCGGTGCGCTCCATCTTTCGGTGGCACGGCGGGTAATCCATCACGGCGTAATGCTGGGTCGAACGGTTGTCCCAGAACGCAACACTGTTCTTCTTCCAGCGAAAACGCACCTGGTATTCGGGGATGCAGGCCTGGCTGGTCAGGTAGTTCAGCAGAAGACTGGCGGCCGGCGCCTTGTCCTGGCCGAAGCGCACGTTGGCCGGCGTGTTGTAGTTGGTGAAGTGTGTCGTGAAGCTTCCGTTGACAAATAGAATCTTCTCTCCCGTTTCAGGATGGATACGCACCACCGGGTGCTCGGCGTCCGGGTACTGGGCTTTCAGCGCATGGCGCTTTTCGATCGGCATGGTCGCACCGAAGCTCTGCTCGATGCCATGGCGGGCGCGCAATGGGGCGATCTTCGCCTTGATCTCCTCGGGCAGCTGCCGATAAGCCTCCACCATGTTGACCCACATGGTGTCGCCGCCCACTGGCGGGCATTCGACACAGCGCAGCACGGCGCCCAGCGGCGGTATGTCGCGCCAGGTGGCATCGGCGTGCCAGGAATTCTCGTGGCGTTCGGGCGGACTCTCCGGGGTCTTGTAAATCTGAACCAGCCCCGGGTGATCGGGGTGGCTGCCCACCACCGGATGATCCTCCAGCTCGCCGAAGCGGCGGGCGAAGGCCACGTGCTGGGCGCGCGTGATGTCCTGGTCGCGAAAGAACACCACGCGATGCTTCAGGAGCAGCGCCCGGATCTCTGCCATCAGCGAGTCGTCCTCGGCAGCCGCGCCCAGGTTGACGTTACCGAGCTCGGCGCCGATCGTGCAAGTGAGTGGCTCGACCCGGATCGAGTTGCCCAGAGAGGTCGCGCGGACCACTGCGGGTGCCGCTTTGAGGTCTTGATTCATGAAGCTTGTCTCCTGTTGTCGGAATAGGCCAGTCGATGCTGCTGAGTGTGGGCGCGGCGGCTTTTCCGCGCTTGACAATGCATGACAGACACTTATCATTCTGTGCCAATCTTCTACTCGGTTTCCCGATGTCGTCACTTGTCCGCGCCGCGAGCCTCACCAACTACAGCGAGGTCGCTCGTGCCGCCGGACTGGACCCGGTGCGGATGCTCTTTGACGCGGGGTTAAGTCCCAGCGTACTGCGCGAGCCGGACCTCATGATTCCCGTCGAGCGTGTCGGGCGACTGCTCCAGGCGTCCGCAACCACGTCAGGCAACGAGAGTTTCGGACTGTGCATGGCCGAGTCGCGCCTGCTGTCCAACCTTGGGGCGGTGGGAATGCTGATCCGCGACCAGGCGACGTTGCGCGACTCGCTTGATGTGCTGATGCGCTATCAGGTGCTGCTCAATGGTTCGCTGTCGCTGATGGTTGAGGAGAGCGCTGGCCTGGTCGTTATCCGTGAGGACTTAATGGCTGGCAACGCGCAGCAGCCCACGCGCCAAAGGATTGAGCTGGCGCTTGGGGTGATGTTGCGGTTGATGCGCCAGTTCCTCGGGGCCAACTGGCAGCCGCGACGCGTGTGCTTCGAGCACCCGGCGCCGCGCGACGTTAGTGCGCATCAGCGGCTGTTTGGCCGTTGCGTCGAGTTCGACTACGACTACAACTGCATCATCTGCGCGAAGGCCGATCTCGATGCGCCCAACCCGTCGGCCGATCCGGCGATGGCGCGCTACGCGCAGCAGTTGCTAGATGGGTCGTCCAAGCCACCGGAGGCGACAATGCTCGAAGACGTGCGGCGCGCGATCCTGCTGCTGCTGCCCAGTGGGCGCTGCAGCATCGAACAGGTGGCCGAGCACCTGGGCGTGGTGTGCCGCACGGTCCAGCGCCGGCTGGCGGAACAGGGGCAGAGCTTTTCGTCGATGGTGAACGACATCCGCAAGGAACTCGCCACGCGTCACGTTATTGAGAGCGATCGTCCGTTGACCGAGGTGGCGACCCTGCTCGGTTTTTCCGCGCCGAGCGGCCTCTCGCGCTGGTACCACGCGCAATTCGGTTGCAGCGCCAAGGAGAGCCGGGCCGCACGCGGCGCCGCGCGCCTGCGGGCGAAAGAGTGACCCTTTACGAGGCCAGGTTTATCGCCGAGGGCGGCTGATCCGGCGCGCGTTCCCGCGCATTGCGCGCGACGTGCCGGACCTTTCGTTGGTATCCAACTCTCACCTGACTCGCGCCAGCGTCTAATTAGAAGCTGGTTTTGAGACCGATGTCATAGCCAGTACCGCTGCCAAACGAGGTGCCACTACCGAACGCGGTTTCGATGCCGGGGTTGCCGCCACCGTTCGAACCCTGGAAGGTGTAGGTGCCATTATTCTTGTTGGTGATGTGCGAGACCGTAACGTACACGGAGGTACGCTTGGACAGGACGTACACGTAGCCCGCCGCAAACTGGTTGGCACCATCGCTGGTCGCGTTGTTTTGCTTGACGGAAGTGAAGGCGATCGGGATGTAGGCGGGACCAGCGTCGATCGTGGCGCCCACGCTCCAGTGGGTGTATCTGGTGCCGGCAACGTCGGAATTGTTCGTGCCCACGTGTGCCATCAGTCGAGCCACGCCGAGTTTGTACGAACCGCCCAGATTGAATTCCTTGAAGGTGCTGTCACCTTGAGCAGCATCGGCTGCGTAAGGAGCTCCTTTGGATTGCGAATAGGAAATCGCAGCATTCATCGGGCCATTCGCATAGCCGAGACGTCCGCCGGTGTATTCGCCGAGGGCCGGTGTACCACTGACGTTCCCAGGGAGGGCGTACATCAACTGGGCATACACGCCGCTGCCAACAGTGGCCAAAGCATTGGGCGCAAAGCCCCACAGGTACTGGAGGGAGTTGTTGGCGCGGACCGCAGTAAGCCCGTTTGAGCCAGCCAAACCATTCGCGCCGCCACCCAGGGTGATGTTGCTGCCAGCACCAGGCCCGCTGTCGCCGAACGGATCGAATACGACGTGGTTCAGGAACGACGGTGTGTAGTCACGGCCCAGGCGAACTTCACCAAAACCACTGGACAAACTGACGGTCGATCGACGGTTGAAGGTCAAAGCGCCGCCAAGACCGCCTCCGGTGTTATTGAGCAAGGAACTTTCCAGCCAGAAGTTGGCCGACAGGCCGCCCCCCAGGTCTTCCGTGCCGCGGAAACCGAGTTGGCTTCCGCTATTGCCGCTGGTACTCTCCATCGTTCTGCTGCGACCGCCCTGGCTGTAGTGGCTCACGTCTGCGTCCAGAAGACCCCAAAGGGTTACGGAAGATTGAGCCGACGCCACGCCAACGAAAGCGAGGCCAGCAAGGGTAACTAGGGATTTTTTCATTGAAAGTCCTAAAGAATTCAAAAAGTGTGTTGCATAACCAGCGTGCGATATCGCAATCAAGTCATGGCGCGGATGGTAGAAACAGATTGATTTATTTGCTTGATAATTTGGGACATCGACTGTCTAAATTGGGACAAGCTAGTGACAACCCTAATGAGCCCTCTGCGCAGTGCCAGCCTCAGCGACTATGTGGATTTGGCTCAGTCGCTGGGCCTGGACTTTCACAGCATGATGCGGCGCGTCGGCCTGTCGCCGCGTTGCCTGGACGACCCCGAAACTCTGGTGCCGACGGAGTCGGTACGGGAGCTGCTGGAAAACAGCGCACAGGCGACCGGCGTGGAGGACTTCGCCCTGCGCCTGGCGGCGCGGCGCACCCTGTCCAACCTCGGACCCATCGGTCTGGTGCTCAAGGAAGAGCCCACACCCCGACAGGCCCTGGACACGCTGTGCCGCTACCTGCGGTTGCTCAACGCATCCTTGATCGTGCGGATCGAGGATGCGGCCGGTACGGTGACGATCCGGGAGGAGATGCTGGGCTCGCAGTCGCTGTCCATGCGCCAACCCATGGAGCTGGCCGTGGGGGTGATGTTTCGCATCCTGCGCGAGCTGATCGGGCCACAGTGGCGCCCCTTGCGCGCGTGTTTTGTTCACCGGCCGCCGCGTGACTTGGCGGGGCACCGTGCGTTTTTCGGCGCGCGGGTGGATTTCAACCAGGAGTTCAATGGCTTGGTGTGTGCGGCGGCGGACCTCCAGGTCCGGCACGCGCAGGCCGATACGGGCATCTCGCGGTTCGCCCGCGACTACCTGGATCGCGCCTTGTCGCGCAACAGCCAAAGCGCGCGTGACACGGTGCGGCAGCTGATCGCGGCGCTGCTGCCGGGCGGGCGCTGCACGGCCCAACAGGTTGCCCAGCACTTGAACGTGGACCGTCGCACCCTTCACCGCCACCTGGCAGCGCAAGGAACGACCTTTTCCGAACTGCTCGACGAGGTGCGCTCGGAATTGGTGCTGCGCCATCTGCGCGACAGCGACCTGCCGCTGAGCGCGGTGGCCGGCCTGCTGGGCTTTTCGGCGCCCAGTGCCTTTAGCCATTGGTTTCGGTCCGCCTTCGGCCGCAGCGTCACGCAGTCGCGTCGTTCGCCGCAGCTTCCATAGCCCTGAGGCTGGCGCTCAAGGCGCCGGACGCTTGCGCTGCGCGCGCCAGGCCGCAGGAGCGGCGCCGAATTGGGCTGCGAACCAGCGCGTGAAGGAACTGGGGGTACTGTAGCCCAGCAGTTCGGAGACGCGTGCCAGGTTGTACTGGGGGTTGTCCATGTAGCGCTGCGCCAGCTCGCAACGCACCTCGTCGAGCAGTTCGGTGAAGCTCGCGCCCGCCTCGTCGAGTTGGCGCTGCAGCGTGCGCACGCTCAGTCCCAAGCCTTGAGCAACATAGTCGCTGGTGGCGCGGCCCGACGGCAACATGAGGTAAATCGCCTTGCGCACCTCCAGCACGACAGATGGCTCGTTAACGCGTGGCAGGGATTCAACGAAGCGCTGCGCGTAGCGCGCCATGGCCGGGTCGGCCGACGGGTTGGGGGCGTCCAGATCGGCGGCCGCGAGCACGACGCCATTGAATTCGCTGCCAAATTCGAGCCGGCAGGTGAACAGGCGCCGGTGCAGGCTCAGCTCCGGTGGCGCGTCATGGTTGAAGTTGACACTGTAGGGCCGCCAGCGTGGCCCCAGCAGCGCAGCGCACATGCGAAACAGCACGCCGATGGCGAGTTCGATGGACTGCCGGGCCGGGGCTTCGGACACGATTTCCTCGCGCACGATGACCATCTTGCCGGCGTCCTCAATCTGCATCGCCAACGAATCGTTGAGCAGGTGGCGGTACTGCATGGTGGTGCTCAACACATTGCGCAGCGTGGCCTGGTGGCTGATCAGCAGGCTGACGACGCCGAAGTTCGACAGCTGGCGCGACTCCGCCATGCGCAGGCCAAAGGTCGGACAACCCGAGGATCGGGCGGCGTCTTCAAGCAGCGCCACCGCTGCTTCGACCGGGATGCGCTGTTCCGGATCCTCCAGTAGCACACGGCTGAGCCCCGCCCGGCGCAGAGCGTCTTGCGGGTTGTACCCCAAGTCGCGGGCCACCTCGAAGAAGTTGGTGAGCGCCGCAGCGCGAACCAGTGTGGTCATGAGCTGAAAGGTGTCCAGATGATCGGCATTCTGGCATGAAATGCGAAGTGCCTGGCGCAAATTGCAAAGCACTCAGACCACGCAATCTCTACAGTTCACTCCATTCGATTAACACAAAAAAGGAGACGCAACATGGTCAAAGCTGTACGCTTTTATGAATCGGGCGCCCCCGAGGTCCTGCGCTACGAGGATGTCGAGGTGGGCGAGCCGGGGCCGGGCCAGATCCGGCTTCGCCACGTCGCCGTGGGTCTGAATTACGCCGATACCTATTTCCGCAATGGCACCTACCCGATTCCCTTGCCCAATGGAATGGGCGTCGAAGCCTCGGGTGTCGTGCAAGCAGTGGGCCCGGGCGTGACGAACGTCGTGGCCGGCGACCGGGTCACCTACACGGGCTTCATCAACACCTTGGGGTCCTACAGCACAGAGCGCCTGATTCCGGCCGAGCCACTGATCAAGCTGCCCGAGGCGATCGCCTTCGAGACCGCCGCTGCCATGACCATGCGCGGCCTGACCTCGGCCTACCTGATGCGCCGCATCTACCCTTTCAAGGCAGGCGACACCGTGCTGCTGCACGCCGCTGCCGGCGGCGTCGGCCTGATCGTCTCGCAGTGGGCCAAGCTGTTGGGGTTGACGGTGATCGGTACCGTCTCCACCGACGAGAAGGCCGAGGTGGCGCGCGCCCACGGCTGCGACTACACCATCAACTACAGCCATGAAGACGTGGCCAAGCGGGTGCGGGAGCTCACAGAGGGGGTAGGCGTGAATGTGGTCTTCGACAGCGTGGGCAAGACCACTTTCATGGCCTCGCTGGACTCCCTCAAGCGCCGCGGCCTCATGGTGTGCGTGGGCACGGCCAGCGGCGCCATTCCGCCGTTCGATCCGCAAATTCTGGCCCGCAAGGGCTCGCTGTACCTGACCCGCCCAGCCTTGGCCGACTACATCGCCGACCCGGCCGAGAAGGCCGCCCTGGCCGACGAGGTGTTCGGCCATGTAGCAGCAGGACGCATCCGTATCGAGATCAATCAGCGCTACGCGCTGCAGGATGCGGTGCAGGCCCACCGCGACCTGGAGTCCCGCAAGACCACGGGCTCTTCGATTTTTGTGATCTGAGACCCCCAATAGGAGACAAATCATGCGCATTGAACCCCTGACCTGTGCGATTGGCGCCGAACTCATCGGCGTCAACCTCGCCAACGCGGCCAAAGACGACGCCTTGTTCGCCGAGATCCGCGCCGCACTGCTGAAGCACCGTGTGCTGTTTCTGCGTGATCAAGACATTTCGCGTGCCGATCATGTGGCGTTCGCCCGCCGCTTTGGCGAACTCGAAGACCACCCGATTGCGGGCAGCGACCCCGATCACCCAGGCTTGGTACGCATCTACAAGTCACCTGATCAGCCGAACGACCGGTACGAGAATTCATGGCACAGCGACGCCACCTGGCGCGAAATCCCGCCGCTGGGTTGCGTGCTGCGCTGCGTGGAGTGCCCGCCCGTGGGCGGCGACACCATGTGGGCGAATATGGTTTTGGCCTACGAGAAGCTGCCGGAGACTATCAAGCAGCAGATTGAGGGTCTGCGCGCCCGCCACAGCATTGAGGCCAGCTTTGGCGCGGCCATGCCGATCGAAAAGCGCCTGGCGCTCAAGGCCGCCTACCCAGATGCCGAGCACCCCGTGGTCCGTACCCACCCGGAAACCGGTGAGAAGGTTCTGTTTGTCAACGGTTTCACCACCCACTTCACCAACTACCACACGCCTGCGCGCGTGCGCTATGGCCAGGACCATACGCAGGGCAGTGCGGCCCTGCTCCAGTATCTGCTCAGCCAGGCCATGATCCCCGAATACCAGGTGCGCTTTCGCTGGAAACCCAATAGTGTCGCGATCTGGGACAACCGCTCCACCCAGCATTACGCAGTGATGGACTACCCGCCGTGCCATCGAAAGATGGAGCGCGCCGGAATTGTTGGCGACAAGCCCTACTGAGCGCCGGGTTCACCAACGCCTTTCCTTCAATTTCTTTTCTTACCCCCAACCTGTCTTTGGAGACATGACATGAACTTTCTCGACGGTCACCTTTTCCCCGAAAACCAGCAACCCCTGGTCATCACCGCCGCGCCTTATGGGCCGGAATGGATTCCTTCCGACTTTCCCGAGGACATCGCGGTCACCATGGAGGAACAGGTGCAAAAGGCGGTGGACTGCTACAACGCCGGCGCCACAGTGCTGCACCTGCATGTGCGCGAACTCGACGGCAAGGGCAGCAAGCGCCTGTCCAAGTTCAACGAACTGATCGCCGGCGTGCGGGCCGCGGTGCCCGACATGATCATCCAGGTCGGCGGCTCGATCTCGTTCGCACCGGAGACCGACGGCGCCGCCGCCAAGTGGCTGTCCGACGACACACGCCACATGCTGGCCGAGTTGACACCCAAGCCCGACCAGGTCACGGTCACGGTCAACACGGTGCAGATGAACGTGACCGAGCACATGACCCTGGATGACATCAAGGGCACCTCGATGGCCGAGCCTGCCAACTACCAGGCCTACCGCGAGATGATCGTGCCTGCCGGCCCGGGTTGGGCCGAGGAGCACGTGCGCCGCCTGAGCGCCGCCGGCATCCAGAGTGCCTTCCAGTTCTACAACATCAACAGCTTCGAGACAGTGGAACGCATGATCCGCCGCGGCATCTATAAGGGCCCGCTGGTGATGAACTGGGTGGCGATCAGCGGTGGCATGGACGCGCCCAACATTTACAGCCTGGCCAATTTCCTGCGTGCGGCACCGGACGGCTGCGTGCTGACGGTGGAGAGTTCGATGCTCAACACCCTGCCCATCAACATGATGGGCATTGCGATGGGCCTGCACGTGCGCTGCGGCATCGAGGACAACCTCTGGACACAGGACCGCAAGGCCAAAATGAGTACGGTCAAACAGATCGAGCAACTGGTGCGTATCTCGCGCGAATTCGGCCGCGAGATCGCCACCGGCAAAGAGGCACGCAAGATCTGCCAGATCGGCGTGTTTTATGACACGGTGGAAGAGACGCTGGCCAAGAACGGATTCGCGCCGAACGCCGAGGGGCGCCAGCAGGGCTTCCTGCGCAAGGTCGCCTGAACACGGGAGGCGGCAGACCATGTCGCACGCCAACGCAAACAGCGGGATGAAGTCCGGCGATGCATCCACCGTCCTTCTGATCGTTCCTGGTCTGCGCGACCACCTGGCGAAACACTGACTGACCCTGCTCGCCGCCTGCCTGCCGCGTCCGCGGCGTTCTGCTGGTCACGCCGCCGGATTTTGAGCACCTGTCGTTTCGCAGCCTGGTGGCGACGAGCCGTAACGATCCACTCGGAGCATTTGAGCGGGCGGGCGAGCTGGCCCATGGCCGAGGCCTTGATGCAACGGTTGGCCACCGAGTAAGTTCCCGCGCCTTGGCCGTGGCCGGTATTTCACAAAAATAAATATTAGGAGACAAACATGAACGTGATGCCCGACGGCCCTGAGGCCGGCAACGACGACTACCTGACAAGCAAGCGGCAAGCCTGGTTTGCCTTTGCCATGACCTTCGGGCTCATGCTGTTCGATTTCATGGACCGGCAGGTGATCGTCTCGCTGTTTCCCCACATCAAGAGCGAATGGAACCTGAGCGACAAACAACTGGGTTCCCTGGTGTCCATCATTTCCATCGTGGTGGGTGTGGGCGGAATACCGGTGGCGCTACTGGCGGACCGCGTCAGCCGTGTGAAGAGCATCGTTGTGATGGCCACCGCATGGAGCCTGGCCACCATCTCGTGCATGTTCACGGCCAACTTCAGCCAATTGTTTTTGGCGCGTGCGGTGGTGGGGGTTGGCGAAACGGGCTATGGTTCCGCAGGGGCGGCCCTTATCTCAACACTGTTTCCCAGGCGCTTGCGCAGTACTGTGCTCGGCGCCTTCTTCGCTGCTGGATCGCTGGGTTCGGTACTGGGTGTGGTGCTGGGGGGCGTGATCGCGGCCCACTGGGGCTGGAAGGCCGCCTTCGGCGTGGTCGGTCTGCCGGGGCTTGTGCTGGCCCTGCTGTATCTGTTCGTGCGCGACTACAAGACTGTGGCACTGACGCCAAAATTGAACCAGGTGACCCAGTCTCTGGGTGGAACTCTCAAGCACATCTTTGGCACGATGGCGCGCACGCGCACGCTGCTGTGGGTCTGTGTCGGAGCAGCGATGCAACTGATTGTGGTGTCGGCCATCTGGTCGTGGCTGCCCAGCTACCTGAACCGTTTCCACGGTGTGACCCCGGAGGCTGCGGGCAAGCAGGCGGCACTAGTGGTATTGGCCGGTGCCTTTGGGTGCATGTTCTGGGGCATCGTGGTGGACCGCCTGGCACGTCGCCAGCCGCGCAACAAATTACCCGGGCTGTCCGTGCTGTGCATGCTCACCTCGGTGATCTTCATGGTGGCGTTTGGCGGCACCTACACGGGGGATGCACAGTTCAAGCTGATCGTTCTGGGTGGTTTCTTGATGACTTGCACCGTGGGTGTGGTTGCCGGCGTCGCTATTGACGTCATTCACCCAGGTGTGCGCTCTACCGGTGCGGCTGTACTCTCCCTGTTTCAGAACCTGTTTGGCCTGGCCGTGGGCCCGTTCCTGGCGGGTGTCCTGTCCGACCGATGGGGGTTGCAGCAGGCACTGGCAGTCATTCCACTGTTCAGCATATTGGCCGCGGTACTTTTTATCGTCGCAATGCGCACTTATGACGCGGATGTGGCCAAGATCTCGGATGTGAAGCTGGATGTGGCGCCATCCTTGACCGGAAACCTGAGTGCCAGCACCGCAGTCTGAGAGCGAATTGCCGTGTGCACTCCATGTTGACGTTGACGTTTACCCTGACTTCATCTGCTCTGAATGCCCGATCGGTAAACAACGCCTGATGGCAAACGCATCTGCGCGAGTACAAGTACCTGCCGGACGACCAGGACACGGCCGTGGAGCTGGTGCCAGAGCAAGCGCAGGCGATGAGAGAACTTCCCGGGGAAGTTACAGTGCAGCCTCGCTTCGCCAGCGACCTTGCGGTGCGCGTGCTCAACGTGCATGACAAACATCCGCCGCCCACGCGACCGGCAACGGCCCATAGGGCCATTGCCGTAATTCGAGGCAGAGGCTTAGTCAGGACTGATCTTGAGTTTTAGCTTTTTTATGATTGCTCGATTGTTGGCCATGGTCGTGGCCAGTATCTGCCGAAGCTGATCCATCGAGGCATCTTGCGGTAGATCGAAGCCCTGCGCGGCCAGCGCTTCGCGGAATTTGGGCGCATGTACAACCTTCGCCATTTCGCTCTGGATTCGATCGGCAAGCGGTTTGGGCGTGCTGCTCAGCATAAAGACACCAACGCTCGCCTGGGGAAGAACAAAATCAGGCAGCCCCAATTCGCCGAAACTCGGTACATTGGGAAGATATTGGGAGCGCGTCGACGACGCTATGGCAAGTCCCTTGAGCTTGCCGCTCTTGATAAGTGGGGCGACATTGCTCACGACATCAAAGGTCAGTTGCACCTGGTTCCCCATCAAGTCGACCAGGGCAGGCGCTGAACCCTTGTACGGAACAACCAGAATGTCGTTGCCGCTCTTTGCCCTGAGCATCTCGCCGAGAAGATCCGAGCGGTTGCCAACGCTGGAATTCGCTACGTTGACTGAGTGAGGATGACTCTTGGCGTAATCCAGTAATTCTTTGACATTGTTGGGCGGAAAGTTTGCATTGGCCACCAGCACATGGAACATGCTGGTAACTTCTGCCACATAGGTGAACGTCTTGAGTGGGTCGTACGGTGTCTTGACGGTGAGTGGTATATCGGTCAGAACACTTGATGGCCCCACCATCAAGGTGTACCCATCGGCAGGCGCGCTCATCAGCGCCCGTTCGGCGACGACAGCCGAACCACCTGGCTTGTTATCTACCAACACGGGCTGACCAAGATTGGACCGTAACTGTTCAGCGAGCAGTCGTGCCGCCGCGTCGGAAATGCCGCCAGGCGGCGCAGGGACTATCAACCGAATGGGTTTGCTTGGCCATTCCTGCGCCAGCGCAGGCGATATCGCCATTAGCCAGGAAAGCGCAGCTATCGCGAAGACTCGCAGTTTCAATGAATTCGGTACCACAGAAGTTGACCTTTAAAAGCAGAATTCTCAAATAACGAAAATGGATGATCCGGTTGTTTTCCGGCCTTCAAGATCACGCTGCGCCTGCACCGCATCACCCAGGGCATACCGTTGATTGATCTCGATGCGGATGCGCCCTGCCGCCACGTGGCCGAACAGCTCATCGACCAAGTCCGCCTTTTCGCCCGGGTCGGCGATGTAGTCGGCCAGACCCGGACGGGTGATGTATGCGGAGCCTTTGCGGGCCAGGATCGCAGGGTCAAACGGGGGGATTTTTCCGGAGGCGGTACCCACGCACACCAGCAAACCGCGCCGCTTGAGCGAGTCCAGCGAAGACATGAATGTGTCTTTACCCACGCTGTCAAAAACTACAGAGACGCCCACGCCGTTGGTGATCTCACGCACGCGCTTGGCAACGTCTTCATGGCTGTAGTTGATGATGTGCTCGCAACCGTGGGCGCGTGCCACTTCGGCCTTGGCCTCGGTAGAGACGGTCCCAATCACATGGAGGCCCAGAAGTTTGGCCCACTGGGACACGATGAGGCCCACACCACCCGCAGCAGCATGCAGCAATATGGTTTCACCGCCCTGGAATGGGTAGATCTTGCGACACAAGTAGGCAGCAGACAAACCGCGCATGGTCATGGCGGCCGCCGTCTCGCAGCTGATGGCCGGCGGCAGCTTGATCAGCGGGGCGGTGGCAATCAGCCGCTCCGTGCTGTAGGCGCCCAGCGTGTTGGTAAAGCCCGTGTAAGTCACGCGGTCACCGACCGCGAAGTTCGTCACGCCGGCACCGACGGCCTCGACCACGCCGGCCGCCTCGTTGCCGATGCCGCTGGGCAGCGGCACCGGGTAGGTGCCACTGCGGAAGTAGGTGTCGGCAAAATTGAGACCAATGGCTTCATGCCGGAGCCGCACCTCGCCGTGCCCAGGGTCACCGACGGCAACGTCCTCAAAACGAAGTACCTCGGGCCCGCCAGTTTCATAGAATTTAACGACTTTTGCCATGTTGTCTCCTGTTAGGTATCGGCTATCGAAAGGAGTCCGATCAATGGGGAAATTTCGCATCCAGCTTGAGTCCGCCCAGGCAATGCTGGGCGACTCATACAGCGTGCGATGTCAATTCCCCCAGAGGGACTTCAGGTCGGCTTGCGCAGGAAGCCCTGGTTGCCACCGTTGCGATTGGGCGCGAAGCCATTTTCCCGAAGCGTCTCGTCCGCCGTTTCGTAGAACACGCCGATCTTGCAAATCTCGCGCGCCTGCTTGGCAGTGGCGATCGGGCGGCCGAACTCGCCGGCGATACGCACCAACTGCTTGATCTGCTCGACAGAGCTCATCTTGCCCGAGCGGTCCTGCTTCCAGAGCACATCCTCGATGCCGCAGCGCACATGCAGGCCCAAGGCAATGCCGATCATATTCACGGGCAACACGTTGAGTACCGAACTCTCCACCGTGATCACCGCGCCGTCGGGTGCAGCACGCAGGAAGTTGGCCAGGTTGTAGATGTTCGCCTGATCCATGCCGCCGCTGATAGCCACCCAGTTCATCACCAGGGGACCCTTGTAGACGCCGCGGCGAATCATCCGCTCGATGGTTTCAAAGCTGTTGATGTTGTAGCACTGGAATTCGCTCTGAATGCCGGCGGCGGTCAGGCGGCGGAGGTGCTCCTCAATAAAGCTGGGGTTCGAGGGGACGATCATGTCCTTGTAGGTCTTTTGCAGACGTGGGTCTCCCCGAGAAACTCCCTTGAAGTCATCCAGACCGGCATGCTCTGTCACATTCATCTGCGTCGTGTTGACGGTGACCGTCACCTGGTCGGGCTTCGGAGTGAGTTCGGCCAGCATATGACGCGTGTCGTCGGAGAGCCACTTGGCCTCGCCGTTCGGGCCCTCGGGAGCGAAGCTGATGGAGCCGCCCACCTGGATGATCATCTCGGGCACGCGGGCGCGCACCCCGGCGATCAGCTCATTGAACATGGACAGGCGCTTGCTGCCCTTGCCATCAGCTTCGCGCACGTGCAGATGCAGCACGGTGGCACCGGCTTCGTAGCAATCCACCGCCTTCTGGATCTGCTCCTCCATGGTGATCGGGATATCTTCCGGGAAGTCTGAGGGAATCCAGCCCGGCGCATAGGGGGCGGCTGTAATGATCAGGGGCTGCTGGTTCTCAGGATACAGGTGGCCGTCAAGGAAGTTCATGATGATGGGTCTCTGAGTTGAAATGTCAAGTCTGAAGCGACAAGTCAATCATCTGTCCTGGCGCCACTTCCTGCTTGTCATTGCATGCCTCGGACTTGGCTTTTCATGACAGTCATCCGCCCGCCCCAGCCGTTCCGGCGCAAAGGCAGAGAAGCCCGTCAACCTGGCCAATGACGCACTGACCCTGCCTTTGAATTCCGTATCCCATCACCGAGGTCACGGGTTAGCTTGCTGCGCAGGGAGAAATCCGCTCCAGGACCAGGGAGCTTCAAATCACGGCGCATCGGCAATGCAATGCAAGTCGCACTGCCGAGCGCCTGGCCGCCGCCCGCATGGGGCGCTTGTGCTTAAAAAGCGCCTGGATACGCTCCGCCATCGGCCAGCACGTTCTGGCCCGTGATGTAGGCGGCGTGGGTGCTGCACAAAAAGGCGCAGATGGCGCCGAACTCTGCTGGTGTGCCAAAGCGCTGCGCCGGAATGGTCTTGAGGCGCGCATTGGCAACGACTTCGGCCGGCTGGCCGGTTTTCTGGACCGTGCCCTGTATCACGCCGCGCAGCCGGTCGGTGTCAAACGCGCCCGGCAGCAGATTGTTCAGGGTGACCCCCTGCGCCGCCAGCTTGCTGCGCGCCAGGCCCGCCACAAAGCCGGTCAGGCCGCTGCGCGCGCCATTGGACAGGCCCAGGATGTCGATCGGCGCCTTCACGGCGCTGGAGGTGATGTTGACGATGCGGCCGAAGCCGCGCGCCGCCATGCCGTCAACCGTGGCACGGATCAGCTCGATCGGCGTGAGCATGTTGGCATCCACCGCGCGGATCCAGGCGTCGCGGTCCCAGTCGCGGAAATCGCCAGGCGGCGGACCGCCGGCGTTGGTGACCACGATGTCGAAGTCCTTGCCTGGCCCGTCAGGTGCGGCAAACACCGCGGCGCGGCCCTCGGGCGTGGTGATGTCGGCAGCAACAAATAGCACGCTAGCCCTTGTAGCACCTGCATGGTCAGCTATCAGTTTGCTAGCCGTCGCCTGCAGCGTCTCGGCGCCGCGTGCGTTGATCACGACGTTCACGCCCTCGCGCACCAGCGCCTGCGCGCAGCCCAGCCCCAAGCCCTTGCTGGCCCCGCAGACCAGCGCCCATTTGCCCGAAATGCCCAGATCCATTTTTGAACTCCTTGAGCTGACAGTCGCTGTCAGTCCCTGTATTTTGAAACCAGAAAGACGCCGCCCATCACCAGCGCGGTGCCGACCACGATCCAGCCGTTGAACGGCTCGCCCAGAATCAGCACGCCCATCAGGATGGTGGACATTGGGCCCACCATGCCGGCCTGCGCCGCCAGCGCCGCGCCGATGCGCTCCACCGCCATCATGACCATCAGCACCGGCACGGCGGTGCACAGCGTGGCATTGAGCACCGAGAGCCAGATGACCTGGGGCGCCACCAGCGCCGCGCTCAGGGGGCGCAGCACCAGAAATTGCAGGATACAACACAGGCATGCCACCATCGTTGCCAACCCCACCAGCCGCGAGGCGCCGATGCGCCGCACCAGCTGGCCGCTGTACAGCAGGTACACCGCGTAGCTGATGGCGCTGGCAAATACCAGCAGCGCGCCCAGCACCACGTCTTCGCCCTGCAGTTTGATTTCGTGGCTGAACACCACCAGCACCCCGCAATAGCTGACGGCCATGGCCGCGACCTGGATCCAAGCCACCCGCTTGCGGTAGAAAATCCAGCCCAGTACCAGCACCAGCGTCGGGTTGAGGTACAGGATGAGCCGCTCCAGCGATGCGGTCACGTATTGCAGCCCGGCAAAGTCCAGAAAGCTGGCCAGGTAGTAGCCGCTCACGCCGAGCCCGAGCACGCCCAGCCAGTCGCGGCGCGTGAGCGCGGCCGCCGTGCCGCCCGTGCGGCGATAGGTGGCCCACCATGCCATCACGGCAAAGATCGGCAGGGCGAACAGCATGCGGTACATGATGAGCGTGACGGCATCCACGCCGTAGCGGTACGCCAGCTTGACGATGATCGCCTTGCCGCTAAAGGCAATCGCGCCCAGGGTTGCGAGCAGCAAGCCGGAAGCTACGCTTTTTGTAGCTGCCGGTCCATGCACCGCAAGGGCTACCGGCATTTTTTGTTCTGAAACGAGACTCAAGATGCAGCCTCAGAAGCCGGCCGCCTGGCCGTCGCGCCGGGCATCGCTGGCGGCCACGTAGCCTTCGACCTTGGGGTCGCCCATGCGCCAGATGAACTGGCCGGCGCCGAAGTCCTGGTACGGGTCGTCGATGACCTCCATGCGGTGGCCGCGCTGCGCCAAACCCTGCACGGTGGCCGGGTTCATGCTGGCCTCGACATTGAGATCGAGGCCGGCGTTGTAGCGCCAGCGCGGCGCGTCGCAGGCCGCCTGCGGACTCTGGCCGTAGTCGAGCATGCGCACCAGCGTCTGCACGTGGCCCTGCGGCTGCATGTTGGCGCCCATCACGCCAAAGCTCATCACGGGTTGGCCGTCCTTCGTCAGAAACGCGGGGATGATGGTGTGGAACGGCCGCTTGCCCGGCGCCACCACGTTCGGGCTGGCCGCGTTCAGGCTGAAGTCGTGGCCCCGGTTTTGCAGGCTCACGCCAAATGCGGGCTCGACGCAGCCCGAGCCGAAGCCCATGTAGTTGCTCTGGATGAAGCTGACCATCATGCCGTTCTCGTCCGCCGCCGTGAGGTAGATGGTGCCGCCGCGCGCCGGGTTGCCGGCGCCGAAGTCCTGCGCTTTTTTCATGTCGATGAGTTTGGCACGCGAGGCCAGGTAGGCCCCATCGAGCATTTGCTCGGCCGTCACCTCCATTGACGATGGCTCGGCCACGAACCGGTAGACATCGGCAAAGGCCAACTTCATGGCCTCGATCTGCAAATGCTGCGAGTCGACGCCATCCAGCGGCAGGCCCGCCACATCGAAGCGGTCCAGGATGCCGAGCGCCATTAGCGCCGCAATGCCCTGCCCGTTGGGCGGGATCTCGTGCAGCGTGTGGCCGCGGTAATTCTGGGCGATAGGCTGCACCCACTCGGGGCGGTGCGCGGCCAGGTCGCGCAGCCTCAGGCTGCCGCCATGCTGCTGCGAGAAGCGCACGATCGCCTGTGCAATCTCACCCTGGTAGAACGCTTCGCCTTTCGTCGCCGCAATGGACCGCAGGGCGCGGGCCGCCGCCTTGAACTGAAACAACTCACCGACGTTCGGGGCCCTGCCCCACGGCAAAAAGGCCTGCGCAAAACCGGGCAGCGATTGCAGCTCAGTTACCGCGGCGGCCCACTTTTGCTGCACCACCGGCGGCACCAGGTAGCCGCGCTCGGCGATCTCGATCGCGGGCGCCAGCACATCAGCCAAGGGCCGCTTGCCAAAGCGCTCGCTCAGGGCCACCCAGGCGCTGACCGCACCGGGCACCGTGACGGCGTCGAAGCCGCGCTTGGGCGGCCGGCTGGCACCGGCGCCGTATTTGGCATGGAAGTAATCGCGCGTCCAGGCCTGCGGCGCGCGCCCCGAGGCGTTGAGCCCATGCAGCGCCCGGCCGTCCCACAAAATGCAGAACGCGTCACTGCCCAGCCCGTTGCTGACCGGCTCGCAGATGGTCATGGCAGCCGCGGCTGCAATCGCCGCATCGACCGCGTTGCCGCCCTGCTGTAGCAGGCGCAGCCCGGCCTGCGCGGCCAGCGGGTGCGAGGTGGAGACCACGTTGCGGGCGAACACCGGAATGCGGGTCGAGGGGTAGGGGTTCTTGTCATTGAGGTTCATGGTCTCGCTCTCGTTTTGGTGCTGCGCCGGCTATTGTCCGGCACAACCAAAACGGCACCCGAAGGTGCCGTTTCCCCGTCGATATCAGCGCGTTACTCTTCGACGAACGCCTCTTCGCGTTTCGCCTTCACGGAGGGCATCAGCACGATCACCACCAGCACCACCGCCGCCGCCAGCAAGCCCGCCGACAGGCCGCGCGTGAGAAAGACACTCCAGTCGCCGCGCGACAGCAGCAGGGTGCGGCGCAGGTTCTCTTCCATCATCGGCCCCAGAATCAGGCCGAGCAGCATGGGGGCCGGCTCGCACCCGAGTTTGTTGAACAGATAGCCGACGATGCCGAAGAGGCCCACGACCCAGACGTCGAAGGTGCTGTTGTTGGTGGTGTAGACACCCACCGCGCAGAACAGCACGATGGCCGGGAACAGGTAGCGGTAGGGCACCGACAGCAGCTTGATCCAGATACCGATGAGCGGCAGGTTCAGGATCACCAGCATGGCGTTGCCGATCCACATCGAGGCGATCAGGCCCCAGAACAATTCGGGGTTGCTGGTCATCACCTGCGGGCCCGGCTGGATGTTGTGAATGGTCATGGCCCCCACCATCAGCGCCATCACGGCGTTCGGCGGAATGCCCAGCGTCAGGAGCGGAATGAACGAGGCCTGGGCGCCGGCATTGTTGGCCGACTCGGGGGCCGCCACGCCGCGGATGTTGCCCTGGCCGAACGGCACCTCGCCGGGCCGCAACCTGGTTTTTTTCTCCAGCGCGTAGGCGGCAAAGGAAGACAGCAAGGCGCCGCCGCCCGGCAGGATGCCCAGTGCACAACCCAGCGCGGTGCCGCGCAGCACGGCCGGCAGCATGTCCTTGAAGTCCTGCCTGGTCGGCATCAAGCCCTGCACCTTGGCGGTGAACACTTCGCGCTCGTCCTCGGGCTGCGCCAGGTTGGTGATGATTTCACCGTAGCCGAACACGCCCATCGCAATCGCCACGAAGCCGATGCCGTCGGTCAGCTCGGGGATGTCGAAGCTGTAGCGCGCCACGCCTGAGTTCACGTCGGTGCCGACCAGGCCCAGCAGCAGGCCCAGGATGATCATGGCCACCGCCTTGAGCAGCGAGCCCGAGGCCAGCACCACGGCGCCGATCAGGCCCAGCACCATCAGCGAGAAATATTCGGCGGGGCCGAACTTGAAAGCCAGCTCGGTCAGCGGCGGCGCAAACGCAGCCAGCATCAAGGTGCCGACACAACCCGCAAAGAACGAGCCCAGGCCGGCGGCCGCCAGCGCCGGACCGGCGCGGCCCTTGCGCGCCATCTGGTAGCCGTCGATCACGGTCACCACCGACGACGATTCGCCCGGCAGATTCACCAGAATGGCGGTGGTGGAACCGCCGTACTGGGCGCCGTAATAGATGCCCGCCAGCATGATCAGCGCCGACACGGGGGGCAGCGCATAGGTGGCCGGCAGCAGCATGGCGATGGTGGCGACCGGGCCGATGCCGGGCAGCACGCCGATCAGGGTGCCGAGCAGGCAGCCGATAAACGCGTAAAGCAGGTTGCCGGGCGTGAACGCCACGCCAAAGCCGAGGGACAAATTGGCAATCAGATCCATAGTGGTTCTCCATCAACCCGCAATGAACGTAGGCCACACCTGAATCTGCAGCTTGAGCGCCACGATGAAGGTGAAATAACTGCCCACCGCAAGAATGCTTGCCAGCACCAGGGTGGGCTTCCACTTGAAGGTTTCGCCGGCGTGGCTCGAAATGAAGGTCAGCGCGTAGATCGCGGCGACCATCCCCATCGAGGGCAGACCGATGCTCGGCAGGCCGCCCAGCAGCACCCCGAAGATCAGGTTGGCGCCGATGATGTAGCACAGCGGCCGCCAGGCCCACTTGCTGATCCGGTCGCCGTCCTCGGTTTCCACCACCAGCGACTTGAACATCACCAGCGCGCCCATTGCCGCCAGGATGATGCCCAGCCACAACGGGAAGTAGCCGGCCCCCATGCGCGCGGCACTGCCCACGCTATAGGCGTTTGCGCCCCAGCCGAACGCGACGCCCACGACCGCGAACATGACACCGGAGTAGAAGTCTTTTTGACTCTTGATTTTCACGTGTTGTCCCCTCGAAAAAATTCGACACGTGAATTTTGTGCGGCTTTGCCGCGCCGCCTGATGTGGGTTCCACCTACGCCGGGGACGTGCCCGGCGGGTGCCGGGCGGCGCTCAGTCGAGGGGTGGCGTGGCGCTCAAGACCTCTTCCACCGTGGTCAGGCCTTCGGCCACGCGCAGCGCGCCGGCCACCCGCAGCGGGCGCATGCCATCCACCACAGCCTGGCGTCGCAACGCGCCGAGGTCCGGCGCCAGCGTGACCTGGCTTTTGAAGCTGTCGCTGACCGTCAGCAGCTCGTACAGCCCCATGCGCCCCATGAAACCGGTCATGCGGCAGTCGACGCAGCCCACGGGCTTGTACGGGCGGTAGCCGCCGTTGATCTTCCAGGGCTTGACGATGGCCGCCAGCGCCTCACGCGAGGTGGCCTCGTCCTTTTGCCGGCACTGCTTGCACAGCGTACGCACCAGCCGCTGCGCCAGCACACCGAGCATCGTGGCGTTGATCAGGTAGGGCGGCACGCCCAGCTCCATGAGTCGGGTGATGGCCGAGGGCGCATCGTTGGTGTGCAGCGTGGAGAACACCAGGTGGCCGGTCAGCGCGGCCTGGATCGCCATTTCGGCCGTGGCCAGGTCGCGGATTTCACCCACCATGATGATGTCCGGGTCCTGCCGCATGAGCGCGCGCAGGCCCTCGGTAAAACCGAAATCGAGCTGCGTCTGCACCTGCGTCTGGTTGAACGACGGCTCGATCATCTCGATCGGGTCCTCGATCGTGCTGACGTTGACCTCCTCGGTCGCGATCCGCTTCAGCGTGGAGTACAGCGTGGTGGTCTTGCCCGAGCCCGTCGGGCCAGTCACCAGAATCACGCCATTGGGGCGCTTGACCAGCCCTTCCCAGCGCTCGGCATCGTGCGACGAGAAGCCCAGCGCGTCGAGATCCTTGACGGTGGTGTCGGGGTCGAAAATCCGCATCACCATCTTCTCGCCGAAGGCGGTGGGCAGCGTGGACAGGCGCATCTCGACCTCTTCGCCGCGCGGGTTGCGTGTCTTGATGCGGCCATCCAGCGGGCGGCGCTTTTCCATCACGTCCATGCGCCCGAGCAGCTTGATGCGCGCCGTCATGGCGTTCAGCACGCCCATCGGCATCTGGTACACCGGGTGCAGCACGCCGTCGATGCGGAAACGGATGACGCCCTGCTCGCGGCGCGGCTCCAGATGGATGTCGCTGGCGCGCTGGTCGAAGGCGTACTGCCACAGCCAGTCCACCACCTGCACCACGCCCTGGTCGTTGGCATCGAGCTGCTTGCTGGTCTTGCCCAGCTCGACCAGCTGCTCGAAACTCGCCGCCGCGTTGCCGGAGCCAGCCTTTTGCGCCGCGCGCACGGATTTGGCCAGCGCGAAGAACTCGGCCGTGAAACGGTGAATCTCCTGTGGACTGGCGACGACGCGGCGCACGCTGCGGCGCGACTGGCGCTCGACCTCGGCGACCCAGTCGATGATGAAGGGCTCGGATGTGGCCACTACCACCTCGGTGGGCGTGACCTGCACTGGCAGCACGCGGTGCCGCTCGGCGTAGGCGGCGCTCATGATGTCGGCCACCTTGCCCACATCCACCTTCAGGGGGTCGATGCGCAGGTAGTCGAGCCCGGCGCGGCCGGCCAGCCACTGCGTCAGCGCTTCGATGTCAAGCGGCTTGCCGTCGCTTGAGCGCTGCATCGCCACACTGGCCAGGCGCACCAGCGCGTGTTGCACGCTCTCGGCCTGCGAGCAGCGCGCGATGGTGCGGTGCGCTTCCTCGTTGGAAATCACGCCGTCCGCATTCAGCCACTCGACCATGCGGCGCCAGTCCACCGGCCCCATCGGTACGGATTTGGGCGACGGGGAATGCTTGGCAGGTTGCAAGGTAGCGCTCATGGAGGTCGTGGGGAAAGTAGTCAGGGTTGCAGGGGTTTGAACACCCGCAGCCACTTGGGCGCGGGCAGATGCCACAGAGTCTGGATGGTTTCGGCACGCGCGGCAAGCTCCGCGCGCTTCACGGCCCTGGGTGTGCGCAGCGCCAGCACCACGGTGTTGCCTTCACGCGTCGGCTTGAAGGCCCAGACTGCTTCGGGACCGAAGGCCGCGGCGATTTTTTCCAGGCTGCGCTCGTAGCTGGAGGAGCGGCCGAACAGGTTCACCGTCATGCAGCCGTCCTCGGTCAGCAGCCGGCGGCAGTCCGCATAGAAGTCCTCGCTGTCGAGCACCGGCGCGGCGGCCTCGTGATCGTACAGGTCCACCTGCAGCGCGTCCACCGTACCGTGCCAGTGCGGGTGCCGCGCCACCTCGGCCGCGTCGCCCAGCACCACCTGCAGCCGCGCATCGTCGGGCGGCAGCTTGAACCACAGGCGGCAGGCCGCGACCACCTGCGGATTGAGCTCGATCGCGGTGGTCTTCATGCGCAGCTTCTTGCGGCAGAACTTGGTCAGCGAGGCGGCGCCCAGTCCGAGCTGCATGGCGTGGCGCTTGACCACGCTCGACGGCTCGACAAACAGCAGCCAGGCCATCATGCGCTGCACGTACTCCAGCTCGATGTCAAAGGGCGCGTCTAGCAGCATCGAGCCCTGCACCCATTCCGTGCCCAGGTGCAGGTAGCGCACGTCGCCGTAGTCGGAGAAGTTGACTTCCGGAAGTTCCCTGTCGGTTGTTTTTGTGCGTGCCATCAGTCAAGTGAGTCCATGTTGTTCGAATACGTCGCGCCAGGCAGCGAGTTTGCGCTCGAAGCTTCAGGAGGCGTTGGCCGGGCTGGTGGACGGCAATTTATAGACCGGCAAGCCCAGTTCCGCAGTGCAACGCGCGTGTTTATAGCTTTCGCCGCCGTTGTGGGCAATCGCCTGCAGTTGCGGGCAGCGCCGGCGCAGGCTCGCAAAATCGTTGACCTGCGGGTTGCGGATGCTGGCGTCCAGGCTGCCCTCGCGCTCGCAGGCGCCATACACGTCCCATACGCCCAAGCCGTGGGCGAGCAGCCATTTGCTTCTGTTTTCATAGCTATCAGTGCCCGCCACGTATGGGCTTGAAGGCCAAATGGCTTGAAGAATCTTCCAGAACTGGTTTTGCGGATGGGCATAGTACTGCTGCGCCGCGAGCGAGGCCGCACCGGGGAAGCTGCCCAGCACCAGCACGCGAGTATTCGGCGACAGCAGCGGCGGCAATCCCTGCAGCATCACAGCAGCGCCCCCAAGCGCGGCAGCGCCGCCACGGCGTTGCGCGTTGTGGCCTGCGCCAGATCGGCGAGCGCCATGCCGCGCAGGTCGGCCACCACCTGTGCAATGCGCGGTAGCTCGGCCGGCTCGTTGCGCCCCTGTGGTTCGCCAGCCGCGCGCTGCTGCGTGGTTTTGTAAAGCCAGCGGGGGGGGATGTCGGGCGCATCGGTCTCCAGCACGATGGCATCCAGCGGCAACGTGGCGGCCAGGCGGCGCAGCTGCAGCGCGCGCTCGAACGTCGCCGCCCCGCCAAAGCCAAGCTTGAAGCCCAGCTCGATGAAATGAAAGGCCTGTACGTCGCTGCCATTGAAGGCGTGGGCGATGCCGCGCCAAAGCCCGTCAGGCCCGGGCAGGTCGCGCAAATGCTTGAGTAGCCGGTCTGCCGAGCGCCGCACATGCAGGATCACCGGCAGGCCATGCCGGCGCGCCAGCTTGAGCTGCTCCCGGTAGAAAAACTCCTGGCGTTCGCGCAACGGGCTCTGCAAGAGCTCGGAAACGAAGTAGTCGAGCCCGATCTCGCCCACCGCGACCAGGCGCGGGTCGGCCCGGCGCAGCGCCAGTTCGGCGTCAAGCGCCGCCAGGTCTGCCTCCGCGGCCTGCGGCACGCACAGGGGGTGGATGCCCAGCGCATAGCTGTCCCCAAACTGGTGCGCCAGCTCGCGCACCACCGCGAAGTTGCCTACCTGCACGGCCGGCAGCACGCAATGCGCGACCTTGCTGGCAGCCGCCCGCGCGCGCACGGCGAGGACATCGTTGCAGAACTCGGAGGCATCCAGGTGGCAGTGGGTATCGATCCAGACCGTCATGGCCACCATAATGCCTGAAACGGATGCTCAAACAGGATGCAGGGACGGGCAAACCGTGATACTGTAATTGTGTCGTTTCCAGTGCGTATTGAAAACATCCCTCACAGGTGGCCTGATGCGCAAGCCCGCCCTCTACAGCCGCTCCCGCCGGGGGCCGGATGGCGCCTTGCCCGCCGGCGACGCGGCGCCAGCCACCACCCCGGCACCGACCCGCCGCCGTGGACTTTCCAGTCCACGTGTGCTGTGGTCGGTCATCGCCCTGCTGGCCGTCATGCTGGCGCTCAGCCTGGGATTCGCGCTGCGCCCGACGACGCGCACACTGACGCAAAAGGACATTGACGCGGCGGTGCTCAAAACCCTGGAAACCACGGTCCTGCCCTCGCCCGCCGCTGCCGCCTACGAGACCATTTCCCCATCCGTTGTACGGGTCATGGCCTTTGGCAAAGCCCGCAACGACAGGGGCGAGTTTGAGCGCGGCGTGGGTACCGGCGTGGTCATTGTGGACAAGGGCGTCATCCTGACCAGTTTGCATGTGGTGCAGGACGCCGAAACCGTCCGGGTGGTGTTTTTCGACGGACTGATGTCGCGTGCCTCCGTCATCAGCACGCAGCCTGAAAATGACCTGGCGGTGCTGCAGGCCAGCACCGTCCCGGACGACCTCATGCCCGCGACCCTGCGCTCCACCGCCGACCTGGCGCCCGGCGACCAGGTCATAGCGGTCGGCTTTCCGTTCGGCATCGGCCCGTCGGCATCGGCGGGCGTGGTGTCGGGCCTGAACCGCGTGTTCCGCTCGCCCAACGGCGGGCAGGAATTGTCCAACCTGATCCAGTTCGACGCCGCCGCCAACCCCGGCAATTCGGGCGGCCCGCTGGTCACGATGGATGGCGCGGTGGTCGGCATCGTCACCGCCATCCTCAACCCGACGCCGGCCCGCACCTTTATCGGCATCGGCTTTGCGGTGCCGATCGAGAACGCCGCCTCGGCAGTCGGCATGTCGCCCTTCTGAAGGACCTTTCCATGGACGCACAGACCCAGACTCACAACGACACCGCGCAGGTGATGGAGCAGATCCTCTACGAGGTCAAGCGCGTGGTGGTCGGCCAGGACCGCTTTCTGGAGCGTGTGATGGTCGCCATGCTGGCGCAGGGACACCTGCTGGTCGAAGGCGTGCCGGGCCTGGCCAAGACGCTGACCGTCAAGACCCTGGCCAGCACGGTGAGCGGCCAGTTCAAGCGCATCCAGTTCACGCCCGACCTGGTGCCGGCGGACTTGGTCGGCACGCGCATCTACAACCAGAAGACCGGCGAGTTCAGCACCTCGCTGGGGCCGGTGTTCACCAACCTGCTGCTGGCCGACGAGATCAACCGCGCGCCGGCCAAGGTGCAAAGCGCTCTGCTGGAAGTGATGCAGGAACGCCAGGTGACGATTGCCGGCGTGTCGCACCCGGTCCCCGAGCCGTTTCTGGTGATGGCCACGCAGAACCCGATCGAGACCGAGGGCACCTACCCGCTGCCCGAGGCGCAGGTGGACCGCTTCATGATGAAGGTGCTGGTGGACTACCCCAGCGACGAGGAGGAATTCGTGATCGTCGAGCGCGTCATCGGTCCGGCCGTCAGTGTGGCGGCCGTCGCCACCACCGAGCAACTGTCCGCATTGCAGCGCGAATGCCGCCGCATCTATGTTGACCCCTCGCTGATCCAGTATGCCGTGCGGCTGGTGTCCGCCACCCGTACACCCGACCGTCATGGCCTGAAGGATCTGGCGCGCTTCATCACCTTTGGCGCCAGCCCGCGCGCCACCATTCACCTGACCGAGGGCGCACGCGCACTGGCCATGCTGCGCGGGCGCAGCTATGCGCTGCCTGAGGACATGAGCGACCTGGTGCCGGACGTGCTGCGGCACCGGCTGGTGCTGTCGTACGAGGCACTGTCGGAAGGGCTGTCGGCCGATACGCTGACCGCCCGAATCATGGCCAAGGTGCCGCCGCCGGCCAAGCCCTTGGCCCACGAAAAACTCGCCGCCTGAAGCCGCCATGTGGACCCGTGCCAAACCCGTCCCGCCCGCCCCTGCAGCGCCCGCCGTGGCGGCGGCGCCTGGGGCCGAGCACGTGCTGCGCCGGCTCGAGTGGACCGTGATCCGCCGGCTCGACGGGTTGCTGCAGGGCGACTACCGCACGCTGCTGCACGGCGCGGGGCTGGACCTGGCCGACCTGCGCGAGTACCAGCATTTCGACGACGTGCGCCACATCGACTGGAACGTCACGGCGCGGCTGCAGCAAACGCATGTGCGCGTGTTCACCGAAGACCGCGAGATGAGCGCCTGGTTTTTGCTGGACCTGAGCCCCTCGGTCGACTTCGGCTCGGGCGAGCAGCGCAAGCGCCATGTCTGCACCGAATTCGTGGCCGTGCTGGCGCGGCTACTGACGCGCCACGGCAACCGTGTCGGCGCGCTCCTGTACGGCGCCGGTGTGGATACAGTGATTCCGCCGCGCGGCGGGCGCACGCATGTGTTGCACCTGCTGCACGCCCTGCAAACCCGACCGCCGCAGGCCGAGACCGGTGGCACCCGGCTGCACGAACTGCTGGCGTCGGCCGCCACGGTGGTGCGGCGCCGCGCCACGCTGTTCGTGGTGTCGGATTTCATCAGTGAACCCGGCTGGGAAAAGCCGCTGGGCGAACTGGCCCGGCGCCACGAGGTGGTGGCGGTGCGGCTGCTCGACCCGATGGAGCTGGAGCTGCCCGACCTCGGTCTCATTCCCATCCGCGATGCGGAGACCGGCGAGCAGCTGATGGTGGACACGCACAACGCGGGGTTTCGCAAGCGCTTTGCGCGCATTGCGGCGCAGCGCGAGGCCGAGCTGCGCCAGGCGCTGGCACGCGCCGGCGTGGATACGCTGGAGTTGTGCACCGACGATGACCTGGTGGCGTCCGTGCTGCACTTTACCGATTTGCGCAAGCGCCGCAGCCGGCTGCCGGGCGCCGGCCGCGCGGGCGGCCCGCTGTCCGCGCATTTGCAGGTAGCTGCCTGAGCCCAACGCAACGGAGACGATCCCATGCCGCCGCCCATCAACTTCCTGTGGCCCCAGTTTCTCTGGCTGCTGCTGGCGCTGCCGCTGCTGGTGGCGGCGTATGTCTGGCTGTTGCGCCGCAAGAAGAAACTGACGCTGCGCTACGCCAGCCTGTCCATCGTCAAGGAAGCCATGGGCCCGGGCCAGCGCCTGCGCCGCCATATTCCACCGCTGCTGCTTTTTCTGGCCATTGCCGCCATGCTGCTGGCGGCAGCGCGGCCTCTGGCCGTGGTGACCTTGCCGATGCAGCAGGACACCATCATTTTGGCGATGGACGTGTCGGGCAGCATGCGCGCCACCGATGTGCTGCCCAGCCGCCTGGCCGCGGCCCAGAACGCGGCCAAGGCGTTTCTGGCCAAGCTGCCGCGCAGCGTGCGCGTGGGCATCATCGCCTTCGCGGGCACCGCCTCGGTGGTGCAGGCCCCGACCCTGAATCGCGACGACCTAGTGGCCGCCATTGACCGCTTCCAGCTGCAGCCGGGCACCGCCATCGGCAACGGCATCGTGCTCTCGCTGGCCACCCTGTTCCCCAAAGACGGCATCGACCTTGAAGCGATCGTCGACGGATCGGAGGGCCTGCGCGGCAGCTCTATCGACAAAACCCCCGAAGCCACCAAAAAATTCATGCTGGTGGCGCCGGGCTCCTACACCACCGGCGCCATCATCCTGCTGACCGACGGCCAGCGCACTACCGGCGTCGACACCATGGAAGCGACCAGGATGGCGGCCGACCGCGGGGTGCGCGTGTACACCGTGGGCGTGGGCACGGTTGACGGGGAGACGATCGGCTTCGAAGGCTGGTCGATGCGCGTGCGGCTTGACGAAGACACGCTCAAGGCCATCGCCAACAGCACCCAGGGCGAGTACTTCTATGCCGGTACCGCGGAAAAATTGCAAACCGTCTACGAATCCCTGCGCTCGCGCCTGACCGTGGAAAAAAAGGAAACCGAGATCTCGGCCCTGCTGGCGCTGGCCGCCGCCCTGCTGGCCATCGTCTCGGCGGGGCTGTCACTCCTGTGGTTTAACCGGATTCTTTGAGCCGCGCCGCATGCCGCTAACATCCGCAGGCATGAACCTCAAACCGCTGATCCCCTCCCGCACGCTGCAGCGGCTGATGCTCGTGGCACTGCTATGCGCCCCGCCCCTGGCCGCAGCCTGGAGCGATCATGCCCTGGGCACCTGGCAGGCGCTGGCCGCGCTGCCCGCGATCGCCGGGGCGCCGCCCGTCACCGTGGAAAGCCTGGACACATTCCTCGCCGCCGAGGACCAGGGCCTGCAAGCCCTGCTGGAGCAGGAGGAGCAATGGGCACGTCGCAATGTCCCCGTGTATCCGCCGCGGCCGGACGCCCTGCAGTTCAAGGCCGGTGGCCCGCCTGCCACGCGCAGGCAGCGCTTTGTGGCGGCCCTGCGCATCAATCCCGACTGCCAGCTGCCGCTGTTTCTGCAGACCCGGCCCGGCACGCAGCTGCCCGCCGGATCGAGTCTGCCCTGGACCCAGGTCACCACGCTCCGGCACGAAACCACGGCGCGTGATACGCAGTACCTGCGGCTGCATGAAGGGGACCGCGCCGCGGTGCTGGAAGTCGTGGCCAGCGCCTCCGACGAGCCCGATTACGGCATGGACATCGGCTTGTGGGGCGACAACGGCACGCCCGAGGGGCGAAGCTACGGCTTTGGCACGCAGCCCTTCGGCGATCCGGCGCTCGAAATCTCGACACAGGCGCCGTTTCACATGGGCTTCTTTCATGAGTCCTGGATCATCTACAAGGCGGCCGGCTTCCTGCGCCGCACCTACCCCGAATACCGAATCCACCTGTACCGGTCGCTGGCCGCCTACGCGCTCAAGACCGGCCATCCCTACTGGGGCTGGCGCTTTGCGGGATGGGCATTGCACTACGTGCAGGACCTGACGCAGCCCTACCACGCAGATGTCCTGCCGGGCGTGAGCACGGCGCGCATGCTGGGGGTCAACGCCCTCGATATGGCGGGGCTCCATGGGCCCAAGGACCGGGCCATCCGGCTGGTCTCGAACCGCCACCTCGCGCTCGAAAATTACCAGTACCACCGCATGCGGGACGCGTACCTGCACAAGAACCCCATTGACGCCCTGCTGCGCGCCGCACGCGACACCTCGGCAGACGCTGCGCAGGCGCCCTGGTCGGACGCCAGCCCGCGCCAGGTCGTCAGCCAGCAGGCGTACGACTGGGCGGATCGGACCGACCGCATGCTGGAACATGCCCTGCCCGCCAAATACATCTCCGACCCGGCCTATGTGTTTGAACAAACCGAGCCCGCCATCGATCTGTTCGCCGTGCTACAGCGTGCGCCTCAGAACAGGCAGGACGACATGACGCAGCTGGTGTCGGCATTGATGCAGCATTTCGGCACGCAATCGCGCGTATTCATGGCGTCATTGTTGAAACCCTGAGCGCGATGCGGGACTACAATCGCCGCGACAACGATCTGAGGGGCGTAACATGACAAGCTCGCACGCCACCGACGCCGGAACCAGTCCCGCGGTCACACGCACCGATCCTCACCACGGGCCGTTGCCGGCATTGGCGCTGGCGGCCATTGGCATCGTCTTTGGCGACATCGGCACGAGCCCCCTGTACACGATGAGCACGGTGTTCGATGCATCCAACGGATTGACGCTGAGTCCGGCCAATCTGATCGGCGTGGTGTCGCTGATTCTGTGGTCGCTGTTGATCGTCGTCTCGCTCAAGTACGTCACGCTGATCATGCGCGCCAGCAACCACGGCGAGGGCGGCATCATGGCGCTGTTGGCGCTGGCGACCTCCTCGGTCGCGAACCGGCCCCGGCTGCGCCACGGACTGCTGATCGCCGGCGTCTTCGGTGCCGCATTGTTCTTTGGCGATGGCGTCATCACGCCGGCCATTTCCGTGCTCAGCGCGGTCGAGGGCCTGGAGGTTGCGGCGCCGCACCTCAAACCCTACGTGCTGCCGGTCACGTTGGCGGTACTGATCGCCCTGTTCCTGGTCCAGAAGAACGGGACCGCGGGCATAGGCACGGTGTTTGGACCGATCATGGTGCTCTGGTTCGCGGTGCTCGCGCTGATCGGCCTGGTACAAATCTTCAAGGCGCCCGCCATTCTCGCGGCGCTCAATCCGTTGGCCGGCATCGACTTCCTGCTGCTGCACGGCTGGCTGGCCTTCGTCTCGCTGGGCTCGGTCGTGCTTGCGCTGACCGGCGCCGAGGCGCTGTATGCCGACATGGGGCACTTTGGCGCGGTGCCGATCCGGATCTCGTGGTTCGGCCTGGTGTTCCCGGCGCTCGGACTCAACTACCTGGGCCAGGGTGCCTTGCTGCTGGCCGAGCCGAAAACGGTGGCCAGCCCGTTCTTCCACCTGTTCCCGTCGTGGGCGCTGTACCCGATGGTGGTGCTGGCAACCGTCGCTACCGTGATCGCATCGCAGGCCGTGATCTCCGGCGCCTATTCCATGACCAAGCAGGCGGTCCAGCTCGGCTTCCTGCCGCGCATGACCGTGGTTCACACCTCGGACCGGGAGATCGGCCAAGTCTACGTGCCGGCGATCAACTGGATGCTGCTGGCCGCCGTGGTGATATCCGTACTCGGCTTCGGCTCCTCGACCGCGCTCGGGTCCGCCTACGGGATCGCGGTCACCGGCACCATGCTGATCACCACCATTCTGACCTTCTACGTGGTGCGCTACGCCTGGAACTACAACTGGCTGGTGTGTGTGTTGTCGACCGGTTTCTTCTTCGCGATCGACGCGACCTTCTTTTCCGCCAACCTGCTCAAGTTCCTCGAAGGCGGGTGGTACCCGCTGCTCGCCGGCGCGGTGATCTTTACGGCGATGACGACATGGCATCGCGGCCGCGAGATGATGGTCAAGGAGGCCGGGACTCGCGCCGGCGCCGTGCCGCTGCGTCAGTACCTCGACAACCTGTTCGACCATCCGCCGCTGCGCGTGGGCGGCACCGCCGTGTTCCCGACCATCAACCCCGAGGCCGTGCCGCACGCGCTGCTCAACAACATCGAGCACAACGGGGTGTTGCACGATCGGGTGATCTTCGCGAATGTCGCGATTCACGACGTTCCCTATGTGGCCGCAGACGAGCGATTGGCCATCACGCCGCTGGGGCACAACTGCTTCAACATCATCGTCGCCTACGGCTTCAAGGACGACATCAATCTGCCGGCGGCACTGCAGGGCTGCGCGGCCAAGGGCCTGGCGATCGACCCGCAGAAGGCCTCCTACTTCCTCAGCCACGCGCAGGTGGTCGCGACCGGCGGCAAGGGCATGGCGGTGTGGCGCGAGAGGATGTTCGCGGCGATGTCGCACAACATCGGGAATGTGGCCGAGTACCTGAAGCTGCCGGCGGACCGCGTGATGGAACTGGGGTCGCGGGTGGAAATCTGATACGTACATTCGCGCGCATTTCGCCTGCGAATTCATCAGAGCGTAGGGCGATCTGAAGCGCAACCTGGCTCGGGAAAATTAGTGCGCTGCTGAACGATCCAGCCAACTTGTTGCATTGACCGGTTGAATCCGCCGCCTGCCGCCGGCCGGGAGGCGCTCCAAGTTGGCATTTGATGCTTAAGGTAAGCCGCGTGGCGAGGGCGAATTGGCTTAGAAGGCTAGTTACGCTCCAGAAAGCGGGAAATGGCCCCATTCACAACGTCAGGATGGGTAATGGGGCCCATATGACCCAGTGCGTCGAACTCGACGACCTCCACGTGGGGAAGTGTGCTCGTCAACAACCTGGCAACACCGAGGGATGACGCGGGGGAATTTTTTCCGGTCATGTAAAGCACGGGGACTCGAAGCGCGGCAAAGGCCTGGAGGGGGGTCGGTTCATTGAGCAAGGCGCCCGCCCAATGGCGAACATTGGCAATCGAACTCGCTATCGGGCCCTTGCGAGTCTCGGGCATGTGCGCCCAGGCGCCTGTTCCCATCCAGTAGTCTATGAAGCACTCAGCCCCACGGGCGGCGTCGCCAGCGTCGAGCGCAGCGCCCGCCCTCGCGACGGCCGCGCGAATACCGTCGGTCGCATTGGGTGGAGGTGCCTCGGCGTCCAGCAGCGCGAACAAGGTGGGTTCATACAAAGCCAGCGCGCGAACGCGATGCGGTTGAGCAACAGCAGCGACGAGCGCTATTGCGGCGCCATACGAGTGTCCAACCAGCGCCACGGGCTCACCGGCGAGTGCGAAGATGGGTTCAAGCAGTCGGGCTTCGTCGTGAAGCGAGACCGGCCGGTCCGTTGGCCACGCAGGACTCTTGCCGGCACCGTAGGAATCTGGGGCCAGCACGCGGAACTTCGGCGCCAGGCATTCCATGAGTCCACGCCACTGGGTGGAACTGCTCGCGTTGGAGTGCATGCAAACCACGCCCGGGCCGGTGCCGGCTTCGCGGAAGAATGGCATGAGATGCTGCATTTGAAATGCTCCAGCAACGAATAAGTGCCCAACCGGGATATGGGTGACAGTTCGTATATTCGCATGCTAGCGCATCATGGGCGTCGTTCAGTGGGGGCCCGGACTGTGACCGTCTGCTCCTGATCGACCCACGCCGGTCCAGATGCGACCCACCCCGGACGTAGAAGTGCCGAGTTGGATCGCCTTATAGCAGTCATTGGCGAGGTTGTATCTGTGAAGCCAAAGACCCTTCGTTGGAGCAGCGTCGCGGCGCTTTGCGCGCCGCGTTTCACAGGCGTCCGCAGTCCGCTGCCAACAGCAACTGTGTCAGGTCATGATAGCGCTGGGCATTCAGCCCGGTAAGGTCTTCGATGCGTTGGAGCCGCGCGTAGATCGTGTTGGCATGCACATGCAAGCCACGCGCGGCACCTTGTACGTTCATGTCGGCGTTGGCCAAGGCGCGCAATGTATTCACCAGATCACCCTGACACTTGGCGTCGGCGTCACGGAGGCGGGCAAACCAGGCCGGAAGTGCAGGCTGCACGTACTCAACGCCGCGATGAATCAGCAATCGTCGGATCGACAGCGAGTAGAAGGGAACGACGCGCTCGCTGACAGTGGCGAAGTCGAGGGCCACCGTGGCCTCATGCACGCCGCGGGGAATCAGCGTTGGCGAGACCTGATCGCCAGACAGGCCCACCAAGACGGCGGGGCCAAGACCCAGCAGCCGCTCCGCGACCCGATCGGTGAGGCTCGCCTGCGGTGCAGTCCAACCCGACACGCGTCGAATGTCGGAGAACACGGCCGTGACAAGGTTGCCGCGCACGCCCACGAGCACCCGCACCGAGAGCGGAGCCACGCACTCGACCAACGCGTCGGCCAAGCGTTGTGCGCGTGCCGTGTTTTCCATCTCGAGTGGGTCGGTCGCCTGCGCCAAGGCGACGCAGAAGCGCAGTCTTTGCTCGAGGTAGCCGGCGCGTTTGAGCAGGCGAACAATGCGCGTATCCGACTCTTCGAAGCCGCCAACGAGGATGCCCAGCAGTTCGGCGCGGCGGTCACCCTCGGCCTCGGCGAAAACGCTAGCATGCTCGGCATACGCTGCCGCAAAAACGATGCTGACAGCGCCGTTATATTGCGTCACGAACTCAGCTAGCGCCGCGAGAGCCGGTTCGCGATTGCGAGCCTGGGGTGTCACGACCCCGTCGCGGAGCCACCGAGAAACCATGGGAAGCATAAAACGATAGGCATGAAGCGTTGCTTCGATCGGGAATCGTTGCGTGGCACGCTGGCGCGCGTATGCGCGCACAAACTCGAAATCGCGCACAGCCCCACCGTCAAGCAGCCGACAAAGCTCTGTGATGTGCGCGCCCGCATGGCGCTCTAGATCGGCAACCCGTTCCGGGCCGGCAGTGGCGTTGAATGCCGGGGTTGCGGCGACAACGGCCTCACTCGCGAGTCGGGCCCAAGTCGCAGCTTGCTCGTTCAGCGGCGCGCTGGTGCGCGCCCACAGACCGAACTTCGACAGTGCCTCAAGGGACTGCACGAGTCCAAGGTCAATGCCTGAAACGTCCATATCGTTGTGAACTCTCTACAGTTTTTCGGCTGAATTATCACAGTTATTGCCGTTGTGGACGGAGATTGTTGTGAGTACTATCCATGACAGGTGTCAGTCGACACCGAATCCCAAGTCCAAGGAGATTTCTGTATGGCCAAGTATCTGTTTGTTTACCACGGCGGCAAGTCACCTTCCAATCCAGCCGACGCCAAGGGGGTGATGGACGCTTGGGGAGCCTGGTTCGGTTCGATGGGCGCAGCTGTGATCGACGGGGGCAACCCTGTCGGCCCATCGAGCACGGTGAAATCGGACGGCTCGCTGGTCGACGGTGGCGGCGCCAATCCGGCGTCCGGCTACAGCCTGATCGAAGCCTCGAACCTCGAAGATGCTCACAGGAAGGCGAGAGGCTGCCCGCTCTTGAAGGCCGGCGGCACGATCGAAATCGCTCAGGCGATGGACATGTGACTGCGGGCGCCTTCCATTGGCGGTGGCGAAAGGCTCGCTAGCACAGAGAGGCGGTACATCGACAAAGCGAATTGACCTGCCCGGTCGAAACCACCGGAACCACGCACTCCAACGAGAGACTCAATCCATGACACCTGACCTTCGCTATCTCGCTTTCACGGCGATGCTCACCGCAAGCCTGTGGATTCCATACGTCGTCTGTCAGGTCCTGACGAACGGATTCCTTACACCCTCGAACTACGTGGATCCTGCACCTCGCCCGCTCCCCTTGTGGGGCAAGCGGGCGGACCGGGCACTCATGAACGGCGTGGAGGTTCTGGGCGGCTTTGCTGCCCTGGTCATAGTTGCGAATCTTGCGGGCAAGGCAAATGGGATGACGGCTATGTGGGCGGCCACCTTCTTCTGGGCGCGGGCCGTGCACGCTGTTGTCTATTGGTTCGGAATTCCCTACATTCGAACAATCGTGTTCACCCTCGGATACATCTCAATCGCCGGAATATTCTGGGAAATCGTCCGTTGACCGAACGGGCCGCGTGGGCGACAAGGTGATAGGTTTCGACGCCCGGCCAGTACGACGGGCGGACATCGGGAACCACCTTGACAAGCCGGACACGTCGAGGCCCGCCGCTTCAGAGGTCGTCCACCATACCTGCACCATTGTCAGCACTTGTACAGCGGGCTCAACGCATGCGCGCGCAATGGCCTGTAGCACGACCTGCAGCATGAATGACGGAATCCTGACTCACCAACTGCTGGCCGAGGTGAAGCACTTCAGCGATGCGAAGAATCGGCGCCGAATGCGGCCCTGCCTGGCCCGTGACTGACCGGCAAGCAGTCGTTCGTCAGCGACTGGAAATGGCCGGCAGTGTGAGTACGACGCCGCGCCAGGAAGCTGACTTTCGACACGTGGGTCTGGCCAAGCAAGGTCAGCTGTCAGCGAAGCCCGGGAAATTTCGCTGCCGGCCAAGTCCAGCCGTTCGCCAGTGGCTGGTATCAGGATGTTAAAAAATGAATGATGGCATCGCCGGAAACCTGACATTCGCCACGGACTCAAACGCGCCCATTCCGGCTGGACGGCTTTCTACAAAGCGGGCGCTCAAAACGCGCGTTCAAAGCAAACCGTTTGCCTCCGGCACGAAGAGCTTTAGGGCATCCAAAGCCTGCGCCTCGTTCTTCGCCCAAGCCAGTTCGCGCCTGGTGCCCCGCTAAGAGTAATAGAGCAGCCATTCATCCCCAACCTTGTCGAGGCAGATTGCGTCACGCGCTCCGCCGCGTGAACAGCAGTAGCCCACCCAGCAGCGTGAACAGGCCGCCGCAGATGCGATTGACCCAGCGCACCGGGCCGCTCTGGCGCAGCAGGGGCGTCAGGCGCGACACGCTGAGCGCGCAGGTGGTGAGCACCGTAAACTCAAAGGCCATGAAGGTCAGCGCGAGGATGGCGAACTGCGGTGCCATCGGCGCGGCCGGGTTCAAGAACTGCGGGAAGAACGCCACGAAGAACAGCACGGCCTTGGGGTTGCTTGCGCCGACCAGCAGTCCCTGCAGATAGAACGAGCGGCGCGGCGCTCCAGCGGCGTCGCCATCGACCGCCAATGCCGACGCGTCGCTGCGAAAGGTCTTGATGCCCAGCCAGACCAGGTAGGCCGCGCCAATCAGCTTGGCAGTCGTGAAGGCCGTTTCCGATGCGGCCAGCAGCGCGCCCAGGCCCATCGCGGACAGTACCATCACCACCAGCACGGCGCTCACCGAGCCGGCCACAGAGGTCATCGCCCGGCGCGGGCCGTGGTTCAGCGCGTTGGTCATGCACATCAGCATCGTGGGCCCCGGCGTTGCGATGAGCAACGCGACGGCTGCAACGTAGAGGAGGTAGGTGGAGAGCGTCATGGTTGAAAGTATGCACGAACTGCCGCAACTTGACGGTCAAGCGAAGGGCTACCTCGGCTGAAGGACCGGTTATGGTCGCGTGCAGCCGGCCCGCAAGTACCCATAAAGAAACGGCATTGCGTCCCGGGCAGCCGTTCGCTACTGAGGTGCAATGCCCCTCGGGCGCGGCCGTCGTACGCCAGTCGCTGGCGCAGCTAGCACGTCGAATTTTGACCGACCGTACTTGGTCAAGTTGCGGCGGCTCCATTTGAAGCCAGAAGTCAGGCGACGAGCTTCTGGGCAGGTGCCCTGGCGAAGTTATGATGAACCAGCGTCAACAACATCGTTCGTGGCCGTGGCCGGCGCGCCAGGCAGACTTTCCCCCCTCAGCTTCAGCAGCATCAGTTCAAGGGGGATACTGACTTCTTCCGTCGATGTCTTTACCGAAGGTGCCAATCTGGAAGCAAAGCTGATTTTTCGTGCGGCAACGTGGTTGCTCTCAGTTGCCTTCGCCAGTGGCCTTGCGATGGCACTCATCCGATTTGCCACCGACAGGCCATCTCCGCCGTGGGTGGCGAAGCTGCACGGATTCGCGGCGGCAGGCGCAATTTCGCTGCTCATCTTCGGCTGGGTCAACGTCTCGTTCTCTCGACCCGGTCTATATGGATTGCTCACACTGATGGTCGCAGCAGCAGTGGGCCTCTTCCTGAACCTTGGCTACCACTGGAAGCGGAAGCCGCTGCCAGAATGGCTGGTGTTTGCCCACATGTGCGTCGCTTTCATCGGATTTCTGCTGGTTGGCGTGGCGACTCTGTCGCTGACGCTGGCGCCATAGCATTGCCGCACGCCCAAGCTGCGCACGAATCGATGCTGCCGCCGCCAATGTCCGGTATCCGGCAATTCATCGAATGGCCGCTGTCGACTCGCGCCGGTCCGGACGTGACCCAACGGCGACTTTCAGGACATTTAAAAGCAGACCTTCAACGTTGCGGCTAACCGACTCGCGAAAGGAGGCGAAGCCGACCGTAGCGCGTCCGGTTAGCCACGCACACCAGTGCCCCGATGCTCATGCGGGCTGAAAGAGGTTCATCCCGGTGACAATCCATCATGGCCAGGATATCCAACCACGCCCTCGGGCAAATTCCCAAAGGGGTTTGGACACTCGGCTTCGTCAGCCTCCTGATGGATGTCTCATCCGAGATGATTCACAGCCTGCTGCCGATGTTCATGGTCACGACCCTGGGCATCAGCGTCGCCGCGGTCGGGCTTCTTGAAGGGCTGGCCGAGTCCACCGCCCTCATTGTCAAGGTCTTCTCCGGCGTACTGAGCGACTACCTGGGCAAGCGCAAGGGACTGGCCGTTCTGGGCTACGCCCTGGGGGCGCTCAGCAAACCGCTTTTCGCGCTGAGCAGCAGCTTCGGCCTCGTTGCGACCGCCCGCCTGCTGGACCGCTTTGGCAAAGGCATCCGTGGCGCGCCTCGGGACGCGCTGGTCGCCGACATCACCCCCGAACGCCTTCGTGGCGCCGCCTTCGGCCTGCGCCAGGCGCTCGATACCGTCGGCGCCTTCGTCGGCCCTCTGACGGGCGTCGGTTTGATGCTGCTTTGGGCGAACGACTTCCGCGCCGTCTTCTGGGTCGCCACCCTCCCGGGCTGGCTGGCCGTTGCCCTGCTGTTTTTTGGACTGAATGAGCCGCAACGTCAGCACCAGGAGCAACGAAGCAACCCCATCAGTCGGGGCAATATTCGACGTCTGCCGGGCGCCTATTGGTGGGTGGTGGGTCTTGGTGCCGTTTTCACCCTGGCCAGATTCAGCGAAGCGTTCCTGGTCCTGCGCGCCCAGCAGGACGGGATTCCCACCGCACTGGTACCGCTGGTGATGGTGGCCATGAACATCATTTACGCAAGCTCCGCCTACCCCTTTGGCAAACTCTCGGACGCTATGAGCCGCGGAACATTGCTAGGGGTCGGCATTGTTGTCCTTCTGCTGGCGGACCTGGTTCTGGCCAGCAGCGCTGGCTGGATGGCACTTTTTGTTGGTGTGGCCCTTTGGGGAGTGCACATGGGGATGACGCAGGGGCTATTCGCGGCGATGGTCGCAGACACCGCCCCGGAAGATTTGCGCGGCACCGCGTACGGCGTCTTCAATCTTGCCAGCGGCCTGGCCATGCTCATTGCCAGCACACTTGCGGGGGTGCTCTGGCAGGTTTGGGGCGCGCCATCGACGTTTTACGCCGGAGCGCTCTTTTGCCTTGTATCTCTCCTTGCCCTGTCATGGAAGCCTGTGCAAGGCACCTCGCCACGCTACCCCGGCTCCAAATAAAGCGCCAAACGAGCCGGACATGCAGGCACGGTGCGGTGCCGGGCAACCGCGGTTCAGGCACAGCACCCGTGCTGCTCTTGCTTCGGCGGGCACCTGACTGAACCGTAAGAGCAATAGACGCAGCAATCCCCCGTCTTTGGCCGCAGCACCGCCTTGCAGTTCTCGCACTCGTAAAAGTACTGGCAGGCGTCGGTAGGCATGGTTTCACGCTTTGCATGGCCGCAGTGCGGACAGGTCAGGATTGATTCGAGAATTGGGGCCTTCATGCTGCCTGCCGGGTCGATTTGAAGTGGAGGCTAGAAACCTGTCTGAAATGATACGCCTGAGCGGATTTTCGGCTCACCGCGACCGTCCGCTGTTGGTCGGGTGGCGCCTTGCGCCCGCGCGCGGCGCACGCAAGCTTCCCGATAACCGACGCCTTGCACACGGCCATAGACCCGCACCAGCCGATTCTGAATCGTTCCATCCTTGTCGAGAGAATCCATGGGCGCAGCCCCTTGCATGCGGATGTATCCATTGGCACAGCCGCTCTGCGCCTGCTTCCCTGCGCTTGAGCATCATGGGTCACGTTGTCATGACGAAGCCCAAAGCGCGATCACGGGCACAAGGTTGAACAGCATGATTCCAAGTTTGTAGACAGCCATACCTGCATAGTTGAGGGCGTCGAAGGTTTCAACCGACAGCTTGAACCAGCGCGTATGCATGCGATACAGCCCGTCGTGGGCGTAGCGAAAAACGCCGAACCACAGGCACAGCAGGGCATAGTTGATGCCGACACACCAAAGAAGAGCTTCTCTAATTTCGTTCAACGTCATGGTGTTCTCCTACGGCGTCCAAAATGCAGTCCCACCGGTTACCGCCAGTTAGTAAGGCGGCGGCTTGCGCGCTCGCTGTTCACGCGCTGCCTCGGTCCACCACGCCAAGTCGTCAGCGAAACGAATGAAGGAGCGATCGAGCGCAGCGCCGGCGCTGCCGATGGGACTGCCGCTCGCGTCCAGCGTCTGGGCGATGGGGCCGACCGCGAGTGAGCTTGAAATGACGACCATGCCCATCTCGGACAGGATGGAATGCCAGACCGTGCCCGAGCGAACCCCGGAGAAGCGGCCCGCCGAATAGCTGGCGATGGCGGCCGGGCGCCAGAACCATTCCTCAAGGAAGTGGTCCGTCAGATTTTTCAAGCCGGGCTGTGGGCCCCAGTTGTATTCCCCGGTCACGAAGACAAAGGCATCCGCGTTGCGTATTTTCTCGGCCAGGGCTTCCATGGGTGCTGGCGCAGCGCCCTTCGGGTACTCCTTGTACATGCGGTCGAGCATGGGCAGATCGACCACCTTGGCGTCTACCATCTCTGCATCGGCCCCGCGCGCTGCAAGGCCGGAGACCACGTAATCCGCCAGACGCACACCCATCCGGTCAGACCGGTACGAGCCATAGAACACCAGAACCTTGTCACTCATCGTTGCTCCGTTTCAAACCGGGGGCATGCCAAGCTCCAGTCAATCGATTGATGACCGGGGCAGCGGTCACGCTGAAGTTGACGGCTCGCAGGAGAGCAATGAAAACGGTTATCGAAAATTCTAGCCTCTTTCACTGAACGGTCGAGCGTCCATTGCTCCTGGCCGCGTTGCGCCGGCCAGGAGAAGCCCCAAGTTGACGTTCGTTGCGACGGGAAGCGGCCGGTCGAAGTCGCCGAGGCGAGGGGCCGGTGGCCGCACCTTCGTCATTTCACGCTTATCGACACCTGCTGTCGCAATGCCAACGAGAGATCGCTGGTTCGATACGCGGATTTCTTCGATGGCTTCAGTCGGCCTGCCAGCACAGTCCAGCGATGCTGCGGCTGGACTCTGGCTGGGCTGGGCCAGCAGCCACAGGGTGGCGGCAACCACTTGGGTGGCTCTTGCGCTGTGGCCGTTGAACGCCGGGCTGAGTTCACGCAGGCGGGCTTGGGGTAGAGCCGACTTCACAACGGCCAGCACGTCCATCGCGGCCGCCATGGCCCCGTCCGCCTCTCGCGTGAAGCGCAGGGTGAGGGCCCGCGCACCGGTATCCATGAAGGTGTGGCTGCAGCCGGCCCCGGCCAGGCGCTTTAGCAGCCGGTCGGGCTCGGGGCCCTCGTTCAGTTCAAACTTCAGTGTGAATCTAAATTCCATTGGTTAACTCCTTGAAGGGAATCGAGAGGCGCTGAAAAGAAGGCTTTGCACAGCCCCTGCCCAGCGCTTGGCCCTGGACGCCAAATGCCGTGCCACGCATGGCGCCCCACAGGGTTGTGTGGCATGGCTCAACCATCGTCGTGCCGGGATATGGCCGCCGTCTCCTGCGTCGTGCTCATCGGCGAAAACGCGTCGCCGGTGAAAGACCTTCGCCAAGGTGGCCAGGAACGCCAGCATGCCGGAAAACCCCAGAGCGCCTCTTCCGGCTCGGATAAGTATCGGGCGCAATGATGACAAATCGGTGAATCCGCATCGGCCGAGTCGGACCGGGCCGCTTCCACGTCCGCCAACGCTCTATTGAGGCTGCGGCAGAGTCGTGTTTTGTGACCCCGCGTCCAAATAACGCACGGTGGGTCTACTGGGCAGGCGTTCGCGGTAGGGGATGGTCAGGTTCTGATACCCGGACTCAAGGGCCTCGACAGACTCAAGCGCGTGTTTCACTTGCAAGACCATCACATCATCGTCTCCATAGTGAGCCTGCAGTTTCCGCAAGAGTCGTTTCAGGTTGTCAAGATGTCTGGACACGGGATTTCTCCTCAATGAGTCAGAAATTTACACTGTGCGGCGAATTTCGACCGTCGATTCCGCTCCGAAAACGTAACAAATAGCGGCCTGGCCGTTGCCGCAGAGGCCACCCGTCGGCGCTTTATCAGGGCGACACACTTTTCCCCTTGCTTTCGCAAGGCTGACCACCAAGTTTGCGTGGCAAAGCGTTTACGTTTGAAAGGAAATCAATGCAGTACCAATCCATCCTTCGGCGAGCCGGCAAGTGGCTTGTTGTCGCCTCATTCTTGAGCTTCGGGTTTGCCATGGCTCAAGCCGAGCCCACCATGGACCAGGTCTACGCCGCGGCCCACGCCGGCAAGCTCGAGCAAGCCCAGACCATGATGCAGCAGGTACTGGTTGCCCACCCGAAGAGCGCAAAAGCACATTTTGTGCAAAGCGAGCTCTATGCGCGTCAGGGCAACCTGGCTCAGGCCCGTGAGGCGCTGGCGAGCGCCGAGAAACTGGCCCCGGGGCTTCCCTTTGCCAAGGCAGAAGCCGTCCAGGCCCTGCGCTCGCAGCTTGCCGCCAGGAGCGGCCCGATGGCGCTCGGCGGCTCGAGCGTGCACTACGCCACGCCTGCAGCCCCCACATCTTCTTCCGCATGGCACCTGCCCCTGTTGCTCACTGGCGGCGTGATGGCGTTGGGCTACTTCTTGTTCCGCAGACGCGTGCCCGCACCCCTGGCGCCACAACCGGTCTACGCAAACCAGGGCGGCATGAGTGGCCCCCATACGTTTGGCACGGGCGCCGGGGGGGTGATGCAACCGCCCGGCGGTCAAACGGGGGGCAGCGGCCTGGGCGGTCAGATCATGGGCGGCGTTGCCACAGGCTTGGCCGTGGGCGCCGGTGTGATGGCAGCCGAGGCCATTGGGCGCAACCTCATGGGTAACCACAACCCATCCGCAGGACAGTTCGGCAACCCCATCAGCCGCGATGACCAACCCATGGACCGCAACACCGACATGGGCGGTCAGGACTTTGGCGTCAATGACACTGGTTCATGGGATGACGGTGGAAGCGTCGACGTTGGGGGTGGAGGCGACTGGGATAATTAGCCGCAGCGACTGCTTTGCGCCTCGCCTCTAATGGCTGGCGTAATGGGCCACCGCAATGACGAACGGCAGGACCAGTTCGGGAACCAGATAACCCAGCCACACGGCGGCTGGTTTGGGCAGCCCGACGCGGCTAATGGAAACCAGCCGGCCAACGCCGGCCAGCAGCACGCCGAGCGCGAGCAGGTACACCAGCGTTCCCTGCTGCCGGATGGTGATGGCAGCCCACAGACTGATGAGCCCGGTTGAAAAGTACACACCGGCCATGAACCGGTGCACGTTGTCCAGCCGGGGCGACGTATCGGGCTGCCCCAGGAAAAATTGCACCGCGCCGCCCAACATGGCGATGGCCGCAACCAGGAACAGGCATACGCGCACCACGATCTGGCTGGTGAGTAGCGGGTCGGTTTCAAGCATGTGAACGTGTCCTCGGTGGAACGACTACTTTAATGGGTTCGGCAGAACTGCTCCAGCCTCATGCCAATTCCGACAGCCGGCCCTGCACCAGCCGCAATTGCCGGCTGCAGCGCGCGGCCAGCGCGGCGTCGTGCGTCACCACCACGAAGGCCGTGCCCTGGTCGCGCGCCAGTTGCAGCATCAGCTCGAACACGCCATTCGCGGTGTTGCGGTCCAGGTTGCCGGTGGGCTCGTCGGCCAGCACGCAGGCGGGTTGGGTGACCAGCGCCCGGGCGATGGCGACGCGCTGACGCTCGCCGCCCGAGAGTTCGGCCGGACGGTGATGCAGGCGCTCCTGCAAGCCCACCTGCGCTAGCATTTTCGTAGCTATCTGCGCAGCCTCGGTGCGGGCCATACGCCGAATCCATAGCGGCATGGCAACGTTGTCGAGCGCGCTGAACTCGGGCAGCAGGTGGTGGAACTGGTAGACAAAACCCAGGCTGCGATTGCGCAGGACGCCCTGCTCCGCGGCGCTGAGCTGCGACAGCCGCTGGCCCTGGAGCTCAACGCTGCCGCTGGTCGGCGCATCCAGCCCGCCCATCAGGTGCAGCAGCGTGCTCTTGCCCGAGCCCGACGCGCCGACGATGGCCAGCGTCTCGCCCGCGTGCACCGCGAGGTCCACGCCCTGCAGCACGGTGACGTCCAGGCGGCCCTCGGTGAAGCGTTTGGTCAGGCCGCTGGCTTGCAGCACGGCGGGGGATGGATTCCGGGTCAAGCCCGGAATGACAGCTTGTTTCAAGCCCGCAGCGACGGGTTTTACGCTCGTCATGTCATTCATAGCGCAGCGCCTCCGCCGGATTCACGCGGCTGGCGCGCCAGCTCGGGTACAGCGTTGCCAGAAAGGACAGCACCAGCGAGATGATGCCGATCGGCATGATGTCGCCGCGCTGCGGGTCGCTGGGCATGCGGCTGATCAGGTAAATGTCGCGCGGCAAAAAGCTGGTGTGCAGCAGGTGCTCGATGAAAGGCACGATCACGTCGATGTTGTAGGCCACCAGCAGGCCCAGCAGCAGGCCGCCCAGCGTGCCGATCACGCCGACCATCGCGCCCTGCACCACGAACACGCCCATGATGCTGGACGGGCTGGCGCCGAGCGTGCGCAGGATGGCGATGTCGGCGCGCTTGTCGGTGACCGTCATCACCAGCGTGCTGACCAGGTTGAACGCCGCCACCGCCACGATCAGCGTGAGGATGATGAACATCATGCGTTTCTCGACCTGCACGGCGGAAAACCAGGTCTTGTTCTGCTGCGTCCAGTCGCGAATCAGCAGGTCGCCACTCAGCGTGCCGGCCAGTTGATGCGCCACTTCCGGGGCCTGGTGCAAGTCCTTCAGCTTGAGCTGCACGCCGG
The DNA here is from genome assembly GCA_031291295.1 of Rhodoferax sp. Taxonomy (GTDB): domain Bacteria; phylum Pseudomonadota; class Gammaproteobacteria; order Burkholderiales; family Burkholderiaceae_C; genus Rhodoferax_A. The sequence goes on along the minus strand of JARLJI010000132.1, from coordinate 58,785 downwards.
TCGGGCCTTCCAGGCGGAAGATGCGCGCCGCGTCGCCCATGTGCACCATGGCCAGCGTCGAGTCGTATTCGTAGTGGCCCGAGTCGAAGGTGCCGACCACCGTCATCTGCTTGAAGCGCGGCACCACGCCGGCCGGCGTGACCTCGCCGCTGGGCGCCAGCAACGTGACCGGATCGCCCACCACCACGCCCAGGCTGTGCGCCAGATCCGCGCCGAGCACGATGCCAAAGCTGCCCGGCACCAGTTTGGCCAGCGCGCCGCTCTTCAGTATCCCGTCCAGGTCAATCACCTGCGACTCGAGCGCCGGGTCGATACCGCGAATCACCACGCCCTTCATGTCGTCACCCCGCGCCAGCAGGGCCTGGGTGGCGATGAAAGGTGCGGCGCCGATGACCTGTGGATTGGCCTTGGCCTCGGCCATGGTGCGGGCCACGTCCGGCAGCGCGGCGCCGTCGGGCGCGAAGATCTCGATGTGCGAGACCACGCTGAGCATGCGGTCCGTCACCTCTTTCTGGAAGCCGTTCATCACGCTGAGCACGATGATGAGCGCCGCCACACCCAGCGCAATGCCCAGCATGGAGACGCCCGAAATAAAAGAGATGAAGCCGTTGCGCCGGGTGGCGCGGCCGGCCCGTGTGTAGCGCCAGCCGAGAATGAGTTCGTAGGGGATTTGCATCTACCGTGGAGGATTGGTATCTACCGTAGGGGATTTGTGTATTGGGCTGATTGTGGCATCCCGGACAATAGAGGCCATGCACCTGTTGATTCCGTTCGCCGCCTCCAGTTCCCCCGCGTGCCAGCAAGCGCTCGAGAGTTTGAAACTGCCCCACCTGGAAAAACTGCTGGGCCGCCTGACGCTCACCCACACCGACACCGCCGACGAATCGAGCCTCACGCCGCCGCACGAGCGCGTCCACGCACGCGCCCTGGGCTTGGTCGCGCGGGACGGCTGCGTGCCCTGGGCGGCCCGGCAGGCCGCGCAGGCGGGTCTGCACGCGGACCTGGCGCAACAGGCCGCCAGCAACGCCGCCTGGGCCTGGATCACGCCGTGCCACTGGCATGTGCACGCCGACTACATCGTCATGGGCAACCCGCAGACGCAGGGCCTGGAGGCGGCGCCCTCGCAAACCCTGCTGGCCGCAATGCGGCCCTTCTTCGAGGAAGACGGCATCACGCTGCACTACGCCGCGCCCACGCAATGGCTGGCGCGCGGCGAGGTGTTCCGCGATCTGGCAACGGCCTCGCTGGACCGCGTGGCGGGCCGCGACATCGACGCCTGGCGGCCCAAGACGGCGCAGGCTGCAGCGCTGCGCCGCCTGCAAAACGAGATGCAGATGCTCCTGTACACGCACCCGCTCAACGACGAACGGGCCGGGCACGGCCTGGCGCCGGTGAACTCGTTCTGGGTCAGCGGCACCGGCACGCTGCCTGCTGGCTGGAGCGAGCCCGCGCCGAGTGACCTGGTGATGCCGCAGGCCCTGCGCGAGGCGGCGCTGGCGGGCGACTGGGCCGCGTGGGTCAACGCCTGGCAGCAGCTGGATGCCACCGAGTGCGCCGCCCTGCTGCACGCGCTGGATGCCGGGCAGAGCGTCAGCTTGAGCCTGTGCGGCGAGCGCAGCGCGCTCACGTTCAACGGCGGCCGCACCGGGTTGCTCAAGAAGTTGATGAGTCAATTAGGCCGCCAGCCCTTATCCTCTCTGCGCGATAAGCTATGAAGATCGTAGCGCGCGACATTCCGCCCCGCGCCGTCTGGGCGCTCGAGCAGGCCGGCGTGCACCCCTTGCTGGCGCGCCTGTACGCGGCGCGCGGCGTGCAAAACCCCGACGAGCTTGACGATGGCCTGGCGCGCCTGCTGCCGCCCGACGGATTGAAGGGCACCCGCGAGGCCGCCGTGCTGCTGGCCGACGCCATTGCGGCCGACAAAAAGCTCTGCATCGTGGCCGACTACGACTGCGATGGCGCCACCGCCTGCGCCGTGGGCATGCGCGGCCTGCGCCTGCTGGGTGCGCGCCACGTGAGCTATATCGTGCCGGATCGCGTGGTCGACGGCTACGGCCTCACACCGCCGATTGCGCGGCGCGTGAAGGACAGCGGCGCCGATGTGCTGATCACCGTGGACAACGGCATCGCCAGCGTGGACGGCGTGGCCACCGCGAAAGCGCTGGGCCTGCAGGTGCTTGTCACCGACCACCACCTGCCCGGCGCCGAGCTCCCTGTTGCAGACGTCATCGTGAATCCGAACCAGCCCGGCTGCGCCTTCGAGAGCAAGGCCATCGCCGGCGTCGGCGTGATGTTTTATGTGCTGCTGGCGCTGCGCGCCGAATTGCGCCGGCGCGGGGCCTTCGCATCCGTTGCAGAACCGCGGCTCGACACCCTGCTGCCGCTGGTCGCGCTCGGCACCGTGGCCGACGTGGTCCGGCTCGACCCCAACAACCGCCGCCTCGTCGCGCAGGGCCTGAAGCGGGTGCGCGCCGGCGCGCTGCCGGCCGGGCTGACCAGCCTGTTCGTCGCCTCCGGCCGCGTGGCCAAGGTCGCCACCACCTTCGACTTCGGCTTTGCACTGGGCCCGCGCATCAACGCCGCCGGGCGCCTGGCCGACATGACGCTGGGCATCGAGTGCCTGCTCACCGACGATGGCGCGCGCGCCGACGAACTGGCGCGCACATTGGACGGCATCAACCGCGAGCGGCGCGAGATCGAGGGCGACATGCGCGAGCAGGCGATGCTGGTCGCCGAGTCGCTGTTCGAGGAAGGCGCCGAGCCGCCGCCCGCCATCTGCGTGTTCGACCCCGACTTTCACGAAGGCGTGGTCGGCATCGTGGCCTCGCGCATCAAGGACAAGCTGCACCGCCCCGCGTTCGTGTTTGCGCAAAGCCGGGCACCGGGCAAGGAGCACGAGCTCAAGGGCTCGGGCCGCTCCATCCCCGGCTTTCACCTGCGCGACGCGCTCGACCTGGTCGCCAAGCGCCACCCGGACGTACTGCTGCGCTTTGGCGGGCACGCGATGGCGGCCGGCTGCACCATTGCCGACGAACAGTTCGGCGTGTTCGAGCAGGCCCTCGCCGACGTGGCGCGGGAATGGCTGGATGCCGCCACGCTAACGCGCCGCCTCGACACCGATGGCCCGCTGGCGCCCGAGTACCGCCGCGCCGAGCTGGTCGACACCCTGCACCGCGAAGTCTGGGGCCAGGGCTTTGCGGCGCCGACCTTCAGCGAGGTCGTGGAGGTGCTGTCACAGCGGCTGGTGGGCGAGAAACACCTGGCGCTCAAGCTGAAACACCAGGGCCAGCCGGTGGACGGCATCTGGTTCGGTCACACCGCGATGCTGCCGGCCAAGGTCAAGCTCGCGTTTCGGCTCGATGCCGATGAATGGCACGGTGTGCGGCGCGTGCGCTTCCTGATCGAGGCCGCCGAAATTTAAGCGTTTCAAGGCTCTGGCCCTGATGGGTCCTGCACAAGCAGCTATTCAATCAATAGCAAACGGCGCTGCGCACGCGCCCTTGAACTTGCTTCGTCAAAACTTGCACGAGCCATGGCGCTGGCGGAAATCCCTCGGGTATTCAAGTGCCATGTCGGCGAACAGCCCGCGTCGCGCACGCCGGGCCTGCGCTTCCTCGGCGGCATAAGGTCCGGCGCTGCGGCGGTAGCGGTAGGACCAGGCGTGGCCTTCGCGCACCATCCAGGCCGCCACATCCTCACCGGCGAGTTCGATTCTGGCAACGGCGCGGCCGTAGTCGTCGTAGCGATGGATGGCCACATCGACGCTGCGGTGGGCCAGCCGCGCCGTTAAAGCATCGCGCGACTGCGCTCCCCAGGCCTGGCAAATTTCGGGCGCATCCAGCCCTTCGAGCCGAACCTTGAAAGGCGCGCCACCGGCCAGTGGGCGTACCCACAGCGTGTCGCCATCGGTGATGTACGTGACCTGCGCGGCGAACGCGCCTTCATGATGAAAAGTGCTCCTCGCCCAGGCGTCATGCTGGCATATAGCTATCAATGCAATAGCAAGCCAGCGATTCACGAGCCGCTGCCACAACATCAACGACGGGCGCCAGCGACGTCTCGCGCCCCGCATCCCTCAGCCCAGCAGCGCGTACTCGCCGCCCTTTTCCAGCGCGCGCTGGTAGGCGGGGCGCGCATGAATGCGCGCCAGGAAATCCATGAGCCGGGGGCGGCTCTGGTCCAGGCCGGCGCGTGCGGCCGCCGCCTCCAGCGGGAAACTCATCTGGATATCGGCCCCGCTGAATTCGCTGCCGGCAAACCAGGGGCTTTTGCCGAGTTCGCCCTCCAGGTAGTCCAGATGCTGTTTGATCTGCGGAACGATGAATGTGCTCTTGGCCTTGCCCGCAATGGCCCTGGCAATCGGTTTGACGAAGAACGGCATGGGCGACTTCTCGATCGTGTCGAACACCAGTTTGAGCAGCAGCGGCGGCATGGCCGAGCCTTCCGCGTAGTGCAGCCAGTAGGTGTAGCGCAGCCGCTCGGGCGTGCCCGGCGCGGGCGCCAGCCGGCCACCGCCATACTGGTCGATAAGGTACTCGACGATGGCGCCCGATTCGGCCACGGTCAGCGCGCCGTCGGTGATGACGGGCGACTTGCCCAGCGGGTGCACCGCGCGCAGCGAGGCCGGCGCCAGCATGGTTTTCGGGTCGCGCTGGTAGCGCCGGATTTCATACGGCAGGCCGAGTTCTTCCAGCAGCCACAGGATGCGCTGCGAGCGCGAGTTGTTGAGGTGGTGAACGACGATCATCGGAAGATTCCCTCTGGAGGGCAGCGGCCTGCTGCGGTGGTGCACAACGCTGGAGTGTGCACTGAAACGCCTTGGCCGGCCGGTACCGGCCGGCGCGTTGCGGCGCGGCCTGCGCTACCCGCGCAACCGGGATGGACGACGCTTCTTCAGATCCTTCAACCCCTGCGGGATGGCAGGCTCCACGGGTTCTTGCGCCTGCCGGGCCAGCCAGCCTTGCGCGAAGCAGATCGCGCCACTGGCCTTTAAGCCAGCGCCTGGGTCGCCCTCCAGCGCGCCGGCCAGCAGGGCACGCGCGATGTGGGCGTCGTTGGCCCGGCCCAGACCGCTTTGCAGTTCACGCAGGCGGCGCAGGTAGCCCGCGTGCCGCTTGGCGGGATACAAGGCCTCGAAAAATTCGGCCACGTAGCGCTGGCGTTTGACCAGCAGGCGCAATACATGGCGTTGCTGCGGGCTCTGCTGCGCAAAATCGCGAGCGCTGCGCACGATCTTCTTGTGGCCGGCCCGCAAGGCACGCCCGGCCCAGGCTTGCAGCGGCGCCAAGGGTGCGGGCTCCGCCGGCAAGCCCTGCAATGCCGGCTGCATCAGCCAGCGGTGAAAAGTCAGCAGCCACACGGCCGGCTGGGCCTGCGCGATGGCGCCGCGCATCGCCTGGCGCGCCGCCAGGCGGCGCGATTCCATCGCCTGCGCCAGTTGCTGCCATGCGAGCGGGTTGTCGAACCCAGGCGCGATCGCCGGCAGGGTGGCGCTGCACAGAACGTCCCAGTCGCGCGCGGGGCCCAGCGCACTCGCCAGCGCGCGCAGGCCCGCGAGCAAATCCTCCGGCAGCGGGTACAGGCGGCGGTATAGCCGCAGCACCGTGCGCAGGCGCTGTAGCGCAACGCGGGCCTGGTGTAGATACTCAATGTCCTCTTCATGCAACACGCCCGGCAGGTTGGCCTGGAACTGCGCGAGGCAAGCCGTGCAAAGGGTCACAAAGCTGTCCTCGACCGACCCATCGCCAGACAGCGGCACGGGCGCAACTGGCACCGGTGCAGCGCGCTCGTCATGCGCCAGCCGCACGCCGCGCTCGGCCTTGCTGGCGTCCAGCGGCAGCCAGTTCAGCCGCTCGCCATCCGCGTGGTCTGTCCAGCCAAGCGCCAGCGCAAACAAGGCGTCGGGCGAGCCGGATTTGAGCTCCAGTTCCACCTCGCACAAAGGCAGCGTGCGGGCACCGGCCTGGATCTCGCCCACATCCAGCGCCACCTCGATGCGGGCGCCGGCCTGCCCGCGCACCTGCCACGCGGTGCGCTTGAAGTGCGTCTCGAACACCGGCACCAGCTGCGCGCGCAAAGCCTCGGGCACGTGGACCAGCGCCTCGGGCGGGAAACGCGCCCAGTCCAAGGCGTTGCGCGCCACCGGCATCTCAAATTCTTCACGCTGCGAGAGTCCGCCGCCGCGCTCCCCCCCGGTTTTCAGGGTTTGCAGCCAGCGCCGCCCGACGCGCCGCAGGCGCACGGCGACGCCCCATCGGCTGAGCGCAAAGTCCGGCGTGTCGAAATAGCGTGCCAGCAGTTGCTGATGCAGTGCCGCGCTGCGCCGGCGTGCCATCAGGCGCTCAAAAACCGACACCTGGCGCTCGGGGAGCGCCAGCTTGAGTTCTGTTTCGCGATGGACTTCGCGGGGGGTGGATGGTGGTTTCGTCATGGCGTTGGCACATTGTCTGCCACGGCCGCCAGAACTGCACACCGGGTCGTGAAATCACAAAAAATGAGGAGCTGCCATTTCCGGGGGAATCCCGGGTTCAGGAGCGCCACGCCCCTGGAACGCCTAAAATTGGTCCGTGTCTTCTATTCTCAACGCCGATCTTCACTGCCATTCCGTCGTCTCCGACGGCACCCTGACCCCGGAACAGCTGGCCGCGCGCGCCAGTGCCAACGGCGTCGAACTGTGGGCACTGACCGACCACGACGAGATTGGCGGCCAGCAGCGCGCCGCTGCCGCAGCCCGGGCCAACGGCATGAAATACCTCACCGGCACCGAGATTTCGGTCACGTTTGCGGGCGAGACCGTGCACATCGTCGGGCTCGGTTTCGATGCCCAGGACCCACGCATGGCGCAGGGCCTGCAGCGCACGCGCGGCGGACGCGGCCAGCGGGCCATGGAAATGGCCGATGGACTGGCCAAGGTCGGCATCATGGGCGCGTACGAGGGCGCCCTGAAATTCGTCGGGAATCCCGAGCTGATTTCGCGCACGCATTTTGCGCGCTTCCTGGTCGAGTCCGGGGCCTGCCACGACACGCACGAGGTTTTTCGCAAATACCTGACCGAGGGCAAGCCGGGCTTTGTGCCGCACCGCTGGGCCAGCCTGGCCGATGCGGTCGGCTGGATCACGCAATGCGGCGGCGTGGCGGTCATCGCGCACCCGGGCCGCTATAACTTCACGGCCAACGAAGAATACGCGCTGTTCACCGAATTCAAGGCCCACGGCGGACGCGCGGTGGAGGTGGTGACGGGCAGCCACACGGCGGCCGAATACGTCGAATACGCAGGCGTGGCGCGGGAATTTGGCCTGGCCGCCTCGCGCGGCAGCGATTTCCACAGTCCGGACGAGAGCCGGGTCGACCTGGGCGCCCTGCCCTTCCTGCCGGGCGAGCTCACGCCCGTGTGGGACCTGCTGACAGACCGTATCCAGTGAGCCGCCAGCCCAGCGCCCAGGCGGGTATCTGGCTGGCGCGCTCGCACGCGCCCGATCAAATTAACATCCAGCCGGTGGAATCCTGACTTTTTCCCTGACACTGCACCATGGCCCAATACTTCGAAGTTCACCCCGACAACCCGCAGGTGCGCCTGCTCAAGCAGGCCGCGGCGCTGCTGGAGCGCGGCGGCATCGTGGCGGTCCCGACCGACTCCAGCTACGCGCTGGTGTGTCACCTTGACGACAAGGCGGCAGCCGACAACCTGCGGCGCATCCGCGGCGTGGACGACAAGCACCACCTGACCCTGCTGTGCCGCGACCTGAGCGAGCTGGCCAACTACGCCCGGGTGGACAACAAGCAGTACCGGCTGCTCAAGTCCGCCACGCCGGGCGCCTACACCTTCATCCTGGAAGCCAGCAAGGAGGTGCCGCGTCGCCTGAGCCACCCGCAGCGCAAGACGATCGGCCTGCGCGTGCCCACGCACAAGGTGCTCCAGGAGCTTCTGGCCCTTCACAGTGGCCCGTTGCTGGCTACAACCTTGATAGCACCCGGCGAAACCGAGCCGCTCAACGATGCGCAGCTCATTCGCAGCCGCTTCGAGCACCAGATTGCGGGTGTGATCGACGCCGGCGCCTGCGCCTCCCGGCCCACGACCGTGATCGACCTGACGGGCATGGGCACGGGCGGCGAACCGGTGCTGGTGCGCCTGGGCGGCGGCGACCCGGCCCGGCTCGGCTTGTCGGCCGATCTGGCCGGCGCGCTCTGAGACAATCACACCGTGAACGATTTCTCTGGTCTCATCCAAACCGTTGCCCTGTACGCCCTGCCGGTGCTGTTTGCCATCACCGTGCACGAGGCCGCGCACGGCTACGCGGCGCGCCACTTTGGCGACAACACGGCGTGGGCGCTGGGCCGCGTGACGCTCAACCCCCTCAAACACGTCGACCTGATGGGCACGATCCTGATCCCGCTGCTGCTGTACTTCAGCACGGGTGGCGCCTTTTTGTTCGGCTACGCCAAGCCGGTGCCGGTGAATTTCGGCGCGCTGCGCAATCCCAAGCGCGACATGGTCTGGGTGGCGCTGGCGGGGCCCGCGGTGAACCTGCTGCAGGCGCTCTTATGGGGCATTCTTTTTTACCTGCTGCTCGGCGCGGGCGTGACGGAGCCGTTCTTTCTCAAGATGTGCAAGGGCGGCATCCTGGTCAACGTGGTGATGTTTGTTTTCAACCTGTTCCCGCTGCCGCCGCTGGACGGTGGCCGCATCCTGGTGGGGCTGCTGCCGTACAAGCAGGCGACGCTGGTCTCGCGCATCGAGCCCTGGGGGTTTTTCATCGTCATGGCACTGGTGCTGGCCGGCATAGTCAGCACGTTCTGGCTGCAGCCCCTGATGGGCCTGACCTACGACCTGATCGACCTCGTGCTGTCGCCGCTGGCGGCCCTGATCCGTTAATTCGACCTCATTTTCCATGACCCAGCCCCTTCGCGTCCTGACCGGCATCACCACCTCGGGCACCCCTCACCTTGGCAACTATGTGGGCGCCATTCGCCCCGCGGTCCAGGCCAGCCTGGCGGCCAATACCGAGAGCTTTTACTTTCTGGCCGACTACCACGCGCTGATCAAGGTCGGCGAGCCGGCGCGGGTGCAGCGCTCCACGCTCGAGATCGCCGCGTCCTGGCTGGCCGCCGGGCTGGACCCCGAGCGTGTCACCTTTTACCGCCAGTCCGATATTCCGGAAATCCCCGAACTCACCTGGCTGCTGACCTGCGTGACCGGCAAGGGACTGCTGAACCGGGCACATGCCTACAAGGCCGCGGTTGACCACAATGCGGCCGGCGGGCGCGATGCCGACGATGGCGTGACGGCCGGCCTGTTCATGTACCCCGTGCTGATGGGGGCCGACATCCTGATGTTCAATGCGCACCAGGTGCCGGTGGGACGCGACCAGATCCAGCACATCGAGATGGCGCGCGACATGGCCGCCAGTTTCAACCACCTGTATGGCGAGCACTTCGTGCTGCCCGAGGCCGCGATCGAGGAATCGGTGGCCACGCTGCCGGGGCTCGATGGCCGCAAGATGAGCAAGAGCTACGACAACACCATCCCACTGTTTGCGCCGCGCGAGCAGCTGCGCAAACTGATCGCGGGCGTGGTGACCGATTCGCGCGCGCCGGGCCAGGCCAAGGACACGGAGGGCTCCGCGCTGTTCCAGATTTACCAGGCCTTTGCCAGCCCCACGGAGACCGCTGCAGTGCGCCAGGCCTATGCCGATGGCATCGCCTGGAGCGATGCCAAACAATTGCTGTTCGAGCGCATCGACCGCGAAGTCGCCCCGATGCGCGAGACCTATCAGTCGCTGATCGACCACCCGGACCGCATCGAAGACATCCTGCATGCCGGTGCCGCCAAGGCGCGCAAGCTCTCCACGCCGGTGATGGCGCGGCTGCGCCAGGCGGTGGGACTGCGCGACCTGCGCACGCAGGCCACCGCCGCAGCGCCGAAAACGGCCAAAACGGCCTTGCCGGTCTTCAAGCAGTACCGCGAGCGCGACGGGCAGTTTTATTTCAAGCTGGTGGACGCGCATGGCCGGCTGCTGCTGCAAAGCGCCGGTTTTGATTCGCCCAAAGAGGCGGCACAGGCCATTGCCCGGCTACGCCAGCAGGGCAGCGCCGCGCTGGCCGAGGCCGGGACACGGCTGCAGACCGCGGAAGGTGTCGCCCTTACTGAAATCGTCGCGGCATTGCAACAATTGGCCGAGGCCCTTGCATGAAGCCCATCAGCACTGCTCGCCAGACCTGGCTTCCCCCTATGCCTGCCCGGCGATGGCTGCAACGCCGGCGGGCAACAGATATCCTTTAGAGTTAAATAATTCAAATGTTTCAGGGAATTTCGACATGAGCCTGTACGTTATCGATGACCACCCCCTGATGCGCGAAGCGGTCGTGATGCTGCTGCGCCGGTACCGCGCGGGCGCCAATGTGGTGGAGCTGAACCGGATCGGCGGGGTGGAAGAGGCGATCCGGCGGAACGGCGCGCCCGAGCTTTTCTGCCTGGACCTCAAGCTGCCGGACACCATTGGCGTGTCGGGCATCATCGAGCTCAAGAAGCGCTACCCGGCAACGCCGCTGGTGGTGCTGTCGGCCTCGCCGGCCGATGAATTCGAAGAGCAGTGCATCGAGGCCGGCGCCGACGACTATATCTAAAAATCGGCGAGTTCCAACGAGATCGGCTCCGCGCTGCAAGCCTTGCTGACGCCGGACAGCATGTTCGAAGACTCCGGTACGACGGAAAACAAGCTCTCCAAACGGCAAAAGCAGCTGATCATCATGCTGGACCGGGGCTTGAGCAACCGCGAGATCGCGGACGAGCTGGGCATCAGCGAACACACGGTCAAGGTCCATCTGTGGCGGCTGTTCCGGCGTCTGGGCGTCAAAAGCCGCACGCAAGCCGTGCATTTCGCGCGCACTCACGGCATGTTGAACGGCTGAGCCAGGGGGCCATTCCGGCCCTGCAGGGTCAGCTTGAACACGCTGCCGCGCCCGGGTTGCGAATTCATGGACAGGCCATGGCCGAGGCGCTGCGACAAACGCGCCACGATCGCCAGCCCCAGACCAAAACCGTCGTCGGTGCCCGGGTGGTTGGGCACCTTGTAGAACTCCCGGAAAACTTCTGCGTGGTACTGGCTCGCAATGCCGATGCCGGTGTCCCACACTTCAACGCGTACGCCTTGCCCCGCGCGCCGCGCAGCCACCAGGACGCCGCCGCTGTCGGTGTATTTCAGGGCGTTGCCCAACAAGTTGCCGAGGATTCGCTGCCGCAGGATCCTGTCCGACTGGACCCGTTCCAGCCCCCGCGCGCTGCGCACCCGCAATGCCAACCCCTTGCTTTTAGCCAGCGGACGGTACTGCAACTCCATATCCCTGAGCAGCGTGGCCACATCCACCGTCTCCACATGCACGCGCGTTTTGCCCGAATCCAGCTTGGCCAGGTCAAACAGCGAATCGAACAGGGCATTCACCGCCTTGGTCGATTCGACGATCCGGGGCGCAATTTCGGCCACGAGTTCGGGTTCGTTGTTGAGCCAGTCCGCGTAGAGCCACAGCGCATGCACCGGCTGGCGAATGTCGTGCGCGGCGTTCGCCAGAAACCGGTTTTTGACGGCCACGGCCTCCAGCGCCGCCTGGGTCTGCCGGGTCAGTGATTCGATCAACTGGCCGTTGCGGTACTGCAGTTCGACGTAGCTGCGGTGCGTTTCATACAAGCCCCGCCCGGCCCGCAACAGCAGCAACCAGTGAATGCCGACCAGCAGCAAAAGCCAATAGTAAAAGGCGCCCGCCTCGAAGCGCAGATCCACCACGATGCGCCACAAGATCACGCCCACGCAGGTGAGGACCAGGATGCTCACATAGGAGCGCAAGGTCTTGATCGAATTCGACAGACTGGTGACCGCGAAGGTTCCGATCCCGACGATGATCAACCAGCCCAGAAACTGGGTAGCCAGTGGCGTCTTGTCGAAAAACAACAACCCCGCCGAGGCCCACAAGCAGGCGCCCAGGGGCCAGGTCCAGCCATAGCGCGCCATGAACTTCAGTTGGGCGTCGGTGTCGCCATGCGCCACGTGTTGGGTGTACCTGCGCATGACCCAAAACCGCAGCCCCGAAAACATCAGCATGGCCACCGTCCACAACCCCAAACCGGCCATGGGCACTGCACTTTGTTGCAACACCGCAAACATCACCGGGATGATCAGGGCCGCCGTGATCTGCGTCTCCGGCGCCCCGCGCATGAGGTTGCGAATGAGCTCGCCGTCGATCCAGTCGGATTCGGAAGAGGGAGGGGCAAGCGCCAGTAGTTCGGACTTCATGCCCGCAGTCTATCGCGCCCGCTGCAACGCAAACCCGCCGCGCGGGCGCCTGGCCGGCGCCGCAAATCAATCCGCCTGCGGTGCCATTTTTTTGAGAAACGGCGCCACCAGGTCCATGGGCAAGGGAAACACGACGGTCGTGTTCTTGTCCGCGCCGATCACGGTCAGCGTCTCCAGGTAGCGCAACATGATGGCCTGCGGCTCCTGCGCCAGAACCTTCGCGGCCTGGAACAGTTTTTCGGAAGCCTGCAGCTCGCCCTCGGCATGGATGACCTTGGCGCGCCGCTCGCGTTCGGCTTCGGCCTGCCGGGCAATAGCGCGGATCATAGATTCGGTCAGGTCAACCTGCTTGATCTCGACATTGGAGACCTTGATGCCCCAGGTGTCGGTTTGCGCATCGAGCGCCTGCTGGATGTCCAGGTTCAGCGTCTCGCGTTCGGCCAGCATCTCGTCGAGCTGGTGCTTGCCCAGCACCGAGCGCAGCATGGTCTGCGCCAGCTGGCTGGTGGCGTCGAGGTAATCGACCACCTGGATCACGGCCTTTTCCGCGTCGATCACGCGCAGATAGACCACGGCGTTGACTTTGACCGAGACGTTGTCGCGCGAGATCACGTCCTGCGCCGGCACCTCCAGCACCACGGTGCGCAGGTCCACCCGCACCACCTGCTGGATCGCCGGGATGATGATGACCAGCCCGGGGCCCTTGACCTTCCAGAAGCGCCCCAGGGTGAAGACGACGCCGCGTTCGTACTCACGAAAAATCCGGAAGGAAGAAGACAGAACGCCCAGGGCCAGCACGAAAACGACCACCCATAACCAGGGGAAAAGCGAGATCATCTTGCGCCTCCTTTCGACGGTGGATTCCGCTGCGTCCGCTCAGCCGGAGCGACACCCGGACGGCTCCACCGATCCGTCCTGATGACTCCCAGCATAGTTGGATTGACGCGTTGCCGCTACCCGGGCCGGCGATGGCGCCAGGGCGGCCATGGAGATTGGAAAACGGCCCATGTCCAGTTTCCACATTCGGATGGGGTTTTATAATAAATATTTTTAATACATCTTATAATCGCCTGCAGCCTCCGCCACGAAGGACGACACCATGAGCTACCCCATTTTTTTGACCCTGCACCTGTTCGCGGCACTGATCTTCGTGGGCACGGTTTTCTTCGAGGTATTGATCCTGGAGAGCGTGCGCAAACATCTGCCGGGCGACGTCATGCGCCAGGTGGAACGCGCCATCGGCAATCGCGCGCGCCGCCTCATGCCCTGGGTGCTGCTGGTGCTTTACGGCGCCGGCATCAGCATGGCCTGGCAGCACCGGGTGGCGCTGGCGCATCCGCTGGCCAGCAGTTTCAGCCTGCTGCTGACGCTGAAGATCGTGCTCGCGCTCAGCGTGCTGGGGCACTTCATCACCGCCATGGTCTCCATCAAGCGCGGCACGATGCACGCAAAGCGCTCGCGCTTCATTCACCTGAGTATTTTTTTCCACATGATTGCCATCGTGCTGCTGGCCAAGGGCATGTTCTACCTCCACTGGTAAGCCAGTCACGCGGGCATGGCCGCTCGGGGGTCTGCAACCCCGAGGGCTCAAAAGTCCATGGGGATCGTCACCGGCAGCGGCACATCGGCCCGCTCAGACGTCTTGCCGGCGGGCCGGCCAGCGGTGAATGTCGCCGACGCCGCGGGTTTGGACCCAACCGCACGCACACGCCCGGCTTGCGCATCGAGCACAGCCAGTTCGGTCTTGTAAAAGTCTGCGAATGCCATGTCTTGCCGCCGGCTTTCCACCGCATGCACATCTACCAGGAAGGTTACGTTCATCGGGCCTTCGTCAATCTTGATCACGGGCGGCTGACCCAGTCTGCCCTCGACCAGCTTGACCGCCTGCTCACGCGTGGTGCCGGACATCAGCAAGGCAAAGCGCCACATCCCCAGACGCGCCAGCACATGCTTGCCGACGTCCAGTGCATCGACGGCTTGCAGGACGATGGCTTCCACCATGCCGGTGGCTCCGGCGTGATAGACCTCCCTGATCTTCAGCAGATCGGGAACATCGAGGAATACCAGCGTGGCAGGAACGCGCTTCTGGTGACAATGACGCCAGAGCTCGGCGCCATGGTCCATGAAACCGTATTCGTTGAGCAGGCCACTGCTGGTGTCCACCCGGCGCTCCTCCAGCAATTCGTCGGTTCTGCGCATCACTTCGCCCATGTGGGTGGCTGCGGCCGAAAAGATGAAGACGAATCCTGCGCGCAAAAACAGGAACTCGGGCGTGGCCACGGGATGGAACCAGTAAAGCATCAGCAGGTAAAAGCCGAGGCAGAACCCCAGCAAGCCCCAAACAAAGCGGGGCTTGAGCAAGATCGCGTAGAGAATCAGGGGCACAACGACCCAGTTGACATTGGCCGCACGCTCTTGATGGGTCTCGATCTGGATCAGGGTCAGGAAACCCAGCACCATCAAGAGGGCGGCACGGACCGCCAACTCGGTCTGCCGGCGTGCCGGCCTGCGCCAGCTCCACCAGGCGAGCAGGGCCGCCAGGGCCGCAAACAGCCACAACATTGGCGCCTGCCCATCTCCGATCAAGGCCGTCAAGGCGGTGGCGCACGCGACCGAACCGCCTATCCATGGCTCGATCCAGCCGATGTGGCGCGGCACATTGCCTTGCAGCGAGCGAATCTTCCTGCTGGTCAAGACCGGAGGCTGCGTCAGATCTCCACCAGCCTCGTCTGTAAACCCTGTTTTCAAGCGAACTCCGAACTCCGTATAGCTACTCTGTTGCCGGTTACTTTGACCGGCCGTCCTGCCTGATTCAGCCAACTCTACCAAGACATACCGCGTCGAGCCATGAAAGTTCGCCGGCAGCGGGCATCACAATCCACATGCGCTATTTTATTAAATCTAATGGGCTATTGCGGGCACCGCGAGTCGTGGCTCTTTTGCCACATTCTCGAACGGCGGGGGTTCGCCTGTGGCGGGCGTCATGAAAAAGAACGATGGTTGCTATATTTTTAATAGCACAAAGTCATTATCTGTGGCGGAGAGACAGGCCGTCATAGTGGGGGTGCATGTTGTCTCACTGAATCTCATAAACCTATGTCAGCATTGTACTTCAGAGGGAATTGCCATACAGGCGGTCTCTTGACGCTTCACTCAATCTCACAAATAATGATGGGTAGATTGATGGATACAGAAAGAAGCCCATGGCCAGGAAAGCGACAGAATTAGGGCCTCTGCCCGTGTCAAGGCTCATCGAGCCGGGCTTTTACTTCGTCGGGGGCGTGGCGGGCTTGGCTCTGCAAGTCAATGGCCCTTCAGCACGGAGCTGGGTGCTGCGCGCCATGATTGCCGGCAAGCGCCGCGACATGGGGCTGGGCGGGTTCCCCGATGTGACCCTGGCAGGGGCCCGGGATGCGGCACGCGCAGCACGGGCGAAGATAAAGGCCGGCATCGACCCCATCGACGAAGCCAAGGCCGCCAAAAGTGCGCTGCAGGCGAGCCGAGCCAAGGATGTGACGTTTGAGCAGTGCGCCGCCGCCTACATCGAGGCCCACGAGCCCAGCTGGAAGAACGCGAAGCACCGTCAGCAATGGACGGCCACATTGACAACCTACGCCTATCCCCGGTTCGGAAACCTGCTGGTACGGGATGTAGAGCTGCCCCACATCCTGGCCGCGCTTGAGCCCATCTGGACGACCAAGACGGAGACGGCGACCCGACTGCGGGGGCGTATCGAGTCCGTTCTCAACTGGTCTATCGCGCGCGGGTACCGCACTGGCCTGAACCCCGCACGGTGGAGCGGCCATCTGGCGCTGATGCTGCCGTCCCCCGGCAAAATCGCCAAGGAGGAGCACTTCCCGGCGGTGCAGGTCAGCGAGTTGGGCGCGTTCGTTCAGGCGCTGCGTGAGTCGAAAGGGATTGGGGCTCGGGCGCTGGAGTTCGCCATCCTGACGGCCGCCCGCTCGGGCGAGGTGCGCGGCGCGACCTGGGCCGAGTTCGATCTGCAAGCCAAGATGTGGACGATTCCTGGCGAGCGCATGAAAGGCAAGGTCACCCATCGGGTGCCGTTGTCCGATGCCGCGCTGCGAATCGTCGAGGCTCAGCCCCGCATGGCCGGCAGCGAGTTCGTGTTCGCCTCTGCCACGGGGCGCCAGCTGTCGGACATGACGATGTCGCAGCTCATGCGCCGCATGGGCTTCAAAGACGAAAAGGGCGAGATGTGCGTCCCGCACGGGCTGCGCTCAACCTTCCGGGATTGGTGCAGCGAACACACCAACTACCCGCGCGACGTTGCCGAGATGGCGCTGGCCCACAAGATTGCCGACAAGGTGGAAGCGGCGTACCGCCGCGGCGAGCTGTTGGAAAAGCGGAGGCGCCTGATGGACGAATGGGCCGCATTCTGCGCCACGCCATCGAGCCGCGAGGGCAACGTTATCCCGCTGAACGCCAGCCGCGGCTGACCCGGTCCCGCCCCTGGCGGTCCTCGCCTGCGCGCCATAAAAAAGGGGGCCGGGCGCGAATATAAATGCCCGTTTCTTGACCAGGAATCACCACTTCATCTGTGATTCCATGGAACACCAGCAAGCCGACGCCCTACTCCCGACCCAACCGACAACGCCACTCAAGGCGCTTGAAGCCCTGTCCAAGCCCCTGCCGCTGGAAGGCTTCATCCGCCAGTCGGCCCTCATCCCCAACATCGTCCCGTTCTCGGCGGCAACGCTCTGGCGCAAGGTCAAGAGCAAGGACTTCCCGGCGCCGCTGAAGCTGTCCGAGCGTGTGACGGCGTGGCGGGTTGAAGACGTGCGCGCCTGGCTGCAGGCCGTGCAGAACAAATAATCGTCACCTCAACGGCGGCCTCAAGCCGGAGCCGCCCTTATCTACTTGGCCAGGCATAGCCCCAGCCCACCCCTTTCGTCAACAATTCCCCATCGACGCCTTCCAGCCAGACGAGGCTGGACAAAGCACGCGCTCGATTTGAATCCCCGCGTGGGATTCCTACCCCCGACGAGCATCACGCTCTCAACGCTGCCTTGTGGATAACTTCCCTGCCCGGCGTTATCTGACGGGCGCTTAAATTTTAAGCACAACGCGCGATGCGCCCAAGTGCGCGCCGGTGCTTGAGATTCCCGAAATGGTGCATGAAGTTACCCACAATGCACACTACATACGACGGGCGTTATGTTAAGCAATGGGTACGATACATAAATATTTATACCCAATACGGGAAATATAGGGTACACTTCGCCGCATAGTCTGACAACATGGAGCCCTCCCCACAATGACACCTGAGCAATTCACGCTGGCACTGGCCGCGCTGGGCTGGAAGCAATCGGATTTTTGCCGCAAGACGGGCGTGAGCAAGAACACGCCTTCGCGCTGGGTAAATGGCGAGACGCCCATTCAGTCGTGGGTGCCGGCGTACCTTGGGGCCATGCAAGACCTGGCCGACCTGCATGCGAAGTACGTCATCCCGGACAGCCCGAAATAGAACCCGACGCCTGAGCGGTACTCAGGCACAAGCGGCGGCAATGGTGATTGAGCCCACCAATGCCGCCTGACCACAACTCACTGCAAAGGAGTGAATCGATGGCTATCGAGAATTATCTATCCTCAGGGCTGAAGATAGAGCGAACCCCCTGGTGGGACATTTACACTGGTGCCGCCGCCGCGTTGATGGAGGCGAAGATAGTCGCCGAGCATGATTTACCGGGACAGCCTGGGAACAATCGGCTGATGGTGTCTCGCGGCGACAGGGACCAGCCCGGATACATACAGGTCAAGCGACACCCGAGGAAGCGCAGCCCAGACCGGTATGACGTTTGGATTCGCATATCCACCGAGGAAGAGACGCGGCGCCGAACCGCGAAAGACGCAGCCCTGAGGGAGACCCGCGAAACTGAGAACGCTGATCGCATTCGTTATGCACACGCCGCCATCAAAGAATCATTCAAAGCAGCAACTGCTGCTGAATTTCTAAGCCATCTTCGCTCGTTAATTAATGGTGCTGCGTGGAGCGTTCACGACTGCACACAGGGGAATACTCCGAGGACTGACCCCTTGTATGACTTTCGTCTTGAGAGCCATGTCGGGGATGAGGTCGTTCGCCTCTTGAATTTGGCGCATGCCGCCCTCGGCGATGCCAAAGCGACAAGAGACACCTCCGTTCAAAGTGCTGTGCCTCACGAATCATTCGAGCGGGCTATCCACGACCGTGAGTTTCAACGATTCCTTGAGAACCAGGGGCTGCGAGGATGAGCAGCGTTGAGCAAACCACATGGTCGATCTGCGCATTGATGCGGCCGAAATCCCCGCTACGGGCCTGAGTTACCGGCAAGCCCCACGCCGATTTATGCAGTGCAACAAGGCGGCGGAGCCGGTGTTAAAGGCACAGGCCCCGCCTGACCACTCAACGATCGAGGAGGATCGAACAATGGCTAAGACAGATCGTACCCGCAGGCAGTTGCCTGGGCGCGTGCTGACATTGGCGCCCGACGCGGCCCCGCAAAAGGACATGATCGAGACGCTGGAACATATTCTTGACGGCGCCAGAAAAGGAGCCGTCACCGGCATTGCATTTGCCTGCATTCTCAAGCGAAACCGCTTCATTACGGATGTGTCGGGCTCTTGCGCGACACAAATGACCTTCACCCGCGGCATCATCATGACGCTATCTGACGAACTGGGCGGCGCGATATATAACGCGGATCCGGACGGAGTACGGTAGAGGCTCGTTTAGTTTCGCCAGCCCTAGGCTGATCCCCGAAAACCCGTTTCCCTGACGGGCTGGGCTGGCACCTTATCAGGGGCGTGAAGGGGCGCGCGGAATGAAAACACCAACACCCGCCGAGATAAACAAAACGAGCCGGGAGTTTTGGGCGAAGCGGAACACGACGATAGACGAGCATCTGGCGCGACTGTCAAGCGCCCTTGCTGCTGCTGCAACGGAGATTGACGCCTTGGTGGCTGACGATGCTTTCCACGCCGACAAGGGTCCCCTTGCCCATGTGCGAAGGATGTTGGAGCAGCCGCACGCCGCACTGAAACAGGCCTTGAGTGACCGGCAGCGGGCCATTGCCAAAAAGCCGCGCCCGAAGGCGGTCCCGACCGCACGGAGCGAAACCATTGCAGCAATGCGCCAATGGCGCCCCGATGGGCGCACCCTGCAGGATTTTCTCGACGCCGCCGGGGCGGGCAGCATCGAGGGCGCAAGTATCAAGCCGGCGAACCTGCGCGGCGTCGATAAATTCTCTGTTGAATGTGACGCGGTGACTGATGCGTTCCCGCCCGTGTCGCGCAGCACTTTAGAGGAATGGTGGCGGGCTGCCAAGAAATAGCCTGACCATGGATTAGCCGGTTAAGGCTAACCTCACTGGGGACATTCAAGCCTTCATTCACAGGAAGGCTCACACAATGTCGCACAAGCCCACAGCCCCTGAAACGCCGATTGCCTCAAGCATCCCGGCGCAAACGGCAATCATCCATCAATCGGTTTTCGACGCACTGCCCGACAGTGCATTCATTCGAGAATCCCAACTGGTGCAAAGCCCCAAGAGGCCAGAGACACCGGCACCCTTGCCATTTTCTGCGCCGACACTTTGGCGCAAGGTGAAGGCGGGTACGTTCCCCAAACCATCCAAGCTATCGGAGCGCGTGACCGCTTGGAATGTCGGGGCTGTCCGAGCCTGGATCGCAGCGCAGACGCAAGCGTAAGGGGGGGGCCATGCACACAGATACCCTCGAAAATAAAAAGCCCACCGGGAGCGCAAACAACCCGGCAGGCCACACAGACAGCGTGATTATCGCGTCTGCTGAAAAAACAGGCAACACCGACAAGGTGTTTTGCAGCCTGCGGGCCGCATTCGCGCTGCGTGGGCACAGCCTGCACCGTACCGACCCGAACGATGGCGTGGTGACCTACTGGGCCGAACGCTGGGGCCTGGTGCGCTACCTGCCCACCATAGACACGGTGCGCCAGTTCCTCGAACAGATTGGGGGCCGGCTGTGACTGACCCTATCGAGCAATTCAGCGCAGCCATTACCGCGTCTGGCCTTGAAGCCCCGGACGACATCAACGCGGACGGCGCAATCCATCGATTCAGCACGAACGGGCGGCGCGGCGATGATTCGGGCTGGTACATGCTGCACCTCGACGGCGTAGCGGCTGGGGCTTTTGGCTGCTGGCGTGCGGGGCTGCAATCCAACTGGTGCGCGAAGCCCGACAAGGCCATGACAGCCGCAGAGAGCGAGGCCCATCGGCAGCGCGTGCGGGCCATGCGGGCGCAACGCGACGCCGAACAGGCCCAGCGGCACCAGCAGGCCAGCGACACGGCGGCGGCATTGTTGCAGGCCACAACCCCGGCAACCACTCATGACTACCTGACCCGCAAAGGCATCAAGCCCCACGGCGTACGCTTCGATGGTCACAGCTTGGTGATTCCCCTGCGCGATGCAACCGGCAAGCTGTGCAGCCTGCAGACCGTCGCACCGGATGGCGGCAAGCGTTTTCTGCCTGGTGGCCGCGTGCGCGGCTGCTATTTCGGCATCGGCCAGCCTGATGGTGTGTTGATCGTGGCCGAGGGCTTCGCAACCGGCGCGACCATCCATGAGGCGACAGGGCACGCTGTGGCGGTGGCCTTCAATGCCGGCAATCTGCTGTCTGTCGCCACGTCGCTGCATGGCAAATTCCCGGCGCTCAAAATCATCATCGCGGCGGACGACGATCACCGCACCGAAGGCAACCCGGGCCTGACCGCAGCCAAGCAGGCCGCGCTGGCCGTGGGTGGTTTCGTCGCCGTGCCGCGTTTCCCGGCGGATCGGCCGCCCAAGGCCACGGACTTCAACGACCTGCACGCGCTGGCCGGCCTGGCCGCTGTGCGGGAGTGCTTCGCTGAAATTGAGGAGGTTGCATGCTGACCTCAACAATTGAGCAGGTATCAGGGGTATCAGGGGTGCAGCCCAATATCCATGCGGGTTTCGACGATACCCCGGCAGATTCGGCAGGGGTATCAGGGGTATCAATCGAGGCACCCAAAGCCATCATTCCCGGCGAATCTGAACGTCCGGTGTTTCGGGTTCTCGACGATTGGATTGATGACGGCGACGTGAAGTACCGGCCTGGCGTGTGGCACTTTGGGATCAAACCCGGCCGGGGCGAGGCGCCGGCGATGCTGACCCAGCAGTGGGTTTGCAGTCCGTTGTATCTCGACGCGGTGACCACCGACGCGCACGCGAACAGTTTCGGCCGGCTGCTGCGCTTCAAGACGACGCTGAACAAGATGCGCACCTGGGCCATGCCGATGGATTTGCTGCGCGGCGACTGCAGCGACCTGCGCGGCGAGTTGCTGGCGATGGGCGTGGAGATTGATCCCTATGGCAGGCACCACCTGGCCGCGTACCTGCAGGCCATCGCGCCGAAGCGGCGTATCCAGTGCGCACTGCAGACCGGCTGGGCGGGCACCGACTACAAGGCGTTCGTACTCCCGGATGACGTGATCGGTCCGAAGTCGGCGGCAGTGGCCTATCAGTCCGGCGAGCGCGGGCAGGATGAATACACGGTGTCGGGCACGCTGGCCGGCTGGCAGGCCGGTGTCGCGGCGCAGGCGGTGGGCAATCCGTTGCTGACCCTGGCGCTGTGCACGGCGTTCGCCGGGCCGGTGCTGGCGCGCTGCAATGCCGAGTCCGGCGGGATCCACTTCATTGGCGACAGCTCGACCGGCAAGACGACCGCCATCGAGGCCGCGTGCAGTGTGTGGGGCGGCCCGAACTTCCGGCGCAGTTGGCGCGCCACAGGCAACGGCATGGAAGGCGTGGCCGCGCTGTTCAACGATTCCCTGCTGGCGCTCGACGAAATCAGTGAATGCGATCCGCGTGAGGTGGGCGCTATTGTTTATGCGCTGGGCAACGGACGGGGCAAGCAACGCGCCAGCCGCACCGGCGCTGCGCGGGCCGTGGCTCGGTGGCGCTGCAGCGTGCTGTCGAGCGGCGAGCGCAGCATCGGCACCACCATGGCCGAGGGCGGGCACCGCGTCAAGGCGGGCCAATCCGTGCGGCTGCTTGACGTGCCGGCACAGCGCATGCATGGCGCTTGGGACAACCTGCACCAGCATGCCAGCGGTACGGTGTTCTCTGACGCCTTGAAGCGCGAGGCGATCACGAACTACGGACATGCGGGCCGGGCGTTCCTGGAAAAGCTGACGCGCGACCATGAGGCCAGCTTTACCGAAGCACTCGACGCCATCAAGATGCTGCCCGAACTGCAGTCGGCGAACGACGAGGGGCAGGCGAAACGGGCGGCGGCGCGCTTTGCCATCCTGGCGCTGGCTGGCGAGCTGGCGACCGATTACGGGGTGACCGGATGGCCCGAGGGCGAGGCGACCAAGGCGGCGGCGGTGGGCTTTGCAGCATGGCAATCTCTGCGCGGCAAGGGCCGGGGCAACAAGAGCATTCAGCTACAGCGCTACGACGTGAGCCCCGCCGGCCAGGTGCAAGCCAAATGGGCACAGCAGACCAACAAGATAGAAACCAAGCACGATGGCCTGTACTACGTCATGGTGGCGAACCACAACGGCGATACCAGAGGCAATGACTGGTACACCGACCTAATCTGTCTGTCGATTGATGCGACCGCATCGAAGGATTTGCTCGACAAGAGCGTTGCCCCGAACCTGCCGGGTCTAGTGCGAATCTTCGGATAGGTTAGCTACATCAAGCCCGTGGGCTGACGGCAAAGGTACGCACGAAGGTACGGGCGTACCCGCAAAAAGGGATGCCGCGACCATTGGATCTTGCCGGAGCAAATGGAGCGGCGGGGCGAACCCGGTTCACCCCCCTGTCTTCGGCTACCAAACCAGCGGAAATCATCGCAATAAGTACGCACTTTTTCGCGCATATTTCCGAACGTTCGGAAAACGTCATGGCTGAGAATTCCTTTTTTAATCAACAATTTACGATCCGAAATCGCAACTGGGTGCGGCTCATTTCCGAACGATTTCGCCGAATTTCTGCGCAAATAGGTACGCACTTTTTGCGGTGCGTATTTTGAATGCTTACAGCGGCAGGACTACGGCATGACTGGTGCCGCCTTGATGCGCAACAAACCACAGTCCCCGGCAAGATAGTTGGCAAATCCGCTACCGCGGGGGGAGAATCTGGCGACCGTGGCCATGATCCGCATCAGCGATGCAACTGCACCTTGCTGGAGTCGATTACCAGGCGCGGGAAAATTTCGAATAAATGGGAGGAGGATCATGGCGCTCATAAAGTGCATGGAATGCGGGACGGAGATCAGCGACAAGGCGTCGGCGTGCGTGAAGTGTGGCGCGCCAGTCGGTAAGCCGGTCGTACTCTCTATCAATCCTTCGCCAGTCATTGTCCAAGAGAGGCCAAAAACAAGGCCATGGGCATGGATAACGTTCGGAATCATTGGCCTCGTAATCTTGATCGGAGTGATCAATGACCCCGACAAGAAAGCGCGCGACGACACTCCGGTTTCCGCACAAGACACCGGTACCTCTCCCGCCGCCGCCGTAGAGCCGGCGATTCATGTGGACTCAGCACGGCTATTTGCAGACTACAGCGCCAACGAGGTTTCTGCCGACCTTAAATACAAAGGGCATCGGCTTGCGGTATCCGGCGTCGTTCAAAGCATCAACAAGGACATCACCGACGACACGTATTTGAAGCTGGCAACGGAAAACGAATTCATGGGAATTCACGCCGACCTGAAAAAGCAATACGTCAGTCAGGCCGCGTCGCTAACCAAAGGCCAGCCGATCACTGTGATTTGTACCGGCGCGGGGTTGATGATAGGGTCGCCGATGCTGAAAGATTGCGCAATAGCCCCACCGGAAAGCTCGGGCGCAGCGATACCGGCGCCGACACAGCCCCAAGGAGATGCGACCACGCCCAACGCCAATGTTGCGCAGCCGCAAGCATTTGGGCCACCGACAGCAGTTGCCGACAAGGCAGAGATGTTCGAGACGAGTTTTGATTGCACCAAGGCCAAATCAACACCCGAGCTTCTCATCTGCGGCGATCAAGAACTGGCCACGCTAGACACCCGTCTCGCCCAGCTCTTTGCCCAGGCCAAAGCCGCGGCGCCTGACAAGCAAGCGTTTACCGAGGGAAATCGGCGCGCCTGGAACTGGCGGGAACAAAATTGCACAGACAAGACGTGTCTCGTCACCTGGTATACGGATCGAAAACAGAACTTGACGAACATCCTGAACGGAAGCGCTCGGCTCAGTGCGGCGCAGCCATCATCCAGCCCTTCCAGCAGCTATGGCGCCCGCGTCGCCGCCGCGGTGCGGTCGAACGTGGTGTTCCCCGATGCCGACCTCTTGAGCGGCAACCCGGCGGCTGAATTCGATGTGCGACTGGCGCCGGACGGTGTCATCCTCGGCTCACCCAAGCTAATCAAGTCAAGTGGCTTGCCGGCGTGGGATGAGGCCGCGCTGCGTGCCCTGCAAAAAACCGAGAGACTACCGCGCGACATCGACGGGCGGGTGCCACCGGACTTGATCATCGACCTCAGGCCGAAGCTTTGACGCTACCGTAGCGGCCCCCGGTTGGCGCGTTGCGCCAGGTCGCGGCCGTGGATCATTGCTTCGTGCCTTCCTTGCCGGTGTACGGGTTCACGTTGCCCTTTTGCGAGTAATTGTCGGAGCGGCGACCGTTGGGGTTGGTGGCATGGCTGGGCGCCACGTAGGTGCCACTTTTGGTGACATGGCCGCGCACGGAATGACTGCTTGAATTCACATGGCCACTGCCTGAGTGGCTACCGCCAGAATGACCGCCACCTCTAGCTGCTGCTCCCATGGATAAGGCGCAAGCCGCTGCAAAAACGATAGCTATTTTCATGTTTCTCCCTGTGTTCAAAATCGGACCGTCCTAGTGTTCTCTTGGCACCGTAAACCGCATTGGGAATTACGCGAGGACCTGAGGGCGTGGCACGCCGCACGGTCACGCGCATCTGTTGTGTGAGAATCAGAACACACGATGCCCTCTGACCACCTGATCAACCAAACTCTGGCGCTGGCCTACCGGTGGGCCGGCTATGCACTACTGAATCTGATCGACGATGCCGCGATGCTTGCACTCATGTTTTGCTGAGTTACCAAACAGCCACTATCGACTGGGTTGCTTGGATCCATCAGGAGCGCCTCGGATCGGCGCATCAAGGGCTTGCGGCTGGAGACGTAGGGGGCTGGCGCGCCGACTAGCGTTAAATTAAAGCCTCAGCCTCGCGCAGTAAATCCGCGGTCAACGGTAAGCCACGCTTTTCGAACGCCGCGATCATCTCTGCGGCGGACCGCTCGGGATTGCGCCAACGGGCTCGCATTGCCTTGATTGCGCTTAGTGCGGGTATCTTCTGCAACCTCAACTGGTTCATCACAAATTCATCGGGGTGCTGCACCTCAATGCCGTAGGGCTCCAGAACTCCGGCGGGGAAGTCCTTGATGTTGAAGGTTACGATTGCGTCCGCGTGGCCGGCGATGGCGGCTGCAACCACATGCCTATCATCGGCATCTGGCAGCTCGATGCAGTTCGTCAGCCCTTCATAATTCGTGACCAAACAATCGGGGATCGCCGCATTCATGCGCTCAACGGCCAATTGCAGTTTGTCCGCAATGTCAGGCCGATCCGCTGCAAGGTGACGGGTCCATTCGTCATGAATCGTCGCGGTCCACCGAGCGTGATAGAGATCCGCCACGGCAAGACTCAGCAGGGTGTCGCGTAGCAGAATCGGATAGAGGACGTTGGCGTCCAGGATCGCTGTGTAACGCGATGAGCCCGCCAACTCAGAACTCCATTCCGAGATCTTCGGACAGCTTGGTTAGGTCCTGCAGCGCCTGCTCGGATTTTTGCTTTTGTTCAGCTTGGTAACGGCGCAACTCCTCGAATTCAATGCGCCGATGCCGGTTCACCTTGCGGCACTTCAACCGGTTCGCGTCTATTTCCTTGATAACGAAAGGACGTGACACGTTTAGGAAGTTGGCCGCCTCCTGCGTGGTCAGCTCGTGTTTTTGGGGCACCAGCAGCATCGGCTCACGTTTTGCCATCTGACGCAGCACGTCAGCGAAAAAACGCAGTGCGCGCGGAGGCAGCTTCAGCACGGGCGTTTCGTGCTTTTGGTTGCCGTCGACCGTCACATCGAGAATCACTTTTATCTGGTCGGCTCTTGAATGATCCAGGGCAGCAATAAGGCATTGATGAGCGACCGCCGCCATCTCAGCCTCAGCCTCGTTGGCTGGGTCCAGAACGTCTTGGTCTTTCATAGGATCTCCTGGTGCAGTTGCCGTGATGACCTCTAACGGGTCTGTGTTCATAGTATCACTATTAAACGAAATAAACGCAACATTCGACGCAAGCGAATCTACTTTGCAGTGGCGGCTTTTGCTACAGCTTTCACAGCTTCGCACCAATCGACTCGGTTTTCGGGTTGATACCCTGCCGTAGCAACACACGAGGGCCAGCGCCAGGCCGACACACCTGCTGTGTCCCACCTGAACCGCCCTCGCGGTCCTGGCAACGTAAGAGAAGCAGGGGAACAGCTCCGCATCATCTCACCGCGTCGCACCTCAATTGATGGATGGGATGATGGATTTAATATTGAATTGCCTGGAAACCCGCATGAATGCTGGTGTCCTGGCGGAGAGACAGGGATTCGAACCCTGGATAACCCATAAGGCTATACCGGATTTCGAGTCCGGCGCATTCGACCACTCTGCCATCTCTCCTGTGTCGAGCCCTATAGTCTATCAGGGCCGCAGAACCTCCAGCCCGCCCAGGTAAGAACGCAGCGCTTCGGGCACGGTAACCGAGCCATCAAAGTTCTGGTAATTCTCCAGAACAGCGACCAGCGTGCGGCCCACGGCCAGGCCGGAACCGGTGAGGGTGTGCACCAGCGCATTCTTGCCCTGCGCGTTCTTGAAACGCGCCTGCAGGCGGCGCGCCTGGAAGGCCTCGCAGTTGGAGACCGAGCTGATCTCGCGGTAGGTGTTTTGCGCCGGCAGCCACACCTCGAGGTCATAGGTCTTGGTCGCGCCAAAACCCATGTCGCCCGTGCACAGGGCCACCACGCGGTACGGCAGGCCAAGCTTTTGCAGGATGGCCTCGGCGTGGCCGGTCATGGCTTCCAGCGCTTCGTAGCTTTTGTCGGGGTGCACGATCTGCACCATCTCGACCTTGTCGAACTGGTGCTGGCGGATCATGCCGCGCGTGTCGCGCCCGGCGCTGCCGGCCTCGGAGCGAAAGCACGGCGTATGCGCGGTGAGCTTGATCGGCAGGTCAGCCTCGGCCACGACTTCATCGCGCACCACATTGGTCAGCGGCACTTCGCTGGTTGGGATGAGGTAGAGCGCGGTGCTGTCCGTCGTCTCGCCCTCCTGGCCGCCCTTTTTGGCGGCAAACAAATCCTCTTCGAACTTGGGCAACTGGCCGGTGCCGCGCAGGCTGTCGGCATTCACGATGTAAGGCGTGTAGAACTCGGTGTAGCCATGCTGATGGGACTGTACATCGAGCATGAAGGCGGCGAGCGCCCGGTGCAGCCGCGCGATCGGGCCCTTCATGAAGGTGAAGCGCGCGCCGGTCAGCTTGGTGCCCATGGCAAAGTCCAGCCCGAACGGCTGGCCCACGTCCACATGGTCCCGAACGACGAAGTCCATGGCGCGCGGTGTGCCCCAGCGGCGCACTTCCACATTGCCAGCCTCGTCTGCCCCCACCGGCACGCTCTCGTGCGGCAGATTGGGCACGGCGAGCAGCAGCGTCTGCAACTCGCCCTGCAGTGCGTCGAGTCGCGTGGCCGAGGTTTCGAGCTCCGTCTTGAGGGCCGCCACCTGCGCCATCACGGCATCCGTGCTTTCGCCTTTGGCCTTGAGCTGGCCGATCTGCCGGCTGTTGGTGTTGCGCTGGGCCTGCAGTTCCTCGGTGCGGGTTTGCAGGGTCTTGCGCTCGGCCTCCAGCGTCGTAAAGGCGGCCACATCGAGAAAGGGCTGCGGATTTTTGCGCGTCTCGAGCCGGGCGACGACCGAGTTGACGTCTTTTCGTAACAAAGTGATATCTAACATGGGGTAATTTTAGTGGGAGCGGGTAAACCGCCTTTTTCATTGACAGAATTCGGAACTAGCATCGGTGCACAGAACGCGCAATCCCGGACAACACATGCGGATCGAACCCTATCTTTTTTTTGACGGCAACTGCGAAGCAGCGCTGACCTTTTACCAGCATTGCCTGGGCGGCCAGGTGGCCGAGCTGCGCCGTTTCCGGGGCTCGCCGATGGAAGATCAGTTGCCCGCCGCGTGGCTGGACAAGGTGATGCACGCGAAGTTCGAGGCGGATGGACACCGGTTCATGGCCAGCGACCGCACGCCGGGGCAGCCGTTCGGCGGCCATGCGGGGTATTACATGGCGGTCAACCTGCCCAACGATCCGGTGCGCGGCGAGCAGGTGTTCAAGGCCCTGGCCACCGGCGGCATGGTCACCATGCCGTTTGCGACCACCTTCTGGGGTGCCCACTTCGGCATGCTGGTCGACAAGTTCGGCGTCGGCTGGATGGTCAACTGCGAAATGGGTGCCGCAGCCACGCCCTGACGAGTGCCCGAGCCGGCCGCAGCGCAGTACATGCAGTGACAAGCGTAGGGGCCGTCAGCCCAGGCTGGCCGGATCCATGTTGGCGCCACACAGGATCAGGCAGATTTTTTCACCGTCGCGCGGCACATAGGCGCCAGTTTGCAGCGCCGCCACACCGAGTGCCGCGGCGGGCTCCACCGCCAGCCGCAGTTCGGTCCAGAGCCAGCGCTGGGCGGCGCGAATCGCTTCATCAGGCAACAATAAAGCATCTTTGACATGGCGCTGCGTCACCTCCCACGCAATGGCGCCAATGCGCCGGGCGCCGAGCGAATCGGCCGCGATCCCGCTCACCGCCACATCCACTGGCTGGCCGGCAGCGCGGGCCTGGAATAGCGTGGGCGCCAGCTCGGGCTCGAGCGCCACCACGCGGGCGCGCTGCTCGAACCAGGCCGCGTTGCCGGCGATCAGCCCGCCACCGCCCACACTCACCAGCACCGAGTCGGGCAGGCCTGCCTACTGCTCGATCTCATACGCCATCGTGCCGGCGCCCGCCACCACTTCCGGCTGATCGTAGGCGTGGGTCAGCAGCGCGCCGGTCGCTTGCTGGCGAGCCAGGCAGGCCTGCAGTGCGTCGCTGTATGCCGCGCCGACCACCACCACCTGCGCGCCCAGTGCGCGCAGCCGGGCGCGTTTGGCCTCGGGGCAGACGGCGGGCACAAACACCTCGCAGGGAACGCGCAGTGCACGGGCCGCGGCCGCGGTGGCAATGCCGGCGTTGCCGCCGGACGCCACGATCACGCCACTGTCAGGAATCGGATTCGCCAGCAGCCGGTTGAGCATGCCGCGCGCCTTGAAGCTGCCGCCTACCTGCAGGTGCTCCAGCTTGAGCCAGACCTCGGCACCCGTGACGCCAAATGCGGCGCCGGGCAGCTTGACGATCGGTGTTTGTCGTAAAAAGTGGCTGTAGTCCTTATGCAGTCTTCGCCATGCGCTATCGATTTCAGAGCTATTCATACAACTTTCGTAGCGTGCAACTCAAATCGCGATGACATCACGCCGTGGGCTTGGACGTCATCTCGTCCAGCTTCAGACCCTTGGGCAGCGGAAATTTCACCGTCTCCTGGATGCCGTCCATGCGGCGCACCGACGCGCCGCCGAGCGCCTTGATGCGGTCGATGACTTGCTGCACCAGGATTTCGGGCGCCGAGGCACCGGCCGTCAAGCCGACGCGCGCCCTGCCCGCCAGCCATTCCGGCCGGAGTTCGTCGGCGTTGTCCACCATGTAGCTCGGCGTGCCCAGCTTGTGCGCCACTTCGCGCAGGCGGTTGCTGTTGGAGCTGGTGGGGCTGCCAACCACGATCACCACATCAACCTGCGGGCTCATGATCTTGACCGCGTCCTGCCGGTTCTGCGTGGCGTAGCAGATGTCCTGCTGTTTGGGCTGACGCACGTTCGGAAAACGCGCCTTCACGGCCGCCATGATTTGCGCCGCATCGTCCACGCTCAGCGTGGTTTGCGTGACCACCGCGAGCTTGGCGGTTTGCGCCGGCTGCACGCCGGCGACGTCGGCCACGTCTTCCACCAGGTGGATACCGCCATCGAGCTGGCCCATGGTGCCCTCGACCTCGGGGTGGCCCTTGTGGCCGATCATGATGAACTCGAAGCCCTCGCGTGCCAGCTTGGCGACTTCGACATGCACCTTGGTCACCAGCGGGCAGGTCGCATCAAAAATCTGGAAGCCGCGCGCCTTTGCTTCGTCCTGGATCGCGCGGCTCACGCCGTGCGCGGAAAAAACCAGCGTAGCCCCCGCGGGGACTTCATCCAGCGCTTCAATAAAGATAGCGCCGCGCGACTTGAGGTCGTTCACCACGTAGGTGTTGTGCACGATCTCGTGGCGCACATAAATCGGGCGGCCAAACTTTTCCAGCGCACGCTCCACGATCTCGATGGCGCGGTCCACGCCGGCGCAAAAGCCGCGCGGCTCGGCCAGCACGATTTCCTGAGGCGGCGCAGAGGCAGGGGTCACGGAGGTGCTCACAGCACGCCAATCAGCTGCACTTCAAACGTCACCGGCTGGCCCGCCAGCGGGTGGTTGAAGTCGAACAGCACCGAGTCGACGTTTTCATCGTTGCGCAGCTGCTGCACCGCGCCGGCGTAGCGGCCCATGCCGTCCGGCGCGGGGAATTCCACCACGTCGCCGACCTGGTACTGCGCGTTGGGGTCGCCCATTTCCAGCAGCAGCTTGCGCGCCACCCATTGCACCATGGCGGGATTGCGCTCGCCAAAGGCCTCGCCCGCGGGAATGTCAAAGGCCGTGCGCACGCCCTCGTGCAACCCGAGCAGGCGCTGCTCGACGGCGGGCGAGAGCTCGCCCGTTCCCAGCGAGAGCGTGGCCGGCTTGTCGTGGAAGGTATTGATGATGTCGCCCGCCGGACCGGCCAGGCGGTAATGCAGGGTCAGGAAAGAGCCCGGCTGAACCTGGGCTGGAGCTTGCGTCGCTTGAGTCATTGAGAAGTCCCGATAAACTGGCCTCTATTGTAGAAACCTCCACCACCGCGCTAGCTGAACCCGTCGAAGTCCCTTCGGCGGGCTCAGGGCGACCGGCTTATCTAAATTTGCCATGGCTCTCAAAGACCTTCCCCCGGACGCCCGCCCGCGCGAGAAACTGCTGGCGCGCGGCCCCGGCGCCCTGAGTGATGCCGAACTGCTGGCCGTGCTGCTGCGCACCGGCATCCAGGGCAAGGGGGTGCTGCAACTGGCGCAGGAACTGCTGGAGGTCAAGACCGGCTTCGACGGCATTGCCGGGCTGCTACACACCAGCGCCGATGACCTCCAGCGCATCAAGGGCCTGGGCCCGGCGAAGCGGGCCGAACTGGTCGCGGTGCTGGAACTGGCGCGTCGCGCGCTGGCCCAGCAACTCAAGGAGCGCGAAGGTTTTGATTCACCCAACGCCGTCAAGCACTACCTGCAACTGCACCTGGCGGCGCGGCCGCACGAGGTGTTCGCGGTGCTGTTTCTGGACGCGCAAAACCGCCTGCTGGCGCTGGAAGAGCTGTTTCGCGGCACGCTCACCCAAACCAGCGTGTACCCGCGCGAGGTCGTGCTGCGCGCCCTGCACCACCAGGCCGCCAACGTGGTGCTGGCGCACAACCACCCCAGCGGCACGGTCGAGCCTTCGCGCGCCGACGAGGCGCTGACGCAGACGCTCAAGGCCGCGCTGGCCCTGGTCGACGTGCGCGTGCTGGACCATGTGATCGTGGGCACGGGGCAGGCGCTGTCCATGGCCGAGCGGGGTTTGTTGTGAAGATCCGTTCGTTGCAGGACCTGGGGCACATCCAGAAAAAGATCGCCGATGCGCACGCTTTGAAGCTGGCGCAGGAAGCCGCCCGGGTTGCGGCCGAGCACCACGCCAAACTCGAGAAAGAACTGTTTGTTCGGGCCGTGGGAAGCGTCAAGCCCATACCCGACGGGCGCAGGGTGCTATTGAATCCGGAGCAACCCGCACCCGTTGCCGTGCACCGCCAACGCGATGAGCAGGCGGCGCTGCACGAGGCGCTGAGTGACGAATTCGACGCCAGTACCCTGCTCGACACCGACGAGCACCTGAGCTTTCGCCGCCCCGGCATCGGCCTGGAGGTGACGCGCAAGCTGCGCAAAGGCGAGTGGCGCATCCAGCGCGACATCGACCTGCACGGCCTGCGCACCGACGCCGCGCGCGAGGCGCTCGCGGCCTTCATCCGCGAAGCCTGCCAGCAGGGCCTGCGCTGCGTGCGCGTAGTGCACGGCAAGGGGCTGGGCTCGCCGGGCAAGACGCCGGTGCTCAAGTCCAGGGTGCACAGCTGGCTGGTGCAGAAAAACGAAGTGCTGGCGTTCGTGCAGGCCAGGCCCGCACAGGGCGGCGCCGGCGCGCTGGTGGTGTTACTGCAACCTTCCTCAGCCGGGAAAATGTAACAAACCCGCATTTCACTGAACCGCGGGGACGTGCCCTCTCTCTAATATTCATGAATTCAATCCTGAAAGAAGGCGTGGCGAGACGCCTGACCTTTTCGCTGGTCCTCCTGTGTGCGTTGGGCGGATGCGCGGTCTATGGGCCGCCGCCCAGCGCCGTGCCATATGGCACGGACGCCAATGGCCAACCCGTCTATACGACGCCGTACTACTACCCGTATTCCTATCCCTATCCCGCGTATTACCCGTACTACTACGACCCGCTGTATATCGGGGGCGGGCCTTTCTTCTTCGGCTATGGCTATTACGGGGGCGGTTTCAGAGGCGGCCGCGGGGGAGGTCGCGGCGGTGGTCATGGCGGTGGCGGGCACGGCGGTGGTGGGCGCGGTGGTGGTGGGCACCGGTAACGTCTGCGTCGAGCGCTCCTGACGGAACCCGCGCTGCAACTCACTGCGCCGCGCGGCGCAGGGTCTCCATCACCGGCCGGCGCAGCACTTCGCGCAGCCCCCACCAGCCCGCGCCGAGCGCCAGCAGCGCACCCGCAACAGCGCCCAGGAGCGGCACCCAGGGCGACGGCGCCCATTCAAACCCAAACACATACCTGGCCAGCGCCCAGCCGACTCCCATGGCCACCACGCTGGCCAGAAAGCCGGCCAGCAAGCCGACGCCCACAAGCTCGGCGCGCTGCACCTGGCGCAGCAGGCTGGCCCGCGCACCGACCGCGCGCATGATGGCAAATTCCCGGGCGCGCTCCTCGCGCGTCGCGCTGATGGCGGCAAACAGCACCACGAGCCCCGCCGCCAGCGTGAAGCCGAACAAAAACTCCACCGCGCGGATCACCTGGTCCAGCACCCGCTGCACCTGCGCGATGGTGCTGGTCATGTCAACGTTGGTGATGTTCGGGAAGGCCCGCACCAGGTTGTTGTCGAAGCCCCGGGTGTCGGGCGCCTTGAAGGCGCCCATGTAGGTCGTGGGCACATCCGGCATCGTGCTGACCGGGTACATGGCAAAGAAGTTGGCCCGCATCGAACCCCAGTCCACCTTGCGCAGCGAACTGATTTTGGCGTCGATCTGCACGCCGCCGATGTCAAAGCGCAGCACATCGCCCAGCGCCAGATTCAGGGTTTTGGCAATGCCTTCCTCCACGCTGATGGCGCCCTTTTGCTCGGGCGTCCAGCGTCCGGCAACGATCTGGTTGTAGGGCGGCTGCACCGCGCTGTGCGACAGGTTGAATTCGCGGTCCACCAGGCGCCTGGCGCGGTCGTCCGGGTAATCATCGGGCATCACGCTTTTGCCGTTGATGGCCACCAGCCGCCCGCGAATCATCGGGTACCAGTCGAATTTTTTCACCCCGGCTGCGTGCAGCGCCTGCTGGAACGATGCGCTTTGTTCGGGCATGACGTTGATGACGAAACGGTTCGGTGCGTCGGGCGGCGTGGCCTGGCGCCAGCCTGCGATCAGGTCGGTGCGCAGCAGCACCAGCAGCACCAGTGCCAGCAGGCCGACCGCCAGCGCACTGACCTGCACCACCGCATAGGCCGGCCGTGCCGAGATCTGGCGCGTGGCCAGCACCAGCCAGCGCGGCGCGGTGGCTTCGTTCACGCTCCGGCGCAGCAGCTTGACGGCGAGCCAGCTCAAGGCCGCGAACACCAGTACGGCGGCCGCGAAGCCGCCCACTGCAATCAGGCCCAGCGTCAGATCGCTGCTGGCGGCTAGCAGCAGCGCCGCGAAGCCGGCCACGCCCAACGCGAGCACGGCCAGCGAGGCAGGCTTGAGGTTGCCGACATCGCGGCGAATCACGCGCAGCGGCGGCACCTGCGCCAGCTGCAGCACCGGCGGCAAGCCAAAGGCCAGCATCAGCGTCAAGCCCATGCCCAGGCCAAAGCCCACAGGCCACAGACTGGCCGCTGGCAGCGCCACCTCGATGAGTCCCGCCAGCAACAGCACAAACCCGTAGTGCACGGCATAACCGAGCAACACGCCGGCGGCGCTGGCAAACAGGCCTACCAGTGCAAATTCGAACGTGTAGCTCCAGGCAATGGTGCGCTGGCTCTGGCCCAGCACGCGCAGCATGGCGCAATCGTCCAGATGGCTGGCGGCAAAGCCGCGCGCCGTCAGCGCGACCGCTACGGCGCTCAGCAACGCGGCCAGCAGGGCCACCAGGTTGAGAAATTTCTGCGCGCGATCCAGCGTCTGCTGCATGGCGGGGCGCCCGCTTTCCAGCGACTCCACGCGTACGCCGCGCATCGTGGCGTCATCGGGGGTTTTGGCTTGCAGCGTGGCCCATTGCACAAATGCCTTGACCTGCCGGTCGGATCCCGCCACGGCGAAGCGGTAGTTCACGCGGCTGGCGGGCTGGATCAGCCGCGTGGCCGCCAGATCCGACTGGTTGAGCATGACGCGCGGCGCGAAACTCATGAAGCCGGCGCCGCGGTCCGGCTCGATCACGATGATGCGGCTGATGTGCAGCGCCGCGTCGCCCAGCAGCAGCGCATCGCCCATCTTGAGGTTCAGGGCATCGAGCAGCGACGCGTCGACCCAGACTTCGCCGGGTGCGGGGATGTCGCGCGTGTTGCCTGCGGGCGCATCAGGCCTCGCCGCGACATTGAGGCTGCCGCGCAAGGGATAGCCGGCGCCCACCGCCTTGAGTGCCACCAGCTTGCTGGCACCGCCCTGCGCATCGGTGGCGCGCCCCATGGTCGGGAAACCCAGCGTGCTCGCGGTCTGCAGCCCCAGCGCGCGCGCCTGGTCGATGAAGCGCTGGGGCGTCGGGTTGTCGCTGGAAATCACCGCGTCGCCGCCCAGCAGCTGGCGCGCATCGCGCTGCAGCCCGCCCTGCAGCCGGTCGGCAAAGAAGCCCACTGCCGTCAAGGCGCCCACCGCCAGCGTCACCGCCACGATCAGCAGGCGCAACTCGCCGGCACGCACATCACGCCACAGCGTGCGCCAGCCAAGGCGAAGAAAAGAGGTATTCATGAAAGAGGGTGCTGATCGGGCCCGATAAGGCCATTTTCACGCCGTGGCGCGCAGGCTCAAACCAGCCAGCTCGGGCTGCAGCTTGAGGCGCTCGGGTGCGCTATAGCAGATGAAATGCTTGTTGGTGGCGCGGCCAATGGTGCACAGCGCCAGCCGCTGCGCGACCTCATGGCCCATCTGGGTGATGCCGCTGCGCGAGACCACGATGGGCACGCCCATCTGCGCCGACTTGATGACCATCTCGCTGGTGAGACGGCCCGTGGTGTAGAACACCAAGTCAAAGGCAGGGCCGCAATTTTCCGACGGGCCGCCCCTAGGAAAATTAGCCCCCTCGGGGGGCAGCGCAGCACGCGCAACGGCAAGCGTGGGGGCATCGTTTTCTTGCAACCACATCCAGCCGGCAATCGTATCGATGGCGTTGTGGCGGCCCACATCCTCGACAAAAATCAGCATCTCCGGCCCGCTGTCTTTCACACCGAACAGCGCACAGCCGTGCACCGAACCGGCCGACTTGTAGGTGCTTTCCTGAACCCGGATGGCGTTGACGATGCCGTAGAGCTGGGCTTGCGTCAGCACGGCGGACGGCAGCCGCAGGGTGTCGATCTCATCCATCAGGTCGCCAAACACGCTGCCCTGCCCGCATCCGGTGGTCACCACGCGTTTGGCCGTGCGCTCGTCAAGGCGCTCGATGCCGGAGCGGGTCTTGACCGCCGCCGCGCCAACGTCCCAATCCACCGTGATGGAATGGACCTCTTCAACGCTCCTGACGAGCCGCTGGTTGCGCAGAAACCCGAGCACCAGCAATTCAGGGTGAGCGCCCAGCGTCATGAGCGTGACCAGCTCGCGGTTGTCCACGTACACCGTGAGCGCGCGTTCGGCCGGAATCGAGATCGTGTCGCGTTCGCCGTGCTCGTTGACGACCTCGATCTCGCGCGTCAACGGCGCGCGCGCCTGCGTCAGATAAGGCATCAGGATGGGCAAAGGCATGGCGCAAGACTACAACAAAAAGGGCCGATGCCCGGTGGCTCGGCCCTTGCAGGGTTATTGGAGCCCCCACGCTTGCCACTGCGTGCT
Organism: Rhodoferax sp.; assembly: GCA_031291295.1. Classification (GTDB taxonomy): domain Bacteria; phylum Pseudomonadota; class Gammaproteobacteria; order Burkholderiales; family Burkholderiaceae_C; genus Rhodoferax_A. The sequence goes on along the minus strand of JARLJI010000132.1, from coordinate 21,934 downwards.
GCGCTGCCTCGAGGGGACTGAGCCTGCTCGGGGCGGCCCGTCGCTGCGTTCCCCCCCGCCGCCACAATCAGGCAGGCGGAGAGACAAAAGGTCCCGGGTCCACACACGGCGCAGTTGCAACGGGCGGTGGCGTTTCCTTGCCGGCACTCTTCGCCGACTGGAAATAGAGTGCCGCCACCTTATCCTGGGATTTGCAAAGCATATAGGCGTCCACCTTGCCGCTCCAGGCGGTCTTGGCGGCGGCCTCCAACGCCTTGGCCTTGGCTTCGTCGCTCAAGACGGGTGTCGGCAATTTGGCGAGTGCGGCGCCACAGGCGACGAAAATCAGGCTGGCGATCAAAAGTTGTTTCATGATGTGTTGCCTCGATTACACCTGCACGGCCCGACCGGATGGCCCCTCGTCGCTGCGCTGCGCCGCAATCTTGCCGGCCTTCACGTCGTCGTACCAGAGCTCGTGGTGCTCTTTGGCCCAGGTCTCGTCCACATAACCCGTCTTCATGGCCTTGTAGGCGCCCTGCATGCCGATGGTGCCCATGTAGATATGACCCATGAACATGACGATCATCAGCACGGTCGCAACCGCATGCACCATATGGGCGATCTGCATGGTGCCACGTACATAAACCAGACCGGGCAGCACCCTGTCCATTACGAAGCCGGACGACACCACGACCAGGCCGAGGAAGAAAACGCCGCCCCAGAAAACGATTTTTTCACCCGCATTGAAGCGGTGTGACGCAGGTTCGTTGCCCGACAGCAGGCCGCCCCCCTTGAGCAGCCATGTCATGTCTTCCTTGCGCGGCCAGTTGTCACGCAGGAAAGTGCAAAACACGACCACCAGCGAAACGGCAAAGACCGGGCCGGCGAAGTTGTGCAGAGTCTTCAAGGCGTACGCCAGCCAGCCAAACAGCGTCGTGCCAACGACGGGCAGCATGAAAAACTTGCCGAACGCCATGACGAGACCCGAAATCGCCAGGATGCTGAATGCGATGGCATTCGCCCAATGCGCCGACCGCTCGAAGGCGGTGAAGCGCTCGATCTTGCGGCCGGTCTCGGCGCCGTGCAGCCGCATGGCGCCACGGCGCCAATAAAACAGCGCGATGGCGCCCGCCACGATCAGCACCAGCGCGCCGCCATACGGAATGATCCAGTTGTTGCGCACCTGGCGCCAAGCCTCGCCGGCATTGGTCAGGCGCGAGCCGGGATACTGCACAAACGGCTGGATCAGATTGCCGGCTTCGGGCGCCTCGCTCTTGGGCAAGCTGCTGGTGCCGGTGACGCCCGCCGCCACCTGGCGCCACATCGGCGCGTTATTACCCGGCTGGACCCTGGCGCGCTCGGCATTGGTTTGCTTGGCATAGTCGGGGTCGGCGCTCGCATCGGGCTTGACCTCGAAGATGTTGGCGCTCTGCACGCCGCCCAAAGCGCCCACCGCTGGCGCAACCACAGTGGGCGGGGTGATCGGCGCCACTGCTCCGCCCTTGGGCGTCTCCTGCGCCGACGCCGCGCCCCACGCGCCAATCGCTATAAAAATAGTAGCAATAAGTGACCGAAGCATAGGGACTCCTGATCAGTTGACCTTGTTGTACTCGTTCTGGCCATTTTGTGTCCGCACCTTGAGCGCCTGCTCCCAACTGGTCTTGTCGCCGGGCGTCCAGCCCGCCGCGGTGAACGGGCTGGCAGGCCCGGTGTAGGCCGGCGCATCCTGCTTGACCCCGCTGCTGCTCAGCATTTGCGGCTTTTCACTGCAGGCCGCCAAGGCCAGCACGGCCGCGATCAGGATCAGTGGGCGCCTCATGATTTGCCTCCTGCGGCGGGCGGCTGACCCGCCTGTTTCGAACCATAAGCCGTACCCCAGCCCCAGACTTCGGCACCCTTGCCGCGCTTGACCACGCGGTTGCGGAAGATGTCGGCCACCACGTCGCCGTCACCCGCCAGCAGCGCCTTGGTCGAGCACATCTCGGCGCAGATCGGCAGCTTGCCTTCGGCCAGGCGGTTGCGGCCGTATTTTTCAAACTCAGCCTGGCTGCCGTTGGCTTCCGGCCCGCCGGCGCAGAACGTGCATTTGTCCATCTTGCCGCGCACGCCAAAGGTGCCTTGCGAGGGAAACTGCGGCGCCCCAAACGGGCAGGCATAGGAGCAATAGCCACAGCCGATGCAAACGTCCTTGTCGTGCAGCACCACGCCCTCTTCGGTGCGGTAAAAGCAATTCACCGGACACACCGCCATGCAGGGTGCGTCGCTGCAGTGCATGCAGGCCACCGAGATGGATTTTTCACCGGGGACGCCGTCATTGAGCGTCACCACGCGACGGCGGTTCACGCCCCACGGGACTTCATGCTCGTTCTTGCAGGCCGTCACGCAGCCGTTGCACTCGATGCAGCGCTCGGCGTCACAAACAAATTTCATGCGTGCCATAGGGTCTCCGTACGCAGCGCAGGGCCGCCCCAAGCAAGTACAGCCCCCTCGGGGGGCAGCGTATTACACAAGGTGAAAAGCGTGGGGGTCATGTTCAAGCTTTCTCGACGTTACAGATCGTCGTCTTGGTTTCCTGCATCATGGTCACGCTGTCGTAACCGTATGTGGTGCCGGTGTTGACCGCCTCACCTCGCACTATCGGATGCGCCCCGCTGGGGTAGAAGGCGAGCATGTCCGCTCCCTGCCAGTGCCCCGAAAAGTGGAACGGCAGAAACACCGTGTCGGGGCCGACGCTCTCGGTCACGTGCGCCTGCACATTCAACCGTGCCCCCGTCGGAGTACTGACCCAGATGCGCTCGCCATGGCGCACCCCCTTGTCGGCGGCCACCTTCGGGTTGATCTCGACAAACATTTCCTGCTGCAATTCGGCCAGCCACGGGTTCGAGCGGGTCTCTTCGCCGCCGCCTTCATACTCCACCAGCCGGCCGGACGTCATGATGAGGGGGAATTTTTCAGCGACCTTGTCGGCCACGTTCTTGTCCTGCAAGGTCTTGTACAGCGTGGGCAGCCGCCAGAAGGTTTTCTTGTCGTCATGCGTGGGGTACTTGGCCACCAGGTCCGGGCGCGTGCTGTAGATCGGCTCGCGGTGCTGCGGTATTGCATCCGGGAAATTCCACACCAGCGCCCGCGCCTTGGCGTTGCCGAACGGATAGCAGCCATGATTTTTCATGGTGACGCGGATGATGCCGCCGGATGGGTCGGTCTTCCAGTTCTTGCCCTCGGCCGCGGCTTTCTCCGCGTCGGTGAGCTCGCTCCACCAGCCCAGCTTCTTGAGCAGCACATGGTCGAACTCGGGATAACCGGTGGTGATGTCGGCGCCCAGGGAATGCGAGCCGTCTTCCGCCAGCAGATTGACGCCATTGCGTTCCACCCCAAAGTTGGCGCGGAAGTTGCCGCCGCCATCCATCACGTGCTTGGACGTGTCGTACAGGTTGGGCGTGCCGGGGTGCTTGAGCTCGGGCGTGCCATAGCACGGCCAGGGCAGGCCAAAATAGTCACCTGTCAGGTCGTAGCCGGTTTCCTTGTCCTTGCCGCTCTTGGCCTTGAGCGTTTTCACATCGAACACATTCATGTTGCGCATGTGGGCCTTGAGCCGCTCGGGGCTCTGGCCGGTGTAACCAATGCTCCAGCAGGACCGGTTGACTTCGCGCAGGATGTCTTCCGGCACGGGCTCGTCCATGCCCTTGACCTTTTGCATCTTGTAGTTCTTCGACAGCTCCTTGGCAAAACCCAGTTTCTCGGCAAGCTGGTGCATGATCATGTGGTCGCTGCGGGACTCCCACAGCGGCTCGATCACTTTTTCGCGCCACTGCAGCGAGCGGTTGGACGCAGTGACGGAGCCACTGGTTTCGAATTGGGTCGCCGCCGGCAGCAGATACACCGCGCGATTGGGGTTCAAATCCTCGGCCCTGCCCGGCATGGCTGCCATCGCCGCCGTCGCCGACGGATACGGATCCACCACCACCAGCAAATCGAGCTTGTCCATGGCGCGCTTCATTTCCAGGCCGCGCGTCTGGGAGTTGGGTGAGTGTCCCCAGAACACGACGCCGCGCAAATTGGCGTCCTGGTCGATCAACTCGTTTTTCTCCAGAACGCCGTCAATCCAGCGCGATACGGTGATGCCGGGCTTGGTCATCATGGCGGTCGATGCAAAGCGGCCCTTGATCCACTCGTAGTCCAGATTCCAGGCCTTGGCAAAGTGCTTCCAGGAGCCCTCCACAATGCCGTAATAACCGGGCAGGGAATCCGGATTGGGGCCGATGTCGGTCGCTCCCTGCACATTGTCATGGCCGCGGAAAATGTTGGCGCCGCCGCCCGATTTGCCGACGTTGCCCAGGGCCAGCTGCACGATGCACGAGGCGCGCACCATGGCGTTGCCAATGCTGTGCTGGGTCTGGCCCATGCACCACACCAGGGTGCTGGGCCGGTTCTCGCTCATCATGGTCGCGACACGCAGCATCTGCTCTTCTTTGACGCCACAGGCATCAAACACCTTGTCGGGCGTCCATTTGGCGAGCACATCTGCCTTCACCTGGTCCATGCCGTAGACACGGTCGTTGATGTACTTCTGGTCTTCCCATCCGTTCTTGAAGATGTGGTACAGCACGCCGAACAGAAACGGGATGTCGGAGCCGGACCGGATGCGCACGTACTCGTCCGCCTTGGCGGCCGTGCGGGTAAAGCGCGGATCCACCACGATCATCTTGCAGCCGTTTTCCTTCGCGTGCAGCATGTGCAGCATGCTCACCGGATGCGCCTCGGCGGCATTCGAGCCGATATACAACGCGCACTTGCTGTTTTGCATGTCGTTGTACGAATTGGTCATCGCCCCGTAGCCCCAGGTGTTGGCGACGCCGGCCACCGTGGTCGAGTGGCAGATGCGGGCCTGGTGGTCGCAGTTGTTGCTGCCCCACAGGCTGACAAACTTGCGCAGCAGATAGGACTGCTCGTTGTTGTGTTTGGAGGAACCGATCCAGTAAACGGAGTCCTGGCCACTGGCCTTGCGCAACTCCAGCATCTTCGCGCTGATCTCGCCGAGTGCCGTGTCCCAGCTGATGCGCTCGTATTTGCCATTCACCAGCTTCATCGGGTAGCGCAGGCGGTATTCGCCATGCCCGTGCTCGCGCAGCGCGGCGCCCTTGGCACAATGAGAGCCCAGATTGATGGGGGAATCGAACACCGGATTCTGGCGCACCCAGACGCCGTTTTCTACCACTGCATCCACCGCGCAGCCCACGGAGCAGTGCGAGCACACGGTGCGTTTGACCTGGATCTTGCTGCCATCCACGCCGGCCGAGCCCTCCGCCGCGCGGGCTCTCCTTACGAGGACCAGCTCGGTGGCGGCAATGCCGACGCCCACGCCAAGCCCGGAGCGACGCAGAAATCCGCGACGGTCCATGGTGGGCAACGCCTGCGACAAACCGCGGCGCAGGCTGTGCACGAAAGGGGAACTGGTGGCGCCGGGCGTGGCGCCCTGCTTCTTGGTCAGCAACATGGAACTCTCCAGAACGGACGAGCGTTAAACGAGGGTGGTTTTGTAGTACTGCTTGACGTGGTCCGTCAGGCTGTAGCCGCCGCCTTTGACGGGTGCCGCCTTGGGCTGGACCGGCAAGGGCTGGGTCTTGTCGACCGCAGGAACCAAACTCGCAACGGCAGCGACGACGCCGGCAGTGCCCACACCGGCAAACAGGATGCGACGCGATAGCTTGCTCTCAGGCTGACTCATGCTTTGTCTCCTCAAGGCGTTTGACTATGCAATTGCATTCATAGCACCCACAAATGTAACGACGCGTACCATTTTTTACAACCTAGTAGAAACGCCCATGCAACGCCACCCGTGGCTGGACTTCGTCATGGAAGCGCCATAGACTGTGCAGTTGCCCGCGTGACCCAAGGCACTTGTGTCTCACGGCAGCATATCGAAGCCTTGCGATTCGACGCTGAAAAAAGCGCGCATGAATGCCGACAGAACCGCATAGAACTTCGCCGTGGGATGCGCCGCGATGGCGTCGCACAAAGGCGTGGCCCACGGCTGCAGGTGGTCGCCGAAAAACTGCCGCTGGTGCGTCAGATTGGCCACCGCCACATCATCCCCCGCGATCAGGTAGCGCATCACCTCGCAGACATAGGCAATGTGGTCTTCGGTCTCCGGCATGGCCTCGTCACGCGCGAGCCCCAGCCGGGCCAGATCGCCGCGCAAGGCCGCCAGCGGCTTCTCGTTCAAAAAGCCGCTGAGGTAGTGCGATCCGAAGACATAGACCTCGGGCTTGCCAACGCCCCCGAACAGGGCATCGTATTCGTTGTGGATCGAGGCGTCGCTCATGCTGCGCGCAACCGCGACCAAATCGCGCCAGGGCGCTTCAAGGAAAGCGCCCTCGGCCGGCGTTTCGGTCGCCGCCACGCGCAGCTGCGCCAGCAATGGGGGCTCGGGCGGCGCATACAAAAGCTGCGCCAGCAGGCCATACACTTCGGCCCGGGCGGTTTCTTCGTCGAGCGCCGAACCGGCGCTGATTTCAAGAGGAAGGAGCAGGCTCATAGGTCGGTGATTTTTGCTTCGTTGCGGTCCGAATAAATGTCGATTACCCGGCAGTCGCCGCACATCTTGAGCCGCTCCAGCGCCGCGCCCTGGAACATGGAATGGCCCGAGAGCTTGCCCAGCATTGCCTCAATCGCCTTGAGCGTGCCAAACGGCTTGCCACAGCGCACGCAGGCGTAGGGCGGCGTCTCGTTGAGCACGCGCGCCTCCTTGCGCTGCGGTGTGAGCAGCAGGCGCGGCTGCAGCGTGATGGCATTCTCGGGACAGGTCGTGACGCACAGGCCGCATTGCACGCAATTTTTCTCGATGAAGCGCAGTTGCGGCAGCTCAGGGTTGTCCTGCAAGGCGCCGGCCGGGCAGGCGCTGACGCAGCTCAGGCACAGAGTGCAGCTGTCCTTGTTGACTTGCACCGAGCCGAAGGGCGAGCCCTTTGCTGGCAACGCGATCGACTCGGGCGGCTGCGGCGCGTGCGCCAGCAGGTGGTCCAGCGCCAGTTCCAGCGTGCTGCGCTTTTCCTGCGCCACCGCAAACCGCGCCACCACCTTCGGCACGTGCTGGCGGGTCTGGGTCAGTGCCTGCAGCGCCGCATCGAGCGCCGCCGGCGTTCCGGCGCGCAGCAACTTCAGGTGGGTGCCGCTGTAGCCCATGCCGTTCAGGATGCTTTGCGCCACGGCCATTTGTGCCTTCAATCCTTCCAGATATTGAGGCGCTTCTTCATCGGTCGTGAGAACCACGACTTGCGTCGCGCCGAACGCGAGGGCGCCGAGCCACACGTCCAGCCCCACACTGAGGGTGTGCCACAGCGCGACCGGAATCACATTGGCCGGCACCCCCTGCGCCTGTTTGAGCTGCGCCGCGCGCCCCAACTGCTCGACCAGCGCCTGCCCCCGCTCCTGGCTGTGCAGCAGCAGCACAGGGGCCTGGCCACCGGCCTTGGCGTAGGTGGACAGCAGCGTCCTGAATTTGACGCCCTGCTCGCTGGCGCGCGGGTAGGCATAGGTGATGGCGCCGGTCGGGCACACGGTGGTGCAGGCGCCGCAGCCCACGCACAGATTCGGGTTGACCTTGATCTGCTGGCGCGATTTATCACTCGTAATGGCCAGCGCCGAGCAGATGTCGATGCAGGCGTTGCAACCGACGGTTTCGTTGCGGCTGTGGGCGCACAGCTTTTGCTTGTAGTTGAAAAACTTCGGCTTCTCGAATTCGCCGACCAGCTCACGCAGCTTGAGCAGGGTCGGCAAGTCATCCAGGGTCGGCGCCAGCCGGAAATAGCCCTGCGGCGGCGCATGCTGAGTAAAGGTCGGGGTCGCGGCCCGATCGCGCAGATCGAGCACCAGGTCGAAGGTTTCGCTCAAGGCCTCGGGCTTGCGGCTGAAGTCGATGGCCCCGGCCACCTGGCAAACCTTCACGCAGTTCCGGTGGGACTTGCACAAGTTGCTATCAATCTGATAGTCCAGCCCGATGGCCTGTTCCGGGCACGCGACCAGGCAGGCATTGCAGCGCGTGCACAGGTCCAGGTCGATCGGGTTGCTCTGCAGCCATTGGAGTTCAAACGCGCCGAGCCAGCCGGTCAGGCTGTCAATGCGCCCGCTCAGCACCGGGTAGCGGCGCTCCTGCGAACTGCCCGAGCTACCCGCGCCCTGGGTAAACAGGGTCACGTCCAGCACGTCGCCGAGCAGACTGGCGGCCTGCTGTGCCGCATCGAGCGGGCCGATGATGAGCAAGCGCCCCGCGCTCTTGAAGGTGACGGTGGGGACCGGCTCGGGCTCGGGCAAATGCGCAGCTGCCAGCAAGGCCGCGATTTTGGGCATGGCCCGGGCGGCATCGCGGCTCCAGCCGCCGGTCTCGCGGATGTTGACGAAGCGGATGACGGAGCTCGCCCCTTCGGTTTGCTCGCCCAGTTCCGCGAACAGGCGCTTTTCCTGGGTACAGGCCACCACCACGTCTTCGCCACTCTGAATGGCCTTCTGGAACGCGCCCGCCTCGCGGCGGCACAAAGTGGAGTGAAGCGTCAGCTCTTCATGAAGCGCCGCGCCGAGGGCCTTCGGCGCCAGCGGCATGGTCTGGTTGCAATCGCAAATGAGTGTCGGCATGGTCTGGGGGGCCTGGCTCTTGCGCCGACGCAGACGCCAGGGTCTGGACGGGTGCAGGCTGGCTGGGGTCCTCTTCGGTCGGTTGATCGGCAGTTCCACCAAACTGTGCCACGGATCGGGCCGTGGGGTTATCCGCATCATCCCGCACTGTTGTGTCCGGCCCCTCTTCGCCGCCGAACAGGTTGAGGAATTTGGCGCCCACCATTTGCCGCAGCATGGCCGCGGGGATCGGGTCAGGCTGCGAGTAATCGTCGATGTAGGTGTCCAGCCGGTCCATCACGTTGTAGTGCGGGTCGGCAAAGAGCTTCTTCATCGCGGCGTTCCGGACCTCGGGGGCAACGCCAGATTCCATGAACGGCGTGAAGTTGGACGCGGGCGTGAGGGTCTTCACGTCGTCCAGCGACAACGGTGGCGGCGCTGGCGCAACAGGCTGGTCTGCCGCAAGCCCGGCCACGCTGGCGGGCGCTTGCGCATCAGGTGCCGGCGGCGGCTCGGTCGCAACGGGCAGCGGCGCCGCCGGCTCGGGCAGGGGCTTGCCTTCGCGCGCGTCGGCCTTGCGGCGCGACCAGCGGCCCAGAAAACCGTCGGTCATGACGCGCCCTCCTGGCCGTCGCCGCGCTTCTTCTCCGTCGTGACCGAGGCCGGGTTGCCAAAACGATCGCTCAGTGTCCGGAAGCTCTCGGGCCGTTTGCGACGTTTCGGTTCCTGCACGTAATGCTCCTGCACAAAGGCCATCATCCAGTCGACCACCTGCCGGGGTGCCGGCACCTGCTCCACGCTTTCCTGCGCGTCCAGCCAGCGGCCCGCATCGTGGTAGCTCAGCGTCACCACTTCGGGCCGGGCGATCGGCTCGTCAGCAATGGTGGCCACCTCTTCCATGCGCCACAGCACAAACCAGCAGGGCGCCCCTGTGCTGCCGTTCAGGTAGTAGCCCTCGGCATCATCCACGAACAATTCGACCTTGTAGCCCGGATGCAGCCAGCGCTCACCGCTATCATTTTTATAGAGAAGGCGCGGCGCACGGCCAAAACCGGGCTCCTGCGCCAGCACATCGTCCAGCACCCAGCGCCACGCCTGCCAGCGGCTCATGGCCCCTTCGATGCGCTCCCTGCGCATGACAACGGCCACTTCAACGCTGGGGCGCGCGACGCTCACGACAGCGCACCGCTCCCGTAGCCGGCGACGGACGCCACCTCGCCACCACGGCGGACCGCCACGGCGCAGTATTTGAATTCGGGGATTTTCCCGACCGGGTCCAGCGCCGCATTGGTCATGAGGTTGGCCGCCGCCTCGTAGTAGGCGAACGGAATGAACACGGCGCCCTGGGGCGTGCCGTCGTCGCGCCGCACGTGCAGGGCCACCGCCCCGCGGCGCGACTGGACCGTGATCACGTCCCCCGCCTGCAGTCCCAGCGCCGCCAGGTCGGCCGCGCACATCGAGGCGGTCGCCATCGGCTCGATCGCGTCCAGCACGCTGGCGCGGCGCGTCATGCTACCGGTGTGCCAGTGCTCCAGCTGGCGCCCGGTGATCAGCACGAACGGGTAATCGGCGTCGGGCCGCTCGTTCGCCGGGATGATGTCGGCGGGCACCAGCTTGACCCGGCCATCGGGGGTGTCGAAGCGGTCGATGAACACCGTGGGCTGGCCCGGGTCGTCGGCATCGAGACATGGGTAGGTCACGCTCGACTCGCGCTGCAGCCGCTCCCAGGTGATGCCACTGATTGCCGCATGCATGGCCTGGCGCATTTCTTCATAGACCGCCGCCACGCCGCAGTGCTCGCCTTCGTACTGCCACTTGAGCCCCATGCGCTGCGCGATCTGCTGGATGATCCACAGGTCAGGCCTGGCGTCACCGGGCGGCTCGATGGCCTGCCGGCCCAGTTGCACCATGCGGTCGGTGTTGCTGACGGTGCCGGTCTTCTCGGGCCAGGCGGTGGCGGGCAGCACCACGTCGGCCAGCCAGGCGGTCTCGGTCATGAAAATGTCCTGCACCACCAGGTGCTCAAGACTGGCCAGCGCGTGGCGCGCATGGTTCAGGTCCGGGTCGCTCATTGCCGGGTTCTCGCCCATGATGTACATGCCGCGAATCTTGTGCGGATCGCTCTCGGGGGCCAGCACCTTGTGCATGATTTCCACCACCGTATAGCCGGGCTGGTCGTCCAGCGGCTGGCCCCAGAAGTTCTCGAACCACTGGTGCGCGGCCCGATCGGAGACCCGTTGGTAGTTGGGGAACATCATCGGGATCAGGCCCGCGTCGCTGGCGCCCTGCACGTTGTTCTGGCCACGCAGCGGATGCAGGCCGGTGCCGGGCTTGCCGATCTGGCCGGTGACACTGGCCAGCGCGATCAGGCAGCGCGCGTTGTCGGTGCCATGCACGTGCTGGCTGATGCCCATGCCCCACAGGATCATGGCGCCCTTCCTGGTGCCACTGGGCCTCGCATATTCGCGTGCGACCTCGCGCAGGGTCTGCGCGGGAATGCCGCAGATCGGCGCCATCGCCTCCGGGCTGTAGCCCTCAACGTTATCCCGCAAAGCTTCAAAATTGCTGGCGCGCGTGCGGATGAACTCCTCGTCCACCAGCCCCTCCTCGATCACCGTGTGGATCAGCGCGTTGAGCATCGCCACGTCGGTGTCGGCCTTGAACTGCAGGGTGCGCCAGGCGTGCTTGCCGATGTCGGTGATGCGCGGGTCGGCCAGCACGATTTTGGTGCCGTTCTTGGCCGCGTTCTTCATCCAGGTCGCCGCCACCGGGTGATTCGCCGTCGGATTCGAGCCGATCACCAGAATCAGCCCGGCATGGGCCACATCGCTGACGGGGTTGCTCACCGCGCCGGAACCAACGCCCTCGAGCAACGCCGCCACGCTGGAGGCGTGGCACAACCGTGTGCAATGGTCCACGTTGTTGCTGCCAAAGCCGGTGCGCACCAGCTTCTGGAACAGGTACGCCTCCTCGTTGCTGCCCTTGGCCGAGCCGAAGCCGGCCAGCGACTTCTTGCCATGGCCGTCGCGCAGGTTCTTGAGCTGGCCCGCCGCCAGGTTCAAGGCTTCGTCCCAGGTCGCTTCGCGGAACACAGCACGCCAGTCGCCGGAGCGGCCGGTCAGCGCGGCCGGGTCCTTGGGCACGCCGGGCTTGCGGATCAGCGGCGTGGTCAGGCGCTGGTCATGGTGCGCGTAATCGAAGCCGAAGCGGCCCTTGACACACAGGCGGCCGTGGTTGGCCGGGCCGTCGCGCCCATCCACGCTCACGATGGTGTTGTCCTTGACGTTGTAGGACAGCAGGCAGCCGACACCGCAGAACGGGCAGACCGAGTCGACTCGTTTGTCCACCGCCTGCGAGCCAATCTGCGTCTTGGGCATCAAGGCCCCGGTCGGACAGGCCTGCACGCATTCGCCGCATGCGACACAGGTGCTGTCACCCATGGGGTCGCCCAAATCGAACACGATCTGGCTGTGCGAGCCGCGCAGCGCATAGCCGATCACGTCGTTGACCTGTTCCTCGCGGCAGGCGCGCACGCAGCGCGTGCACTGGATGCAGGCATCGAGGTTGACGGCCATGGCGGGATGCGACACATCGGCGGCCGGCTGCGTGCGGCGCAGGGCTTTCAAGGCGGGGCGCACCGTCACGTTCATCTGCGCGGCCCACTGGCTCAGTTCACCGTGCTGGCCGACGGCCGTTTTTGCTCCCTCCCCCACTGGGGGATGGCTGGAGTGGGGGCTCGCAGCCTTTGCCAAATCCCCGTCATTCCACTTGTATCCCACGTCCGGCATGTCGGACAGCAGCATCTCCAGCACCATCTTCTGGCTCTTGAGGGCGCGTTCGCTGACGGCCTTGACGTCCATGCCGGCGGTGACGCTGCGGCAGCAACTCGGGGCCAGCGTGCGCTCGCCCTTGATCTCGACCACGCAGGCCCGGCAGTTGCCGTCGGCGCGCAGGCCCTCCGAATAACACAGGCGCGGAATCTCGACGCCGTGGCGTTCGGCGGCTTGCAGGATGGACTCGCCTTCGAAGGCGGTGACGGGCCGGCCGTCCAGCACAAAGTCGACGCTAGGCCGGACGGACTGGCTCGCCTGGATAGCTTGGGCGGGCGTGCTCATGCAATCTCCTCGGGAAAATATTTCTGCACGCAGCGGATCGGGTTCGGCGCCGCCTGCCCCAGGCCGCAGATCGAGGCGTCGACCATGACCTGGCTCAGGTCTTCCAGCGTGTCCGTGTCCCACACCGGGGCCTGCATCAACTGGGCGGCCTTGACCGTGCCGACGCGGCACGGCGTGCACTGGCCGCAGCTCTCGTCGGCGAAGAACCGCATCATGCTGAGTGCGGCGTCGCGCGCGCGGTCGTGCTGGCTCAAAACAATGACGGCGGCCGAGCCGATGAAGCAGTCGTAGGGCTGCAGGGTGTCGAAGTCCAACGGAATCTGGTTCAGCCGCGCCGGCAGGATGCCGCCCGAAGCGCCGCCGGGCAGGTAGGCGTACAGCTGATGCCCGTCCGCCATGCCGCCACAGTATTCGTCGATCAGCTCCTGCACCGTGATGCCGGCCGGCGCCAGCTTGACGCCGGGCTGCTTGACGCGTCCGCTCACGCTGAAAGACCGCAGCCCCTTGCGGCCGTGCCGTCCGAAGCCGCTGAACCACTGGGGCCCCTTTTCGACAATGTCGCGCACCCAGTACAGCGTCTCGAAGTTGTGCTCCAGCGTGGGTCGGCCGAACAGCCCGACCTGCGCGATGTAGGGCGGGCGCATGCGCGGCTCGCCGCGTTTGCCCTCGATGCTCTCGAGCATGGCCGACTCCTCGCCGCAGATGTAGGCGCCGGCGCCGCGCCGCAGCTCGATGCGTGGCAGCGCGCAGGGCGGATTTGCCTGTAGCTTGGCGATCTCGGCAGCCAGCATGCGGCGCGCATCGTGGTATTCGTCGCGCAGGTAGATGTAGCAGGTCTCGATGCCGACCACCTGCGCGGCAATCAACAGGCCCTCCAGGAAACGGTGCGGGTCGCGCTCCAGGTAAACGCGGTCCTTGAAGGTGCCGGGCTCGCCCTCGTCGATGTTGACAGCCATCAGAGCCGCGCCCCCACGCTCCCCCGCTGCGCGTGGTCCGCTGCCCCCCGGGGGGGCCGTCGCCGCGCTGGGGGCGGCCCGGCGCCCGGCGGCTTGCGCCACCTGCTCGCGCACGATGCGCCACTTGCGCCCGGCCGGAAATCCCGCGCCGCCCAGGCCGCGCAGGCCGGCATCTTCCAGCGCCGTGATGACCGCGTCGGCGTCCCGCTGGCCGCCAGCTAGCGCTGCGGCCAGCCGGTAGCCGCCCTGCGCGCGGTAGTCGTCGTATGCTATAAAGTCAATAGCTGATGGTGTAGATACAGTATTGGCTAGCGCCTGATTTGATGTCTCAACCACAGCATCGGCGCTGGCCGTGGCGAGCGCATGCTGCCCCACGGCCACGGCCGGGGCCTGTTCGCAGCGGCCGATGCACGGCGCGGGAATCACGCGCACGCCCGGGCCCAACAGGGCCGGCAGCTTGTCCAGCAAATTGGCGGCACCGGCGAGCTGGCAGCTCAGGCTGTCGCAGACGCGCACCGTGAGCAGCGCCGGCTGCGCGTCGTCCTTCAAGACCTCGAAATGATGGTAGAAGCTGGCGACCTCATAGACCCCGGCCATCGGCAGGTTCATCTCGCGCGCCAGCGCCACCAGATGGCGCTCATGCAGGCCGCGGAACGCGTCGTTGATCCGGTGCAGGTGCTCGATCAGCAGGTCGCGCGAATGTGGCGCAGGCCCGACCAGGGCGCGCACCTCGGCCACGGCGCCCTCGTCGGCCTGCCGGCCCTTGAGCTTGCCGCGGCGGCGGATGCTCGCGCGCAACTCGTCGGCGGAGGCCAGCACCACGACCCCGCTCTTGTCTCCCGAATGATTCATCGACGCTTCCTGCAATTTCAGCTCCCTGGACCTCCGATTCTGCTACGGAACCACCGCAACGCAGAATCAGCGGCCGCCGAAGAATTCGATGACCTTCACGCGGCGCCCGCGGCTCGCGAACGCAGCGCAGGGCGGGGTCGCAGCGGCCAGCGTGGAGGCTCAGTAAGTCTCGAGGTGCAGGCGGCCCTCGCGCTTGAGCGCAGCACCGAGCGTCTCCCACGACAGGCCGGCCTCCTGCGCCACGTCGCGCAGCGCCAGCACCACGCCCTCTTCCATGCTCTTGAGCCCGCAGACGTAGAGATAGGTGTTGGGGTCCTGCAGCAGTGCGGCCAGGTCGAGCGCGCGTTCGCGCATGCGGTCCTGCACGTAGCGCTTGGGGCTGCCCGCCGCACGCGAGAACGCGAAGTTGATGTCGATGAAGTCTTTCGGCAGGTTCTGCAGCGGGCCGAAGTAGGGCAGCTCCTGCTGCGTGCGCGCACCGAAGAACAGCATCAGCTTGCCGCCCTCGAACTTGCCTGAGGTGCGCAGGCGCCGCCGCCACTCGGTCATCGCGCGCATCGGTGCGCTGCCGGTACCGGTGCAGATCATCACGATGTTCGACTTCGGGTGGTTCGGCATCAGGAACGAGGTGCCGAACGGGCCGATCACCTGCACGGTGTCGCCGACCTTGAGGTCGCAGATGTAGTTGGACGCGACGCCGCGCACCGGCCGGCCCTGGTGGTCTTCGGTGACGCGCTTCACGGTCAGCGAGATGTTGTTGTAGCCGGGCCGCTCGCCATTGCGCGGGCTGGCGATCGAGTACTGGCGCGCGGTGTGCGGGCGCCCCTTGGCGTCCACCCCGGGCGGCACGATGCCGATCGACTGGCCCTCCAGCACCGGGAACGGCATGGTGCCGAAGTCGAGCACCACATGGTGGGTCTCGTTGGCGAAACCGGCCTCGGTGCAGTTGAAGTTGCCGACCACCGTGGCCGTGGTCGCCTGCTTGGGACCGTAGAGGTTGGTGTAGGCATGCGCCGCCGACCAGGGCGGCACGGCGGCGCCGAACGCGGCCGAGTTGAACGGCGCCTCGCCGCTGACCGCTGCGGGCAGCGCCGGGGCCTCTGGCGTCTCCAGCGCCGCCTCGCCAGAGGTCACGCCCTCGGCGGCCAACTGCTCGGGGGTGAGCTCGGGCGGCAGCTCGTCCCAGGTCAGCTGCTCCTCGATCGAGTAGGCGCGCGCCAGCGGCATGATGCGCCAGTTGTCGATCGAGCCGGTCGGACACGGCGAGATGCAGGCCATGCACAGGTTGCAGACATCGGCCCGCACCACGTAGTTGCGATCGTCATGCGTGATCGCCCCCACCGGGCAGACCGATTCGCAGGTGTTGCAGCGGATGCAGATTTCGGGGTCGATCAAGTGCTGCTTGATCGCCTTCACGTCAACGGCCATGTCCATGACAGCGCTTCCCGTTCTTTCAGTTGAAGCGAACGTATTCGAAGTCTACCGGCTGGCGGTTGATGCCCATCACCGGCGGCGCGATCCAGCCCGCGAACTTGCCGGGATCGACCACGCGACCCATCAGCGAGGCCACGAACGCAAAGTCGTCGGCGGAGGGCAGCCACTCATTCTTCTTCGCGGCCCACTCCATCTCGCTCACCACGCGGCCTTCGGGCGACATCTTGATGCCCGCGAGCGCGCCGATCTGGCGATTGAAGGCCTTGTGCGGCACCACCAGCCGGGTCGGGATGCCGGCCTTCTCGAGCACCTTGTTCCAGCGACCGACGCCGGCCACCGAGTCCTTGATGAAGTCGTCGCGCAGCACTTCGTTGAGCGCGTTCAGCATCGGCACCTCCTTCTCGACCAGCTGGCCGTTGACGACTTCGAGCACCTTGTAGGTCTGGCCCTTGAGCACGTGGTCGTCGCTGCGCTTGCCTTCCTCGTAGCGGCCCTTCAGGCCCGAGCTGTAGAAGGTGGCGGCGTTGCTGGACTGGTCGGCGCCGAACAGGTCGATGGTCACGCTGTAGTGGAAATTCAGGTAGCGCTGGACCGTGCCGAGGTCGATGGCGCCGGCCGCGCGAATCTTCGCTGCATCGTCGGTCTT
This sequence comes from Rhodoferax sp., assembly GCA_031291295.1. Classification (GTDB taxonomy): domain Bacteria; phylum Pseudomonadota; class Gammaproteobacteria; order Burkholderiales; family Burkholderiaceae_C; genus Rhodoferax_A. Next base: position 5,345 of record JARLJI010000132.1, on the reverse strand, counting down.
GAGTTCGTTCATCACCTGCGCGGTGCGGGCGACCACGCGCGAGACGCCGCTCTCGCCCACGAACATGTGATGCGCTTCCTCGGTCAGCATGAACTTGGTGGTGCGCGCCAGCGGGTCGAAGGCACTCTCGGCCAGCGCCGACAGCTGGAACTTGCCGTCGCGGTCGGTGAAGTAGGTGAACATGAAGAAGGCCAGCCAGTCGGGCGTCTGCTCGTTGAAGGCCCCCAGGATGCGCGGGTTGTTGGCGTCGCCCGAGGTGCGCTGCAGCAGCGCATCGGCCTCGTCGCGACCGTCGCGGCCGAAGTACTTGTGCAGCAGGTAGACCATGGCCCACAGATGCCGGCCTTCTTCCACATTCACCTGGAACAGGTTGCGCAGGTCATACTGGCTCGGGCAGGTCAGGCCCAGGTGGCGCTGCTGCTCGACCGATGCCGGCTCGGTGTCGCCCTGCGTGACGATGATGCGGCGCAGGTTGGCGCGGTGCTCACCGGGCACGTCCTGCCAGGCCTTTTCGCCGGCGTGATCGCCAAAGTGGACCTTGCGCTCCGCGTCGCCCGGGTTCAGGAAGATGCCCCAGCGGTAGTCGCGCATCTTGACGTGGCCGAACTGGGCCCAGCCCTGTGGATCGACGCTGACCGCGGTGCGCAGGTACACGTCGAAGTTGGTCGAGCCGTCCGGACCGACGTCGTCCCACCACTGGATGAAGTTGGGCTGCCACTGCTCTAACGCGCGCTGCAGGGTGCGGTCTTCGCCGAGGTTGACGTTGTTCGGGATTTTTTCACTGTAGTTGATCGTGGACATGACGGATCTCCGGAAGTTGGGCTGAGGGTGAAAGTGGGTTCTGCGAAGGCGTGCGGGATCAGACGCGGTTCAGGTCGAAGGCGGCTTTTTCGCCCTTGCCATAGACCTTGAGCGCGCCCTTTTCGCCGACCGCGTTCGGGCGGTTGAAGATCCAGTTCTGCCAGGCCGTGAGGCGCCCAAAAATGCGGGTCGCCATGTTTTCCTTTTGGCAAAAACGCAGGTTGGCTTCCAGGCCCGTGAGGGCATCGGGCGACATGGCGGCGCGCGACTCGATCACCATGCGGATCTCGTCGGCCCAGTCGATATCGTCCAGCGCCGCGGTCACCAGGCCCAACGCCTCGGCCGCATCGGCGTCGAGCGCCTTGCCGCTAGCGCTGCGTGCTGCCTCCATCGGCGCCGTTTCTTCGTAGAAGCGGCGCGCCAGGCGCGACTGGTCGTTGACCATGGGGTAAAAGCCGAAGTTGAATTCGTTCAGCACCAGCGTCGGTGCCTTGTCGGCATCGTCCGGCAGCGTCAGCATGTAGGTGCGGTCGGCGCAGAAGGCCAGCTCGGCCAGCGTGCCGGCGAAGCAGGAACCGGACTCGATCAGCGCAAACAGGCTGCGCGAAGACACGTCCAGGCGCGCCAGCGTGCGGCGCAGCAGGCCGATGGTCTCCCTCACCAGCCAGTGGTCCTTGTGCGCCAGCATCGTCGCGTCGGACGCCAGCACGGCTTTGGCATCGCCCGCGGTCTTGAGAATCCAGCTGCCAATATCGAGCTCATTGGTGCGCATGTGCAGGATGGCGTCGTCGAGTTCGCGCGCCATTTGCAGCGGCCACCAGGCGGCACCCAGGGCTTCGATGCCGGCGATGTCCGTGGGTTGTGCCGCGGTAGGAGCCTTCACGGTGAAGGTGGCAGTGCGGTTGGCGCGGTCGATGGCCACGGCGACAAAACTGTAGGCCAGGGCGTCGGCCGTCTTGATGCACTGCAGCGGGGTCAATGCCACGCCCTTGGCGCCGGCCGGGCGGTCGCTCTGGGCCGCCAGCCTGGCGGCGCGCTCGCTCACCACCTGCGCAAACTGCTGAGGCTTGGCAATCGCATCGACCAGGCGCCAGTCGATCGCCTTCTGACCGCGCACCCCTTCCGAGGTCGTGCAGAAAATATCGGCCAGGTCGTGGCGCACGTGGCGTTTGTCGGTCACACGCGTCAGGCCGCCGGTGCCCGGCAGCACGCCCAGCAACGGCACTTCGGGCAATGACACGGTGGAGGAGCGGTCGTCTACCAGCACAATGTCGTCGCAGGCCAGCGCCAGCTCATAGCCGCCGCCCGCGCAAGCACCGTTGAGAGCGGCCACAAACTTCAGTCCGGAATGTTTGCTGGAGTCCTCGATGCCGTTGCGGGTTTCGTTGGTGAACTTGCAGAAGTTGACCTTCCAGGCATGGCTGGACAGGCCGAGCATGAAGATGTTGGCGCCGGAGCAGAAAATGCGGTCCTTCAGGCTGGTCACCACCACAGTGCGCACTTCGGGGTGCTCGAAGCGGATGCGGTTGAGTGCGTCGTACAGTTCGATGTCCACCCCCAGGTCATAGGAATTGAGCTTGAGCTTGTAGCCGGGGCGAATGCCGCCGTCTTCCGCGATGTCGATGGACAGGGTCGCCACCTGGCCGTCAAAGCTCAGCTTCAGGTGTTTGTACTGGGAAGGGGTGGTCTGGTAAACCACGGGCGCCATTTCGGCCATGTTTGCTCCTGCGAGGGTAAGTTGAACAAGGAAACTCAAATAAATGCACTAAAGTGCAATATTCATGAATAATAATTCATAAAATTCATCGGGTCAAATGCATTTTTATGCATATTTCAAATATTTCCCCGGTGCCCGTTTCTGTCATGGCAACGCCAAGTCACGGCGCACCTGGGCACGCAGGGCTGCAAAACTCTCCTCCAGCGGGCGCAGGCTGGTGTTGAAGCTCAGGTCGGCCTTGGAATAAAAAGCCGAGCGCCCCTCCAGAATCCGCTTGAGATCTTCCATGGCCTCCTTGCTCGCCGCCATGGGACGCAAGTCGCCTTGCGCCGCCACCCGGCTCATGTGATCGGCCGGGTCGGCCTGCAGCCAGATCGTGTAGCAGTGCGTGAGCACCAGGTTGAAGTTGGCCGAATCGGAAACCAGGCCGCCGGGCGTGGCAATCACCACTTCAGGGTAGATCTGGATCGCCTCTTCCAGCGCCCGGCGCTCATAGCGGCGGTACGCGTTGGCGCCATAGAGATTGTGGATTTCGCTGATGCCGCAGCCCGCGATTGTTTCGATATCGCGGCTGAGTTCAATGAAGGCATAGCCCAGGTCGTCGGCCAGTCGCCGCCCCAGCGTGGATTTGCCGGCGCCGCGCAGCCCGATCAGCGCAATATGCGCCTTGCGAACCGGCTCATTGCCGCCCCCCGCGCCGAACAGCTCGCCCAGCATCACGCGGGCGCGCCGCAGGTCAGCCTCGCTGCGGCGCTCCAGCAACTCGCGGATCAACAGCCATTCGGGGGACGACGTACTGACGTCGCCCAGCATCTCCGCCAGCGAACATTGCAGCGCCTGCGACACCTGCAGCAACACCAGAATGGACGCATTGCCCGTGCCGTACTCGAGGTTGGCCAGATGCCGCTCGGACACGTCCGCCGCCCGCGCCACCGCCTTGCGCGTCATGCCGCGGCGCGAGCGCAGGGTGCGTACCCGTTCGCCCAGTGCCACCAGAAAAGGACTGCGTCCCTCGTCGTCCGACGCCTCGAACGGCACCGCCAGCGACAGTGCCTGGACATTCATTAAATCTGTCAAATCTGCGCCCATGAGCTACAACTCCATGACCCACCATTGCAGGGGAAACCCCGGAAAATCAAACTAAGACTTGACGTGCATAATAATGCATATTATCGTTATGCGCACAATAATGCATTTATATAAGGAAGTTCTGGGCTTGCAAGATGAACTTTCCATTTTTTCAACAACTGGTTGACCTCACTCATGAACACTTCTTCCTCTCTGCTCCCCAACTACCTCGCCGGACGCTGGCAAACCGGCAGCGGCCCTGGCACGCCCCTGCATGATCCGGTGCTGGGCACGGAACTGGTCCGCGTCAGCAACGGCGGACTTGATCTGGCCGAGGGCTTTGCCTTTGCGCGCGAACAAGGCGGCCGTGCCCTGCGCGCCATGACCTACGGCCAGCGGGCCGCGATGCTGGCGGCGGCCGCCAAGGTGCTGCAGTCCCACCGCGATGCGTATTACGAGATCGCCACCGCCAACTCGGGCACCACCGCCAAGGACTCGGCCGTGGACATCGACGGCGGCCTCTTCACCCTGGGCTATTACGCCAAACAGGGCGAGGCGCTCGGCGACGTGCGCTTCATGCTCGACGGCCCGGCCGCGCGCATGGCCAAGGACCCGACCTTCCAGTCGCAGCACATCATGGTGCCGACGCGCGGCGTGGCGCTGTTCATCAATGCCTTCAACTTCCCCTCCTGGGGACTGTGGGAAAAAGCCGCGCCGGCGCTGCTGTCGGGCGTGCCGGTCATCATCAAGCCCGCCACCGCCACCGCCTGGCTGACCCAGCGCATGGTGCAGGACGTGATCGACGCCGGCGTGCTGCCTCTTGGGGCGCTGTCGGTGGTGTGCGGCTCATCCAACGGGCTGATGGATGCGCTGCAGCCGTTCGACGTGGTCTCGTTCACCGGCTCGGCCGAGACCGCCCATGTGATTCGCAGTCACCGCGCCGTCGCCGCCCAGTCGGTGCGCGTCAACATCGAGGCCGACAGCCTGAACTCGGCCCTGCTGGCGCCCGGCACGACTGCCGATTCGGAAGTCTTCAAGCTGCTCGTGAGCGAAGTGGTGCGCGAGATGACGGTCAAGGCCGGGCAGAAGTGCACCGCGATCCGCCGCATCTTCGTGCCCGCCGCACTCTATGACGCCGCGGCCCAGGCCATCAGCGCCAAGCTCGCCGGCGTGACGGTCGGCAATCCGCGCAATGCGAGCGTGCGTATGGGCTCGCTGGTCAGCCGCGAACAGCTGGGTTCGGTGCAGGCCGGCCTGGCGCAGTTGCGTACTGAGGCCGAAGTGCTGCACGACGGCGCCAGCCACACGCTGGTCGATGCCGACCCGGCGATCGCCGCCTGCGTCGGCCCGACCTTGCTGGGCACGCGCCACCCTGACGCTGCGCGCATGCTGCACGAGGTCGAGGTGTTCGGCCCGGTGGCCACGCTAATGCCGTATGCGTCGCTGGACGAGGCGCTGGGCCTGATCCGCCGCGGCCAGGGCTCGCTGGTGACCTCGGTCTATGGCGACGACCCGGCCTTCATTGCCGACGCAGCGCTCGAGCTGGCCTCGTCCCACGGACGCGTGCATGCCATCTCGCCGGATGTTGCCGCACTGCATTCGGGCCACGGCAATGTGATGCCGATGTCGCTGCATGGCGGGCCGGGCCGCGCCGGTGGTGGCGAGGAACTGGGCGGCCTGCGGGCGCTCAATTTCTACCATCGGCGCAGCGCCATCCAGGCCAGCACCGCGGCGCTGGCGCGGCTCGGCGCCGCCTGCG
>JARLJI010000131.1 GCA_031291295.1 Rhodoferax sp. | reverse complement strand
GCCAGCAGTTTCACCAGCTCGGCATTCTCGTAGATCGGCACTTCATAGTCGCGGGCCAGCTTCAGGATGGCTTCGGCCAGCTCCTCGTCGCCCTTGGCGGTGAGGGTCGGGGCTTGTTGGCCGTCGTACTTGAGGGCGATGGCCTGGCGTGGGGTGTTGGGATTCTTCATGCGGTTTCGTCGACCCAGCGTTGGTCCAGTCGGGTTTGCTTGCCCTGGGGAGGCCTGCCCTGATGACAATCGAGGTCGCTGACATTCAGGCCCGAGGCGCGCAGACGTTCACGCAACTCGCCCAGTTGGCTGGCGATCAGGCTGGCGGTGTAGGGGCGTTCGGCCCACAACTGGCTGGACAGGCTGCCGCGCAGCAACTGTGCCTGGACTTGCAGCGGCCCCAGCGGTTCGAGATCAAAGGCCAACTCCACTCGCCACAGTTGTTCCTTCTGCTCGCGCTTTTCGCGTTTTTCCTGCTCGGCTGGCGGCTCCTTTTCCTCATGCTGGATCTTGATCTGCAAGGGCACGATGTCGTGCAGGTTGCGCATGGGGATTTCCAGTTGCCAAGTAGTCTGCAGATTGCCCTCCGGCGTGCGTCCGGTTTGCTCCAGGCTTGACAACTGATGGCTTTGCAGGCGCGAAACGGCCGCCGCGGCCAGGCGCAGCAGGCCTTCCAGGTCGCCATCGGCGGCGAGGCTTTGCAGCAGGCGCGCGGGCAGCGGAAAGCTGATCGGCTGGGTCGTTTCACCGACCTGGCCGAGGGTGCCCAGGGCACTGCGGACAAAGCCCGGCAATGTGCGGGCGAGCAGGGCGGCGGCGGCTCCGGGGTCGAAGCTCGGGCTGCCGGGCAATTGCGGCATGATCTGGGCGATCAGGCGCAGCAGGTTGCTCTTGAGGTCCGGTGTCAGCGCCGGGTTCTGCCCTTGCAACAGATTGGCTTCGAGGAACAGCCCGCTGTTTTGCAGGGCCTGGGCCAGGCCCTTGGGGTTGCTCAACTGATTGATGTCGGGCAGGTCCGTCAGCAGGGTGTTGATGGCCGCGCGCAGGTCGTCGGGCAATTCGGTGTTTTGTGTCAGGTTCTGCAGGGTGCTGATCAGGCTGTCGAGCGAACCTTGCCGGCCTTGTTGGGTCATCAACTGTTGGGCCACCGCCAGTTGGTCCTGACGGGCGGCCAACGGCACCAGGCTCAGGCTCTGCGCGCCTTGCACCAGGGCGCTCAGCAGGCTGCCGATGCGTAGCGGCTGCGGGCTGTCGAGGGTCAGGGTAGTACCGCTCAGGGCCGTGTTGAGCAGGGTCACCAGCGAACGATAGACCGCCGGCTGTCCGGGGGCTTGTGGCAACAGCTGGGCAGTCATGACCTTGCCTTGCAGCAGAGTGCCGACCGGCAGTTGCGTGGTGTCCAGGCGGGTCAGGGCGGCGATGCTGGCACTCAGCGCCTGCTGCACGGTGATCGCCAGGTTGCCAGGGGACGGTTGGGTCACGGCGATGCTGGCGCCTTGTGGCAGCGGTTGGTTGCCGCTGACCTGCACGGTGGTTTGCTGGCCGCTGTCGGTGGTGACCTTGAGCAGCATCTGGAAGGTCTGGTCGGTTTGCTTGAGCGAGAGGACTTCGGCCTCGGCACTCTGCCCGGGCGCGATCAGGCCTGCCAGCGGCGGTGTCAGCTGTAGCAGTTCGCTGGCCAGCAGCATCGGACGGCTGTTGGCCGGGATCAACTGGGGCAGCGGGAGGATGTTGATTTCGCCTGTCATCGGGTCGCAGCCTGTCGAAATAGCCCTCTTTGGAGTAGGGCATCGCATGTATAATGCGGTCCATCTCCG
>JARLJI010000130.1 GCA_031291295.1 Rhodoferax sp. | reverse complement strand
GGGGTCCCCTCGTTTTCAGTGCAATAAGTGACGGTACGAAAAGCTAGCACTGGCGCGGAGGTGGTGTTGGTAGATCGTTGATTTCATTGACTTTCCTGTTCACTTTCAAATCTGCGATTCGTGGCGTCAAACCGTGATCGGTTTCATCCGTTGGTGCCAGTTATCGGTGCTCCCTGCCGCGAGGGCAGGATTTGGTCGGCATAACGGTCAACAGGAAAGCGGAACACGCCTCGCAGGTTGATGCTTTCCAGCCTGGTGGGAGCAATTTTTCCGATCAGTTCCGGCGGAATGGCCTGGCGGCGGTTCGACCAGCGATCCAGAACAGCCTGCATTTGTGACGTGTTCCACGCCATGACGATGTTGGCCAGCAGACTCAACGCGTCGGCCACAGCCTGCATTTCGTCCACACGTTTGGCCTGTGCCGGGCTGATCCGGCCGGTGTAAATGGCGCGCTTGAGGGCGTTGACCGCCTCCCCCCGGTTGAGCACCCGGCGCAATTCATTCCTGAAAGCGTCCTTAACAAAGTAGTCGGCAAGGAACGCGGTTCGCAGCAAACGTCCCAATTGCACGCCAGCGTCATAGATGGGGTCACCCTGGGCAGCAGAGCCAAACCGCGCCAGTGCTGCCACCGCACTGGCGTGACCACTCATGACCGAAGCCGCCAGATGCACCGGGCTGTCCCAATGCTTTTCGATCAGGGCATCCACCGAAAACCAAGGGCCGTGCACGCTACTTGCTGGTGATCGAACAGTGTCTTCTCCCGCCCGTACAGCGTGCGCAGCGAAGCCACATCAGGGGTGGCAATGCCAAGTTCCTCGCTCAAGTGGCGCCACAGGGCGACGGGAACCACCCGAAAGGCATACAGCAGGCGGCCACTCATGCGCAAAAACCCGATATGCAGCGCCAGACCGAGCTTGTGGGCGTCACCCCGGCGCGCATTGATTGCCTCGCGCTCTGCACCATCGAAGGTGAAAAACGCCTTCATCTCGAAGTCACTGATATCGCGGGGCAGCTCACGCATCCCCAAAAACGTCGTTTGCCAGTCCTGCATCGTGAACCCCATTAGTGGGAGGCCACGATACCCGTTTGAGAAGTGAACAGGAAAGCCAACAGAATCAACGATCTACCAACACCACCCCCGCGCCAGTGCTGGGTTTGCGTACCGCCAGTTATTGCACTGAAAACGAGGGGACCCCTTGTTCGGCGTGTTCCAGCGCCTGCACCGCGAGACGGAGTTCGAGGGGGTGGGCGCGGGGCTCGCACTGTGCCGCGCCATTGCGCAGCGCCACGGCGCAGAGGTTAGCGCGACGGCGGTGCCGGGCGCTGGTTGCACGGTGCGGGTGCAGTGGCCGGTGAACCCTGCAGCCGCCAACGAGCCCTGACGCCGGCCGCAGTGCTGGCTGCTACACCGCTGGTACCAGCGCTGGCTCCATGCACCCCGCCACCTGATTGCGTCCGCCGTTTTTGGCGACGTACAGCGCTGCGTCCGCGGCGTCGATCCACGCCCGCAGGCTGCTGTGGCGGTGGTCGGCCGGGGCCACGCCGATGCTGCTGGTGATGCGCAGTTCGGGCAGGCTGCGCAGGCGCACGCCTTCTGTCTGCTCGCGGATGCGCTGGGCAATGGCCAGGGCGTCGCGCGCATGCATGCCGGGCAGCACGATGGCGAATTCGTCCCCGCCGTAGCGCCCCGCGCAGTCACCGGCGCGCACGTTGCCCCGCACCACATGCGCCAGCGCGCGGATGACCTCATCGCCCACGGTGTGGCCGTAAGCGTCGTTGATCTCCTTGAAATGGTCGATGTCCAGCATCAGCATGCAGGCGGGCTCGTCGGTGGTGTGGTGGCGGCGCAGTGCGGCCTCTGCCTGCTCTTGCCAGTGGCCGCGCCCGAACAGGCCGGTCAGTGCGTCCACGCGGCGCAGTTCGTCCAGCATCTGGTTCTGGCGCGCAGACTGCCGGATGAGCTGGTAGCTCACGGCGCTGACCGACAGCGTGTGCAGCGACATCACCGGCAGACAGGCCACTATCACGCGCATGGAGGTCTCGGGCGCCCAGTGCAGCCCCATGACCGCCGTGCTGGCCACGCGCCACCGGCATCGCCCACACCCGCTGGGCCACGCACGGCGCGCCTGCCGTGCACAACGCCCACCCGCATTTCAGCCACGGCACGGGCGCAGACGCCCATGCGCAGGCCGCAGGCCGGGTGGCACTGGTGCACAACGGCATCATCGAGAACCACGAAGAACTGCGCGCCCGCCTGCAGGCACGCGGCTACGTGTTTGCAAGCCAGACCGACACCGAGGTCATCGCCCACCTGGTGGACAGCCATTACAGCGGCGACCTGTTCGACGCCGTGCGGGCCACCGTGGCCGAACTGCATGGCGCCTACGCCATCGCCGTCATGCACAAGGACGAACCCCACCGCGTGGTGGGCGCACGCGCAGGGTCTCCGTTGATCCTGGGCGTGGGCAAGGACGCAACCGGCGCCTCGTCATCGCGCGAGCACTTTCTGGCCAGCGACGCCATGGCCCTGGCGGGCGTCACTGACCAGATCGTCTATCTGGAAGAGGGCGACCTGGTGGACCTGCAGCTGGGCCGCTACTGGATCGTGGGCAAGGACGGCAATGCGCCGACCACCGGGCAGCGCCCCGTGCGCACCGTGCAGGCCCACAGCGGCGCGGCCGAGCTGGGGCCGTATCGCCACTACATGCAAAAGGAAATCTTCGAGCAGCCCCGCGCGATTGCCGACACGCTGGAAGGCCTGGCCGGCATCGTGCCCGAGCTGTTTGATGGTGCAGGCCAGCATGGCGAGCTCGGCGCGGCTGCCTGGCGCGTGTTCAAGGACATCGACAACGTGTTGATCCTGGCCTGCGGCACCAGCTATTACAGCGGCTGCACCGCCAAATACTGGCTCGAAGAAATCGCGGGCATTCCCACCCAGGTCGAAGTGGCCAGCGAATACCGCTACCGCACCAGCGTGCCCAACCCGCGCACCCTGGTCGTCACCATCAGCCAAAGCGGCGAAACCGCCGACACCCTGGCCGCGCTGCGCCACGCGCAATCCCTGGGCATGCAGCACACGCTCACCATCTGCAACGTCGCCACCAGCGCCATGGTGCGCGAATGCAAGCTCGCCTACATCACCCGCGCCGGGGTCGAGATCGGCGTGGCCAGCACCAAGGCCTTCACCACGCAGCTGGCGGGCCTGTTCTTGCTGACGCTGGCCCTGGCGCAAAGCAAGGGCCGCCTGAGTGAAGAGCAGGAGGCTGCACACCTCAAGGCCATGCGCCACCTGCCCGTGGCCCTGCAGGCCGTGCTGGCGCTCGAACCCCAGCTCATCAGCTGGGCTGAAGACTTTGCGCGCATGGAAAACGCGCTCTTTCTGGGCCGAGGGCTGCATTACCCCATCGCGCTGGAGGGCGCGCTCAAGCTCAAGGAAATCAGCTACATCCACGCTGAAGCCTACCCGGCCGGTGAACTCAAGCACGGCCCCCTGGCCCTGGTGACCAGCGCCATGCCGGTGGTGACGGTGGCGCCCAACGACGCCCTCCTGGAGAAGCTCAAGAGCAACATGCAGGAAGTCCGCGCCCGTGCGGGTGTGCTGTACGTGCTGGCCGATGGCGACACCCGCATCGAAAGCAGTGAGGGCATCCACGTGATTCGCATGCCCGAGCACTACGGCGCATTGAGCCCACTGCTGCATGTCGTGCCGCTGCAGCTGCTTGCGTACCACACGGCCTGTGCGCGGGGGACGGATGTGGACAAGCCCCGCAACTTGGCCAAGAGCGTTACTGTGGAGTGAGCTGTCGAACACCCCGTTTTTTACCAACAACTGACTGATCGATTGGCCAGTTGTTGTTTGCTTTGTGACGCCTCGCCGGTCAGTGTTCAAACCACTGTGCTGAACGCGGGACCGCTGTGATTGCAAGTCAGGGATTGCAATACGCGCAGTGGCGAGGATCTGCCAATGCCCGCGTGGCTTTGCTCATTCTGGACTGGTATTCGCAGCGTGGGCACGACCACACCTCAGCGCGGCAGGATGCGGTAGGCCGTCCGCAGGCAGAGCAGGTAAGCCCCGGTATGCGTTCGGTGACCCAGTAACCCGGGGCGTTGCAGGCTGGGCAGTTCGACTGCAGTCGCTGCAGCAAGTCCTGCGCAGCTTGCTCGATGAGGCGCATGCGGGTGGGGTTGGCAAAGGCCCTCAGGTCCGTCTCCACAAAGACCTGGCGGTTGCGGGCCTGGGCTTGGCAGGCGTCGAAGCAGTGCCGCAGCCGGTCCCAGTCCGCGATGCCTTTGTGCATGCGGGTGTCGTCCTGGCTCTCCGGGCGCATCACCAGCTGTTGCTGCGGGAAGCCCTCGCGCTGCGCAAATGCCTCCACGGCACTCCAGTTATCGCTCAGCAGGTGCCCGCTGCGCGCAGGCCCTTGTGCCATGCCGACGACTTCGATGCCCATGCGGTCGTCCAGCCAGGCGATCAGCTCCACGTTCCAGGGCACCATTCCTGTGAACGGATCGGGACCAAAGCTGCCCTCGCTGGCCAGGCCGGCATCGAGGCCGGAGAGCTCCATGCCCTTGCGGGCTTTGCGCCGTGCTGCATCCAGTTGCGAGCCCGCACGTGCCGTTTCGCGGGTGAAGGTGCCCAGCAGGTCGGTATCGAACCCGCTGACATGTTCAATCGTGCAACCCAGACCCGGCTCCAGCGCGGGCGCGATGACCCGCTCCTTGCCATGCTGGGTCAGCAAGGCGATGCGGCGGTCTGCATAGGGGCGTGCACTGGGGTGCATCACCAGTTCTCCGTGTGCAGCGGCTCCCAGAGACCCTGGTCATAGCGCATCAGGTCGGTGCCTTCCCACCGCCAGAGGTGCAGCCACCCGTGGTCCACCAGTTGCTTGACGACGGCATGTTGATGGATCACTGCGTCGATGGATGGGCGGGGCGCATCAATCACCACGGTCAGCCTCAGTGGTTCGTGCAACCAGCGCTTGCCGTCGTGCACCGACTGCTGCGACAGGCCGATGCGCAGATCACCGCCGTTGCCTTCAAAGACGCCGATGTGTCCGCCCACCACGTTGTGCAGCACCTTGTTGCCACTCCCCAGGCGTGTGGGGGCGCAGGTGGATGCGTGGTACTGCCAGTTGATCCAGTGGGTGACCAGCATGGGCGCGGTCATGAGCGCTTCCAGCAGGCTGCCGTCGGGGTCTCTTTGGGCGTCATAGTCGTGCAGAAAGCTGCGTCCTTGTAGCGCAGCGCCCAGCGTCCTGTGCCGGGGTGCGATGACGAAGGCTGCGTTGCCCGCCAGGCCCCATTCCGGGCGCGTCTGGGCGCCATCGTTGGCGCGCCTTCGCAATTGCTTCAGCAAATCGTCGTGCGGTGTCCGTGGGTCGATGTGCAGGTGCGGTGCTCGTTCTCTGCGGACCTGGTCACTGGCATGGTGTAGCACCGGCTGCAGGCTGTCCCACCGTTGGCGAGCGGCTGGGGGCAGCAGGTCCAGGTCAAAGCCCTCGATCTCATCGGTTGTGGTGTTGTGCAGGGCCGCCACGAAGGTTGTGGACTCCGGAATGGCGATGCCTTGTTCCGCCAGGCCCGTACGCACGGCAGGTTCGTTCAGCAGTTGTGCCAGGCTGCGGGCACTGACTTCGCCGGTCTGGCCGCAGCATGCGCCGCAGTCCAGCGCTGCCGCATGGGCGTTGTTGGCCGACTGGCTGCCATGCCCTACCAGCAGTACCAGGGGCGCCAGATAACCGTCCAGCCCCATGGAGCGCAGCACCCGCGCTGCCAGCGACACCTTGGCGCCGATGTCCAGCCCCGTGAGCTGGGGCCGGCACAGGGGGCGATAGCGCGCAGGCAGGCCTTCCAGTGCATCGTTGGCCCTGGCTTGCCGGGAGGGCCGCAGCCATTGGCCCAGCTTGCCCGCATAGCCCACGCCCGCCGCTTCAACGAACGAGAACGCCGCACCCGGCCAGCGGCTGGCGGACAGCCATTGGTCGGCCAGCGCAAAGCGCCTGGAGCGTGCGTGGATCGCTGCTTCTTGTAGCGTCGCATCGGTCTTCAACGCGCCCGCAGTGGATGGCACGATGCAGTCAGTGGCTTCTACTGCGGGTGCCAACAGGCCCGGCAGGTGGGGCGTGCGAGCGCTGGTGCCCAGCGGTGTGTAGGCGAGGGGCAGGCCAAAAAATCCCGCGAACCCGATGGTCTGTACGGCGGGCCAAATGGCCTCCAGGGACCTCCGCAGTGGCTCGCTGCGCACATCAATACAAAAAGCGGCTTGCACCTCGATCTCGTGCTGGTTGGGCGGGGCACTGCCGGCACCGAGCAGCCGCTGAGCCAGTTGGCGCTGGTAGCCGACTTCCAGAGCTACTTGCCACACTTCGTCGACCAGCAGAGCCTGCTCTGCCCGTTGCAACAAGGCGGGGGCCTGGCCCCAGGCCTGTTGCAGCGCCTGGAAGGCATGGGTGCCTGCGGCATCGTCCTTGCAATGCAGTAGAACCGCACCCCATGCCAGCCGGATCGCCAGCAACTCCCGCAGGTGCGGGTCGGAGGTCTGGTTCAGGTGGGCCTGCCAGCCTAGATAGGCGCACCACGAAGCCCAGCCATTCACCGTCAGCAGCACCGACTCCAGATAGTCTGGCCACACCGCCTTGGGAAGGCGCAGCCTGTGCAGTACCCAGCGTTCGGCGTCTTCCCGGGTGGCGGGCAGAGCCTCCAAGGCCTCGGCGAGGTGTGGCAAGCCCATCAGCAGGCCGATGGAGTGGTCGTGCTGCAGAGTCTCGCGCCAGAACGCATACAGGCCCTCGGACCGCTGGGGCTGCCAGTCCGCCTGTGTCTGGTCGAAATAGGCGGCGCAGGTCTGGCTCACCTGGTGGGTGATTGCCTGGCGCCAGGACAAGCGGGTTTGGCGGTGGGGGTCGTTGTCCAGCACATCGATCAGCAGGGGCAATTGCTCTACGGGCTGGGTGTTGTGTAAGGCCTGTACGCAGTCTTCGGCAGTCAACCCGCAGGCTTGCGCCTGAGGCATCTGGCGGATCGCCTGATCAAGGTCCTGGGCGCTGATGCGTCCTTCCGTCCACGCTTGCAGTTGCCGGTCGCGCCCGGGAAAGACCTGAATGCCGCCCAGCGCTGCCATGCGCGCTGCCACCCGGCGCACCGGCATGCCGATGCGCGCCCAGTGCGGGTTGACTGCAATGGCACGGTCCAGGGGCCAGGCCGGTGCAATGGCTTGGCACGCTTGTGCGCAGGCGGTGTCGATGTCGTTGTGCGAGGCCGGGTGCTGCGCAGCGTGCGTGGGCGCTGGCGCCGCGAGCTCCTCGGTGGGGCAGTCGGTCAGTGATTCCATCATGGGGTTCTCCGGGTGCAGTGCGGTTCAGGGGGCGGCTCTGTGCAACGTGGGGCCTGCTACATGGGGGACCGCGTCACGCGGGGCAGGGGGTGTCCAGGCGGTGGGCCAGATGTACAGGGCCAGCCGGGTGTACGCCTCGTCGATGTAGAACCCTGCATAGCTCCACCTGCGCCAGGTCCGCAGCATGTGGGGCTGCCTCTGCAGCAGTGCCAGAAAGAGGTAAAGGCCTAAAAGTCCGATCAGTGCCAGCCACCCCAGCACGTGCGCCGGAGCATCGCGCAAGCCCAGTGGCACATGGTGGATGGCAACTGCCGCTGCGGTGAGGCCCGCCACCATCACCAGCCCGGCCAGGCTGTGCCAGGCCGCAGTCTTGGCGCTGGCCTGGCCCTGAGGCGACCAGAGCAGCGGTGCCCAGGCCAGTCCCAGCACGGCGGACCACCAGGCGGGCCAGGGCACCTCCGCCGCCACGTTCAGCACCAGCAGCACGGTGGCCGTGGCGGCGACGGGTGCCAGCGCCAGGCTGATGGCTGTGGGCGGGGTTGCGCTGTGCATGGCCTGCAGCCGCGCTTGCCGAACCGCGTTGGATGCCGACAGAAACACATGGGCCTTGTACAGCGAGTGCCCCACGAGGTGCAGCGCAGCCAGCGTGTACAGGCCCAACCCGCATTCGAGCAGCATGAACCCCATCTGCGCCACCGTGGACCAGGCCAGCCTGACCTTGATGCTGATGCGCGTCAGCATGACCATGCCAGCGAGCACGGCTGTACCGAGGCCAAAAACGACCAGCACGACGCGGGCAGCGGCGGCGTTTTCCAGCAAGGGGGCGAACCGTATCAGCACGAACCCGCCCAGGTTGACCACGCCTGCGTGCAGCAGTGCAGACACCGGCGTGGGCGCCTCCATGACCTGGATCAGCCAGCCATGCACGGGCAACAAGGCCGTCCGCAAAATCACGGCCAGGGTCAGCAACACCGCGCTGGCGTGCAGCAACGGGGACATGCCGTCGCGTGCGATGTACGCCCACAACGCCGACAAAGAACCGCTGCCGACTTCCAGCCAGGCCAGTGCCGCCGCACCGACCAGCAATACGTCGGCCACCCTGTCGGCCATCTGTTTTTTGTGGGCGGCCAGGCTGGCAAAAGCCCGGTCGGGGTAGAAGCACAGCAGGTGTTGCAGCGCAATGCCCACCAGAGCCCAGGCGATGGCCAGGACGATCCAGTGGTCTGCCAGCAGCAGCACGTGCACAGCAGCCAGCACACCCGCCAGTGCTGCCATGTAGCGCGGCTGGCCGGGCTCTCCCTCCAGGTACCTCGCAGAAAACGCTGCGATGACGGTGCCCAGCAGTTGCACCAGAACCCCCATGCACAAGCCCATCGGCGATGCCTTGAGCCAGCCAGCGTGGTCCAGCCGGCCGATGCCAGCCATGGCCGCAATCGCCGCCAATACAGAACCTGCCAAGGCGGCACCAGACAGGATCAGCATCCAGCGCCACAACGTGGCAACCGAGCCCTTGTGGCACAGTGCCAGCGCCATGGCGGCCAGCATGAGCATGCCCGGTGCCCATGCGCTGGCGTGGGACAAAACGTGAACAAATGGCATCACTCAACCTCCAGAAACAAGACTGGGGGCGATGATGCTGCGGGGTTATTGTTCTGTAAAATACATTGAAAAGAACAAAAAAATACTAAAAATAGAACAATGAGACTCGATCAACTCAACTTCAACCACCTGTTCTACTTTTGGCGTGTGGCCAAGCTGGGGCACCTTACCCAGGCAGCGCAAGAGCTGCACACGTCCCAGTCTGCGGTGTCCACCCAGATCCGGCAGCTGGAAGAGCGCCTGGGCGAAGAGCTGTTTTTGCGAGAGGGCCGCCGCCTGCTGCTGACCGACACCGGGCAACTGGTACTGGCATATGCCGAGAACATCTTCGGACTGGGTCAGGAAATGCTGGGGCGCCTGCAGGGCAGCGCGTCGGGGGTGACCCGGCTGCGCGTGGGCAGTGTGGCAACGTTGTCCCGCAACTACCAGGAAAACTGGATCCGCCCCTTGCTGGCCGACCCGTCCGTGGTTTTGACGCTGGAGTCAGGGCTGCTGGAGGGGCTGATTTCGCGCCTGGTGCAGCACCAGCTGGACGTGGTGCTGGCCAATGAGTCAGTGCCTTCCGACTCCGAGCGCCCCTTGCACTGCCAATTTCTCGGCAGCCAGTCCATCTCGCTGGTCGGCCCTGCCAGCGTGTGGCAATCGCGCTCGTTGCGCATACCTGAAGACCTGGAGGGTATGGAGGTGGCGCTGCCTGGCCCCCGCCATGCACTGCGTGCGCAGTTTGAAGCCCTGTGTGCATCGGCCGGGGTGACGCCCCGATTGCGCGCCGAGGTGGATGACATGGCCATGCTGCGCCTGATCGCCCGTGACAGCGGCTGGCTGACCGTGCTGCCCGAGGTGGTGGTTCAGGACGAGTTGCGCACGGGCATCCTCGTCAAGGTGGGCTACTCCGCCGGGCTGCAGGAGCATTTCTACGCCATCACCACCCGGCATCGGCACCGTATCGAGGTGCTGGAAACCCTGCTGGAACGTTCGTCGGGCCGCATGGGGCCGTCCTGACAGACCTAGGGCAACGCTGAACAAGTCCCTCGCGCACCGCGCACCCCTGCTTTGGGCGGTCTGCCGCGTTGCAAATCCTCGCGATAGCTACGGCTATCGCTGTGGTTTGCGCCTTGCATCCCATCCCAAATCAGGGCGTGCGCCACTGCGGGGACTTATTCGGCGTTGCCCTAGCTGGGATTCGTCAAAAGTTTGCCCCATGAAAAAAGCCCCGCAATGGGGGCTCGTTCATGGGCGATGCAATGTGATGCGGTGCACCGATGACGCCTTCGCTCAGCCGCAGTGGATGCGCCAAGCGGTGGCGTCCGAAACGCCCGCATCGGCTTGCATTACATGGCGTTGCCGATTTCGCCGTGGGAGATCTGGCCTGTGCGAACAGCTTCTGCGGCCTGGGCACGCACGGCAGCGCGGTCGGCGGTGGATTGGGGGTCCCCTCGTTTTCAGTGCAATAAGTGACGGTACGAAAAGCTAGCACTGGCGCGGAGGTGGTGTTGGTAGATCGTTGATTTCATTGACTTTCCTGTTCACTTTCAAATCTGCGATTCGTGGCGTCAAACCGTGATCGG
>JARLJI010000129.1 GCA_031291295.1 Rhodoferax sp. | reverse complement strand
GAGGAGGCTTTCGCCCCATCCGGGTCGCTTCTTTGCCTACTTTCTTGGCGAGACAAGAAAGTAGGTCGCCTCCCCGCAGGGGAGGTGAAACTGCCTTTGACTTTGCAGTTAAGCAGCTGCAACTAAAACCCACCACCCATCACCCCAAAAAGCGAAAAAGCGCGAACAACCGCCCGCGCCTGATCACCATCAACCAACCCAACCCTTATGCCACCGCATCCGCCGGCTGCTTCTGCAGCAAAGCCAGCAACTGCGCCAACTCATCCCGCAGCTTGCGACGATCGACAATCATATCGATCGCACCCTTCTGCAACAGGAACTCAGCCCGCTGGAAGCCTTCCGGCAGCTTCTCGCGCACGGTCTGCTCGATCACGCGGGGACCGGCAAAGCCGATCAG
Source organism: Rhodoferax sp. (assembly GCA_031291295.1). Classification (GTDB taxonomy): domain Bacteria; phylum Pseudomonadota; class Gammaproteobacteria; order Burkholderiales; family Burkholderiaceae_C; genus Rhodoferax_A. The sequence goes on along the minus strand of JARLJI010000129.1, from coordinate 2,617 downwards.
CGCCTTGGGCTCAGCAATCACCACATCGCCCAGGAACGCAAAGCTGGCCGAAACGCCACCCATGGTGGGATCGGTCAACACGCTGATGAACGGCAGCTTGGCGTTCGACAGCTGGTTCAGCATGGACGTGGTCTTGGCCATCTGCAGCAGTGACAGCAGGCTTTCCTGCATGCGCGCGCCGCCCGTGGCGGTAATGCAGATGAACGGCACCTTCTGCTCCAGCGCCGCCTGGGCGCCACGCACGAAGCGCTAGCCCACCACCGAGCCCATGGAGCCGCCCATGAACTCGAACTCGAAGCAGCTCACCACGACCGGAATGGTGTGGATGGCGCCGCCGATCACGACCATGGCATCGGTCTCGCCGGTGTCGTCCATGGCGGCCTTGATGCGGTCCGGGTACTTCTTGGTGTCCTTGAACTTCAGTGCATCAACCGGCAGGATTTCCTGGCCGATTTCATAGCGGCCTTCGGCGTCCAGCAGCCCGTCGAGGCGGGCGCGGGCGCGGATGCGCATATGGTGGTCGCACTTGGGGCAGACGTGGAGGTTGGCCTCGACGTCGGTCCGGTACAACACCGACTCGCACGACGGGCACTTGACCCACAGCCCTTCCGGAATGCCCTTGCGGGTGGAGGGGTCGGTCTGTTGAATCTTGGGGGGGAGGAGTTTATCCAACCAGCTCATGAAAGGCTCCTTTCGGCACATGCGCGGAACATGTCAGGCCGCGAATTTACCATGCCTGCGGTCCGCAGTCCCCGTTCCGCCGGGGCGATGCGCCTGTTGCGGCACAACGGCCGTCAAAATCAGTGTTTTTGCTGCATTCACCGCCCGTGCGTCGACACGGGCAGCGGCACTTCAATCACATTCAGGCATCCAGCGCCTGGCGGATTTCCGCGATGAACGACTGCAGCGATTGTACCGCTTGGTCGCGCGGCGCATCTTCCAGCAATTGCACCAGACGGCTGCCGATCACCACGGCGTCGGCCACGCTGCCAATCGTGCGCGCGGTCTGCGCGTCGCGGATGCCAAAGCCCACGCCCACCGGCAGGTTGGCATGGCGCTTGATCAGCGGAATGCGCTCGGCCACGCTGTCGAGGTCGATGGTGGCCGAACCGGTTACGCCTTTGAGCGAGACGTAGTACAGGTAGCCGCTGGCCAGCTTGGCCACGGCTTCGATGCGATCGTCGGTGGAAGTCGGCGCCAGCAGGAAGATCGGGTCCATCTCGTTGGCACGCATCTGCGCGGCGAAGGACTCGCACTCCTCGGGCGGGTAGTCGACCACCAGCACGCCATCGACACCGGCGGCGCGCGCGGCCTTGGCGAAGGTTTCCTCACCCATGCGCTCGATCGGGTTGGCGTAGCCCATCAGCACCACGGGCGTCGCGGCGTTGGTCTGGCGGAACTCGGCCACCCAGGCCAGCACCTTGGTCAGCGTCACGCCCTGCGCAAGCGCGCGCTCGGAGGCACGCTGAATCACCGGGCCGTCGGCCATCGGGTCGGAGAACGGCACGCCAAGCTCGATCACGTCGGCCCCACCCGCCACCAGCGCGTGCATCAGCGCGACGGTCATGCCGGGCTCAGGGTCACCAGCGGTGATGAACGGAATCAGGCCCTTCTTGTTCTGCGCGGCCAGCGCCGCGAAAGTCGTTTTGATTCGGGACATGGTCATTGAGCGAGAGTGGGCAGCGGCGTGGACGAGGCAGCCAGCAGGGGCTCATCGTTCGCGGCTGCGATGTTCAGGGTAGCGGGCGCGGCCTGCGGCGTCGTGATGCATGCCGCGACGCGCGCGCGCGCCACGTCGACATAGTCGGGATTCATCTCGAAGCCGACGAAGCGGCGCCCGTGCAACGCGCAGGCTACGGCGGTGGTGCCGCTGCCGGTGAACGGATCGAGCACCAGCCCGCCCGGCGGGCAGCTGGCCAGCACCATGCGTTGCACGATATGCAAGGGCTTCTGGGTCGGGTGATTGGCACGTTCCGGATCCTGCCGGTGGATGCGCGGCACGCTCCACAGGTCCTTCGGGTTGTAGCCAACTTCCAGCCACTTCTTGCCCTCGAAGCGCGGACGGCTGCGCGCCTTCTTGGTCTCGGCGTCGTACGGCACGCGCACCGGGTCAAGGTCAAAGTAGTAGTCGCGGGCCCGGGCAAAAAAACCGATGTTGTCGTGCACCGAGGAATACTTGCGCGTGGTGCCGCCCATGCTCGGCACGCGCCGGTCCCAGATGATCTCGTTGATCATGGTCAGGCGCTGCTTGAGCATCACGAACAGCTCCGGCGAGTATTGCCAGGTGCAGAACAGATAGAGCGAGGCGCGCGGCGCCAGCTTGGGCACCACCGCATCGATCCAGCTCGCTGACCATTCCAGGTAGGCGTCCCCGGACAGGCGATCGGAGTCATTGCCGTAGTCCTTGCCCAGGCCATAGGGCGGATCAGCCACGATCAGGTCGATGGAGCCGTCGGCTATGCGCTTGATGCCCTCCAGCACGTCTTCCTGGTAGAGCGTCAGTTGCGGTGCGGCGATGGGCGCGGACGGGGGGGCGCCCCCCCCCCCCGCCCCCCCCGCCAAAAAAAACCCCAAAACACAAAAAACAAAAAAAAAAACAACCAATAAAAAAAAATAT
>JARLJI010000128.1 GCA_031291295.1 Rhodoferax sp. | reverse complement strand
GTTCAGGGCCGCGACCATCGGGTGTTCGGCCAGCGCCTTGAGCAGCGCGACCAGGTCTTCATCCTCATCCTGCAAAGGCTGCTCGGGGATTTCATCCAGCCACTCGACCTCGGCGACCGTCAGCTGGTCGCGCTGCAACTCGCTGTGGAGCACGCGGAAACGCCGACCGCCTTCGACCCGGATGCCCAGCAAACCGTTGTCCTGCTGCTGGAAATCGCGGATCAAGGCCTCGCAGCCGACCAGGGCAAAGCCTTCCGGCGCATCGCCGACCTCCTTGCCCTCCAGAATGCAGACCACGCCAAAACCGCTGCTCTGTTTCATGCAGCGACTGATCATGTCCAGGTAACGCGCCTCGAAAATCTGCAAGTCGAGGACACAACCGGGAAACAGTACGGTGTTCAGGGGAAACAACGCCAGGCTCATAACGATTTCCTTAAACCACCAAAGTGACCGCCAACGGCAGCAAGACCGCCGTGGCCACGCCCATCAGGCTCATCGCCAGCGCGGCGAAGGCGCCGCACTCCTCACTTTCCTGCAAGGCCACCGAAGTGCCCACCGCATGGGCGGTCATGCCCAGGGCCATGCCTCGGGCCTCCGCGGCCTGTACCCCCAGCCGCGTCAGCAGCCAGGGCCCGGCAATGGCGCCGATCACCCCGGTAATCAACACGAACACCGCGGCCAGGGCCCCGACACCGCCGATCTGTTCGGCCACCAGCATGGCGATGGGTGACGTCACCGACTTGGGCAGCAAGGTCATCAGGATCATATGGTCGGCGCCGAACAACCAGCCGAGCAACACGCCCAGGCCTGTCGCCAGTATCCCGCCAATCACCAGCGTAGTAAAAATCGGCCAGAACAACTGCCGGATCCGCCGCAGGTTCAGGTACAGCGGCACCGCCAGCGCCACCGTGGCCGGCCCCAACAGCGTGCCGAGGATCTCGGTACTCCTGCGGTACTCGGCGTACTCCAGGCCGCAGAGCAACAAGATGCCGACCACCAGCGCCATTGAGGCCAACACCGGCTGCAGGAAGATCCAGCGGGTCTTCTCGAACCCCGCCAGCACCAATTGATAGGCGCCCAGGGTAATGCCGATGCCAAACAGTGGATGATGGATCACCGCCGCCCAGGCGCCCTGCCAATCAAGGTTCATGGTCGCTCTCCGCGCTTGCCGTGACGCTTGATCAAGGCATTCATGAACACCCCGACAAACGCCATGGAGATCAGTACCGACAACACCAGCGCACCCGCGATCGCCCAGAAGTCCGCGGCGATCTGCCTGGCATAGACCATGACGCCTACCGCCGGCGGCACCAGCAACAGTGGCAGATAACGCAACAAACTGGACGCCGCCTCGTTCAGCGGCGCGCTGACTTCGCCATTCACCATCAGAAACACCAGCAAGAGCAACAGACCGATAATCGGCCCCGGCAACACCGGCACACACAAATGATTGAGGGCGGTGCCGAGCAATTGAAACAGCACCAGCCAGGTCAGGCCGCGT
>JARLJI010000127.1 GCA_031291295.1 Rhodoferax sp. | reverse complement strand
TTCGCTGGCTCAACCCCATATCGATTCGATGCGCTGGCACGGCCTGAGGCTGGTCGCCGCTGACGGCAGCCGCCTGCGTGTGGGCACGCGTCGCGGCCATGAACTGCGCGCCGATCACTACGCGTTTGCGCTGTTCCTGCCGGGTTCGGAACTGACCCTGCACGCTGCACTTCATCCCGCCGACGGCGGCGAGCGGCAGATGCTGTTCGAAGCGCTCGATGTACTGCAACCGCATACCGACCTGCTGCTGCTCGATCGCGGCTATATCGGCAACGCCATGGTGGCCGCGCTCACACAACGCGACATTCCGTTCTGCATGCGTGTCGATGCACGCAACTGGAAGTGCGTCACCGCCTTTGCCCGCAGCGGCGAGGCTCAGCGTGTGGTGGCGCTGGAGGCACCCGGTGCGCAGGACGCCCACGACTATGAACTGGCGCACACGCCAAGCACCGTGCGCCTGATCCGTGACGTCACGCCCAGTGGCCGCGTGCGGGTGCTGATGACTTCGCTGCTCGATGACGAACGTTATCCGGCGGCCTCCTTCGGGGCGCTCTATCATCAGCGCTGGCGGGTCGAAGAGGCGTTCAAACGCCTCAAGCATCGACTGCGACTGGAGGCGGTTACAGGTCTGGATTACCTGGCATTGCAGCAGGACTTCGGCGCAAAAATCCTCGCTGACAATCTGTGCACATTACTCAGCGATCTTGACGCGTCGCACGACGGCGAGCAGGCCAGCCGTCCTAACCGGGTGTACGCGCTGGGCGCACTCAAGCCCATCCTCGGCGCGTGTCTTCTGCGTGTCCGGCGCTGCATGGACAACCTCGCCACGGTTCTTGAGGTGATCCACCAGACCCGCTGCCGCATACAGCCTTCACGCTCCTATCCTCGACCACCCAGAAAAGCCAAGCCCCATTTCCATCTCGCGTACAAGCTTGCCTGATTGAGGGGGCTTAAGTTGAGAGCATTGCTGTGCGGGGCGGCACTCCCTTTCTTTGCCGCCGCAAAGAAAGGAAGCAAAGAAAGCGGCTTTACACCGCCAGCTCATAAGCGGGTCCCCCGGCCTGGAGGAGGCAGTGGCACATCTGGAATCGGTGCCGTCGCACATTCCGCGTTCGTGACAAGGCAGTCATGCCACCCG
>JARLJI010000126.1 GCA_031291295.1 Rhodoferax sp. | reverse complement strand
CGCATGGCAAAGACCACCGGGTCGTCATTCAACTCGCCGCGCGAAGCCAGCAGCCAAACGCGCGTGACCCAGAAAAGCAGCAGGGGAACGATCAGCCACAGCCGGGAAGCGTGCCGGTAGAGCGCGGTGACGTCGGGCCGGGCGATATAGAGCATGAAGACCACCACGGCAGCATAAGCGCTGGCGGTTCCAAAGCTGCGTATCTGCTCCATGTCGTTCACAACATACCCGCGTCCGTGCAGGACGGTGGCGCCGCGCTCGCGCTGATTTTCCAGCTCGCTGAAGCGCTTGACCATGGCCAGGGAAAGAAACAGAAGGGTTGAAAAGCTGGCCAGCCACTGGGAAATCTCGGTGCCGGTGGCAGCGCCGCCAGCCAGCATGCGCAGCGTATACAGCCCGGAGAGAAGCAGAACGTCCACCACAGCAACGCGCTTGAGGTAGAACGAATAGGCCCCGGTCGACACCATGTAGATTCCCAGCCACAGGTCAAAGGGCAGGGGAAGAAACGGCACCAGGATCGCCGAGGCTGCGACCAGCAGAAGAACTAGGCCAAGACCGCCGGCCACCGACAGATCACCCGCTGCGAAAGGACGCATGCGCTTGGCCGGATGCCGCCGGTCATTTTCGATGTCGAGCATATCGTTGACCAGGTAGTTGGCCGAGGCGATAAAGCTGAAGCAGAAGAAAGCCGCGATTGCCGCGCCGACAGAGGCCGCCGTCAGTTTGTGCGATAGCGCGAGAGGCACAAGGATGAGGATGTTCTTGGCCCACTGGTGAATGCGGATCGCCTTCAGCAGGGTTCGCGCCACGGGGCGCTGATCCTGAAATGTGTGGGCGACGGAAATCCGCCGCAGGCGCAGCGCGGTGCGCAGGCTGTGCGTGGGGTTGGCCAGCATGGCGGCGTGTGCGCGTGCCAGCAGCGGCAGGTCGGCCCGGGAGTTGCCGATGTAGTCGAATGTGCCGAACCGGGTCTTGAGCAGGGCCAACTTCTTGCCGCTGGTCAGGTTGGTGGCGCCGTCGGAGGCCAGTACCGCGTCGAAAATGCCCAGGTGCGCCGCGACGCGCCCAGCCAGCGCGCGGTCGGCGCCGGTGGTCAGATAGATGAGCCGGCCCTCGCGCCGTTGCGCCCGCAGGTAGTGCAGCAGGGCGGTATTGTAAGGCAGGCGCGCGGCATCCAGCGGGGCGCGGCGGGCCACCTCGATCTTGAGACGGGCCCGGCCGGCTGCTAGCCACAGGCACAGACGCCAAATTTGCAGGGGCTGGTGGCGCACAAACTGACAAAGTGCATCAAACAAAGTGTCTGACTTGACCAGGGTGCCGTCGAGATCGACACACAACGGCGGCGACGGATCGGGGGACGCAGCCGTGGTGGAATTCACTGACAATAGTGCCTCGCAGGACTGGAGACGTGGGTGCCTGCAGCGGCGTGGCGCGACTGCTCAGGATGCGGCAGAACGCACGGCCTGCCGGAAGCACGCTGGGAGTCAACGTACTTAATCACGATTCGTCCAAATTATAGTGGACGGTCACAGGCAGCGCGCGAAATCAGCGGTTCGCCGCATAGAATGGCTGTGTTTGTTCGTCCTGGGGCAACGGTCCCGAGCGGGAATTCGGGACTGCCGCCGCAGGCGACGCAGGGAGAGGCGAAACCTTTGTTAGAACAAATACGTCCGTAGAAATGACCAGGGGCATCTCGCCTTTCGTACACCACTGCTAAATTCACGCCCACTTCGTGGGCGCTCACCTGAGAGAAAACGACGGAACCGACATCATGTCTATTGCTGAAGACACTTCTGAGTCTCGATCACCTGCACTTGGCGCACCGCAACGACCCACCCGCATGGGTGTGGGGTTTCGCATTGCGGGTCTCGTCCTCCTGGGGGCCCTGGCCTTCGTGGTGTGGCGGATTTACCAGAACCAGAAGCAGAACGCGGCCAACACCGCCAGCCAAGCGGCCGCGCTGCAGAACCGGCCAGTCCCGGTGCAGGTAACTGCCGCTGAATTACGCCACATGCCCATTTACCTCACGGCGCTGGGCACGGTGACCCCCTATATGAGCGTGACGGTCAAAGCGCGGGTAAGCGGCCAGCTGGAGCCGGTGAAGTTCATTGAGGGGCAGCAGGTGAGGCAGGGCCAGACCATTATGGTGATCGATCCCAGTCCTTACAAGGCCGCATTGGATCAAGCCAAGGGCACCTTGGCCCACGATGAGGCACTGCTGAAGAATGCGCAGGCCGAGTACGCCCGTTACAAGGCGCTCTACGCCGCGGGTGTGGTGTCAAAGGAAACGGTGGAAGCCGACGAGGCCGCCCAGGGCCAGTACCTGGGAGCCATCGAATCAGACAAGGCGGCTATCGAGACCGCGCAGTTACAGCTCAACTGGTGCACCATCCAGGCGCCCATTAACGGACGCATCGGCCTGCGCCTGGTCGATCCCGGAAACATCATCTCGGCTAATACGACCAACCTGGTTATTATCAACCAGATCCAGCCCATCTCCGTGTACTTCACGCTGCCTGAAAATCAGCTTCCCCCGGTGCTGCACAGGCTGGCTGCGGAGAGGCGGCTGCCGGTGGATGCCTACGACCGCGGCGACGTGCAGAATCTGGCGACGGGCCAATTGCTGACTGCAGACAACCAGATCGACACCACCACCGGAACTGACAAGCTGAAGGCAGTCTTCGACAACCGCGACCAATCCCTGTTTCCCAACCAGTTCGTCAATATCCACCTGGTGCTTGAGGACCGGCCGAACGCGCTGGTGGTGCCGTCCGCGTCCATCCAGACCGGGCTGCAGGGAGCCTTGTTTGTGTGGGTCGTCGACAGCGACGGCAAGGGCGGCCAGGTGGCCAAAATGCAACCGGTGAAGGTGGCGTTGGCCGAAGGCCAGGTGACCATTCTGGACAGCGGACCGGCGCCGGGAACGAGCGTGGTGGTGGACGGTGCGGACCGCCTGCGGCCCGGACAGCTGGTAACGGTGAGCGCCGCCCGCCAGCGGACGAGCCAGGCCGCCGGGCAGACTCCGGCACCGGGAGAGTCTCCTGCCACGCCCGGGACAGGGCTGCAGCGGGGTGCGCAATCCGCGGCTCAGGGCAAGACGAACGGCAAGGGTGATCAGGGAGTGAAGCAGTGAGTGTGAGTCCTTCCCGGCCTTTTATTCTGCGTCCGGTAGCTACGTCGCTGCTGATGGCGGCCATCATGCTGGCCGGCGCAGTGGGCTATGAGCAACTGCCGGTCTCGGCGCTGCCCGAGGTGGATTACCCGATCATTCAGGTGCTCACGTTTTATCCCGGCGCGGGGCCCGAGGTGATGGCCTCGTCTGTGACATCGCCCCTGGAGCGCCAGTTTGGCCAGATGCCGGGCTTGAAGCAGATGACGTCAGTCAGCTCCGGTGGCGGTTCGGTCATCACGCTGGAGTTCAACCTGGAAGAGAACATCGACGTGGCCGAGCAGGAAGTGCAGGCGGCCATCAACGCGGCCAACAGCTTTCTGCCCTCCGATTTGCCCAACCCGCCTATCTACAGCAAGGTGAACCCCGCCGATGCGCCCATCATGACTCTGGCGCTGACCTCGGATTCCCTTCCGCTCGACAAGATTGAGGACGCGGCCGACACCAACCT
>JARLJI010000125.1 GCA_031291295.1 Rhodoferax sp. | reverse complement strand
CCGAAATGGCGGGTAAGGGTGTGCAATTTCCCATCTCTCCACGAAAGCAGGATTTTGGCGGCATGCTTGCACAGTTTTTGGATTCCGAAGGCGCCCACGTCAGTGTCAGCGGCAGCTGATAAGGGAGGCAAGTTGGCGTCGGGCATTTTGCTGGAGCGATGCCCGCCACGCATATTTCGACACCGGGGTTAATCCACGCAGGCCAGGATTCTTATCCGCCGAGATCGACGAGTTCGACGTTCCCCACAGGCCGGCCAAGAAAGCGGGAGCCAAGGCGCTCGAACTTGTCCACCGAGTCGGTGGCGAAGCAGCGCACTTCAGTTTCTGCAACCGGGCCCGCGGCCGGGATTGTTGCTTGCCCGTTGAAGAGCCGGACGGCTGCCTGTGCCGCAGCTTCGGCTGAATCGATTACCTTGGCGCCGGGGCGCACGGCTTGTTCAAAGAGGGTGCGCAAGAGCGGGTAATGCGTGCAGCCGAGGACCAGTGCGTCGGGGTTAAAGCCGCGGGTGGCAGCCTCGGCGCGGAGTTCATTTAGGTAAATGTCGATGACCTGGGCAGTGACGGGGTGATCGGTCCAGCCCTCTTCGACCAGCGGGACGAGCAGCGGGCAGGCCTTCTCGATGGCGCGGAGGCCGAGGGCTTGGCAGGCGGCGACATACGCATGGCTGCGGACCGTGGCGTCGGTGGCGATGACCAGCACGTCGCCGGTCTTGGAGGCGGCGCGGGCGGCTGCAGCGCCGGGCTCGATGACGCCCAGCACTGGAACTGACACGGCGTCCTGGATGGCGTCGAGAGCCAGCGCGCTGGCGGTATTGCAGGCGATGACGAGGAACTCGGCGCCCTGTTCACGGACCAGGAACTGGGCACTTTCGACGGCATAACGCGCGATGGTGCGGCGGGACTTGGAACCGTAGGGCAGGCGGGCAGTATCGCCCAGGAAGGCAAAGCGGGCACGGGGCAGGCGGGCTATAAGGGCGCGCAGCACGGTGAGCCCGCCAAAGCCGGAATCGAAAACGCCGATGGTGTGGGGGGCGCTGGGAGAACTACTCACGGATTGGATCCTTCGGATGGAGCGGCCTCGGCGGCCAGGTAGGTGCGAGTGAGGTCGGCGTGGCCGGCGAGGGTGGCGCGCTGGACACCGTCCACGAGTTAACGGACCTGGGTGACGCGAGGCAGATTGGCGTGCAGCGTG
>JARLJI010000124.1 GCA_031291295.1 Rhodoferax sp. | reverse complement strand
GTCGAAATCGATGGGCAACGTGACGGCGCCGCAAGAGGTGAACGATAAATACGGCGCGGATATTTTGCGCCTGTGGGTGATGAATTCCGATACCTCGGAAGATTTGCGCATCGGCCCAGAAATCCTCAAACAGCAGGCCGAGCTTTACCGGCGGCTGCGCAATACGCTGCGCTGGATTCTAGGCTCGCTGGATGGGTTCACCGAGGCCGAAAAACTGCCCGAGGCGGAATTTCCGGAATTGGAAACACTGATGCTGCACCGGCTGTGGGAATTGAACGCGCTGGTGCAAAAATCAATCGCCTCGCATGACTGGACCGGGGTGTACCCCGCCATCCATCATTTTTGCTCAACCGATTTATCGGCGTTCTATTTCGATATCCGCAAGGATTCGCTGTATTGCGACCGGGTTGATTCCAAAAAGCGCCGCGCCTGCCGCACGGTTTTGGATGTTCTGCACCGCTGCCTGACAGCCTGGCTGGCCCCGGCGCTGCCGTTTACCGCGGAAGAATCCTGGGTGACGCGCTTTGGTAATGACGCCTCGGTGCATCTCACCCTTTTCCCGGAAATTCCAGCGGCGTGGCAGAATGAGGCGCTGGCGGCGAGATGGGCTGGCATTCGTGCCCAGCGCAGCGAGATCACCGGTGCCATCGAGGCCATGCGGCGGGATAAAACCATCGGCTCCTCACTGCAGGCGGTGGCGGTGATGGCTGCCGAGGCTAAAACCCTGCTGGCTGATGATGCCAGCTGGGCTGATATCTGCATCACCTCGGGGGCTGGTTTTGGCGATGCCAACGGTGCGCAAATCGCCCCCGGCACCAAATGCGAGCGCTGCTGGCGCGTGCTGCCGGAGGTTGGCAGCAATAAATCTCACCCCACGCTCTGTATCCGCTGCTGTGAGGCTGTGGCGCCATGAACCGCCGCGCTGCGGGTATCGGCCTGGGTGTGGTGGTGCTGGCGGCTGACCAGGCCAGTAAATACGCCGTGCTGCATCAGCTTGGCCTCACCGATGGGCATTTTTTGGTGTTATTGCCGGTGCTGAATTTCGTGCTGGTGTGGAACCACGGTGTCACCTTTGGCATGTTCAACGGGCTGGGCGGCTTGGGCATCGTTTTGCTGGCAGCGGTGGCGCTGGCGGTGGTTTCAGCCCTCGGCGTGTGGCTGTGGAACACCGAGCGCCTGGTCACCACCCTCGCCATCGGCGCCATTGCCGGCGGCGCCATCGGCAATGTGCTGGACCGTTTGCGCTACGGCGCGGTGGTGGATTTCATCCAGGCCCATATCGGCGCCTAC
>JARLJI010000123.1 GCA_031291295.1 Rhodoferax sp. | reverse complement strand
TCAACGCATCATTATGTCCTGCTGTTGATGTCGTTGTTGAAATTGCCGTTCAATACGCCGGTATTGCGGCACCGGGCGGTGTATCAGGCGGCGGCGTTTGGCTGTTTCAGCCTGTTCTGGACCGCCGTGCCGCTGCTGCTAATGCAGGATTTTGGTTATTCGCAGTTTGGCGTTGCGATGTTTGCGCTGGTGGGGGCGGCGGGGGCGGCGATGGCACCGGTTGCCGGGCGCTTGGCGGACCGTGGCCATGGCCGGATAGGGACTATTTTGGCCCTGATCTCGATTACATTGTCATTTGGGTTGGCGGCCTGGGGCGGTCTGGCTGCGCATTCAGTGATTATACTGGCGGTTGCCTGTGTGTTGCTGGACTGCGGGGTGCAGGCGAATCTGGTGTTTGGGCAGCGGGCGATTTTTGCGCTGGCCCCCTCAATGCGGGCGCGTCTGAATGGCGTGTTTCTGGCCATGCTGTTTTTGGGCGGCGCACTGGGTTCGGCGATTACCAGCCCGATTTTGACGCATGATGGCTGGGGTGGAATTTGCGCGGCGGGGGTTGTGGCTCCGCTATTGGCGCTGGGTTATTTTGCCTTGGTGGAGCGCTGAGTTTTTTGCTCTTTCGCGCGGTCGGCGGCTTGCCAGAGGTATAATGCGGCGGTGGAGCGGTACGGGGCGTAGCTTTCGCCGATGATAGCGAAGGGCTTGGGCTTTGGCTGCTCATCCAGCCCATGCAGAACCTTATAGCCCTCACGTACGCCGAAATCATCGACCGGAAACACATCCGGGCGGCGTAGGGTAAAAATCAGCAGCATTTCCACGGTCCATTGGCCGACGCCACGGATCAGGGTGAGGCGCTTGATCAGCTCGGCGTCGCTCAGCCGTTTGGCTTGCGCCGCACTGGGGATGACACCGCGGACGGCGTGGGCGGCGATGTCCTGCAAGGCGCGGGTTTTATTGGTGGAAAAGCCGCAGGCCCGCAGGGTTGCGTCGGGTAAGGCGAGCAAGGCTTCGGGCGCGGGGATGCTGCCCGCCGCCAGGGCGCAAAAGCGGCCCATGATGGTCAGGGCGGCTTTGCTGTGCAGCTGCTGGTGCGCGACGGCTGAGATCAGGGCTTCGTAGGGTTCGGTGAATTCGCGCTTGCGCCGTTTGAGCGGCCCGATTTGGGCGATCAAACGGCCAAGCTTGCGGTCAACTTTGGTCAGATGGGTCAGGGCATCCATAGGCGGAGGTTAACAGCATGCAGGCTGTTTCGCCTATGGGTGTTGCTGCCTGTCGTTTGGCTGCGGGGGCGGGTGTGGGGCCTCGGGACGGGGCGGCGGCGCCGGACGTGGCGGTGGTGGGGCAGGGCGCTGGACTTGCGGCTGCGGACGCGGCTGCTGCTGCATTTGCGGGTGGAATTGCTGCGGTTGCGGGCGGGGTTGTACGGCCTGCGGGTGGAATTGTTGCGGTGCTTGCGGGTGCGGCTGTTGCACCTGCGGGTGGAATTGCTGCTGCGTTTGCTGGTGCGGCGCCTGCGGCTGTCCGGT
>JARLJI010000122.1 GCA_031291295.1 Rhodoferax sp. | reverse complement strand
TTCAGTCAACCGGTGTGCGATTGTTTCACTTGCTCCCTGCCGGGTCGTAGCGTCACGTGATGGCTAGCCGCAGCCTCGTCAAAACAGCTCGGGAATGCTATGAAACGCGATCCGCGTCGGCGCGGACTTATACGCTGTCAGCATCGTCGCGGGGGCCAGCGTGCTCAGGCCGTATTTGTTGTTGAGCTGGTCCATCACGGCCAATAGTTTGCTGCGGCTCTGTTCGTCTTCGGTGCTGTCGAACAGGTTGAGCGAGTGGAGGCGGTCGGGGACCAGGGCGTTGAGATGCACGCCGATGAAGTAGGGATGCTCGTAGGCTTCGGTTTTGGGAATGCTGCTCCACAGGCGGGTGAGCGCGGCGATGAGGGTGGGGTTGTCCTGGCACTCGCTGAGCTTGAGTTCACCCTTCCATCCTTTTACCGGCACGCCGAAGTTGCTCACCGGGCCACGCTCGCCGTTGGGGCCGGCGAAGCCAACAGCCAGACCAATGGCGCCGGCCCACAGTCCTCCGGCGCGCAGGCGCATGGCTGCCTTGTGCAGCAGCTTGTGAGCCACGGCCCATGCCTTCTCCGGAGTTCGCATATCGGGGGCGAGGACGTGTTGGTGGCTGAGCGATTTCAGGTGCTCGGTCTCGGACATGTCGAAGTCTTCGCCGCGGAGCCAGTGCCACAGACGCTCGCCCCATACCGATCCCCACAGGTCGCCGGCCTTGTCGCATGCCAGACTCATCAGGTTGTCCATGCTGCGGATGCCTTTGTCGTAGAGGCGCTTCTCGGTTTTTGCGCCGATGCCGGGCAGGTCGCGCAGCGTCAGTTGCCGCAGCGCCCCGGCCAGTATGTCCAGCGGAAGCGCGACCAGCCCATCCGGCTTTTCCATATCACTTGCGACCTTGGCCAGATACCGATTCGTCGCCAGCCCCACAGAACTCCGCAAACAGGCGCCCGCCTTGTCGCGAATCGCAGCCTTCACCTTGCGCCCAAGCTCCATCGCCGCCAGCAGCGGCCTCTCGCGCCCCATTAGCCGGCAGGCCATCTCGTCAATCGACAGGACGGCGGTTACAGGCAGGCAGCTTTCCACGGCTTCGACGATGCGGTGGTGGTAGTCCACGTAAAGCTCGTGGCGGGCTTCAAGCAGGACTATGCCGGGGCACATGCGTTTGGCGTCGCCGACCATGGTGCCGGTTTTTACGCCATGGGCCTTGGCCTCGTAGCTGGCGGCGATGCAGACGGTGGTGTCGGCCATCATGGGGACCACGGCGACG
>JARLJI010000121.1 GCA_031291295.1 Rhodoferax sp. | reverse complement strand
TGGGCTGCGTGCCGGTGAGGAAGTGCCAGCCGTTGGCCGTCTCAGGATGGCCGTAGCGCTTGAGGTAGCTGCGCTTTTTGGCGGCGGCAAGATCGGGCCCCTCGCTGGGATCGATGCTGGCCACGATGACGTCGAAGTCCTTGCCGGGAACGTAGCGCACCATCTGCAAGGCGCTGGTCAGCCCGTCGAGTTCCTCTGAGCAGAGCATGGGGCAGCGGTAGTAGACGAGCGCGAGAATCGCGGGGCGCTTGCCCGCCGCGGCGGACTTGCCGAAGTAGTCACCCAGGCGAACCGGCTTGCCGGCATCGTCGGTGAAGGCCAGATTCAAGGGCAGTTGCTGATTGAGGCGCTGCGCAATGCCGACGTCGTTGAGCACGGAGGGCGGCTTGTCGCTGGCGGGCGCCATCTGCTTATCGCCATAGCCGGAGACCTGCGCGGCAGCCGAGGCGGCGCAAAGGCCTGCGCACAAGACGGCCGCGGCGACCGCGACAAATGCTGCGCTGCGCCGAATACTGCGGATTGGTCTCATGCCCTGCATGTTGCTCCTCTGCTGCTTGCTTACTGCTTCTGCTGCGCCTCGGCGGCGTCGGCCGCGGCCTGTTCCTGCTCATAGCCCGTGCGGGCAAAACCGTTGGTCAGTGGAACCTGCACGACCGGCTTCTTTTCACCCGCCATCAGCACCGGTTGCTGCGCAGGCGGGGCCACGGCCAGGCCGCGCTGGGCGACCAGTTCCATGGCGCGCTCGATGGGAATGCGCACCTTGCCCTGCGAGCGATCGACCCAGCTGTAGTGCTCGAGCAGCAGGTCTTCGCGCTTGTGCAGATCGGCCACGTCCTGATTGCCGTCGTCGGTCTGGACGCGCGGGGCGGGAAAGGTTTGAGTAAGCTCGGCCACCTTGTGCTGCAGCTCGGGGTTGTTGGGCAGGTTGCCGAGTTGGCGCACGTCCACGGACTTGGTCCACCTGGTGTTCGGGCCGTCTTCCCTGTTCATGTGCGCATTGATCAGCTTGCCCATGCCCCACGCCAGAATGCCAGCCACACCCACAAAGATGGCGAGCGCGGTGAGAAACACGACAATGCCGGTGACGCGCACGTCAGAGCGCTCGTAGCCCTGCGATGCGTCTACCGGCTCCGGCTGGTGATCTTCCGGCTCGTGGTTATGCGTGGACATGCTCAGGCTCCAGAATCTCCGCCACATGCGGATCGTTGGTCTGCACCAGCGGACGTCCCTTCAGCTGCGTGCAGAAGAAAGCAACCCAGAACGACGCCAGAGCCACCGGTATGGCCACGTACTCGAGGATGCCCCAGCTGAAGTGCAGGTTGCGCGCCGCGTCCTTGTAGTTGGGCTCGATAAGCCAGAACAGGTCGAAGGCCTTGGCGAAGATCATCCACTGGCAC
>JARLJI010000013.1 GCA_031291295.1 Rhodoferax sp. | reverse complement strand
GCGCATCGGCGACTACACCGACTTCTACACCTCGGTCTATCACGCCACCAATATCGGCCGCCAGTTCCGCCCCGATAACCCGCTGCTGCCCAATTTCAAGTGGATTCCGATTGGTTACCACGGCCGGGCCTCCAGCATCGGTGTCTCGGGACAGACATTCCCCCGCCCCATGGGCCAGACCCTGCCGCCCGATGCTACGCAGCCATCCTTCGGTCCGAGCAAGCGGCTGGACATCGAGCTCGAACTCGGCATTTTTGTGGGCACTGGCAATGCGCTGGGCGAACCGGTGGCGATGACGCAGGCCGAAGACCATGTGTTCGGCATGTGCCTGCTCAACGACTGGTCGGCGCGCGACATCCAGGCCTGGGAATACCAGCCGCTGGGCCCGTTCCTGTCAAAAAACTTCGCTACCACCATCTCGCCGTGGATCGTGACGCTGGAGGCGCTGGCCCCTTACCGCGTCCCCTTCCTGCGTCCGGAAGCAGACCCGCAGCCCTTGCCCTACCTGGACTCCGAGGCCAACCGCCAGCAAGGCTCGCTGGACATCCAGTTGCAGGTCGGCCTGCAGACGTCCAAAATGCGCGAAGCCGGCCAGGGCGATGCCAGCATCTGCCGCACCAGCTACCGCCACGCCTACTGGACCGTGGCGCAGATAGTGACACACCACACCGTCAACGGCTGCAACCTGCAGCCCGGCGACCTGTTCGGCAGCGGCACCCTGTCGGGCCCGACGCTGGACCAGGCCGGCGCGCTGATCGAGCTGACCACCGATGGCAAGAACCCGCTGCAACTGCCCAACGGCGAGAGCCGCACCTACCTCGAAAACGGCGACGCCATCGTGATTCGCGGCTGGTGTGAAAAGGCCGGGGCGGCACGCATCGGCTTTGGCGAGTGCATTGGGACCGTGCTGCCTGCGCGGACCTGAACTCAGGCAGGATGCGGCTGCATCCTGATGCCGCCGCACAACCCCATACGCCACCTCGCACCGCCATGCATCACCTGATCGTCGAATACTCCCGCAACCTCGCCGGTTTCCCCGAGGCCCAAGTCCTCGCCGAGTTGACCCAGGCCGTCAGCGCCAGACCCGAGATCGCCAACGAGGCCGACCTGAAAGCCCGTTGTGCCGTGGCCAACAGCAATGTGATTGGAACCGCCCAGGCGCCCCGCGCCTTTGTGTCTGCCCGGCTGCGCTTGCTGGCGGGCCGAATGCCTGCAGCCATGCTGGATTTACTGCCGCACGCCTGAAAACTCATATGAGTCTCACCTCACCGTTGACCTACAGAACCTCGCCAGTCATGTAGTTAGCTGACCGACAGCCCGCAGTCCTGAATGACCGGTCTAGAGCAAGCAGTTTGGGTTGCACCACTTCCGCCTTCAGTCTTTTGAAGCCATTCGATGGCACTCGCTTGTCCTTCCGAGGTATGCCGCTGGACACATCGGTCAGCGTATCCCCCCGAAGGTGCTCCCATGCAACTTGCGATGCCAGGCTTTTCGAGGCCGGTTCAACCATTGACCACGCCGGCGCCGCAGCGTAGATTGACGCGCATTGAGATCTTTTCAACAGGAGACCCACCATGTTCCAGTCCACCCTGATGGCCGGCCAGCGCATTCTCGTCACCGGCGGTGGCACCGGGCTCGGCCGCGCGATGGCCGAGAAGTTCCTGTCGCTGGGCGCCGACGTGGCGATTTGCGGCCGACGCAAGCAGGTCTGCGACGATACCGCCGCGGTATGGCGTGGCCAGTTTCCCGAGCGCCACATCGACACCTTCGGCGTCGACATCCGCAACGCGCAGGACGTCGAAGCGATGGTTGCGGCGCTGTGGGACAGCGGCGGGCTGACGGGCCTGGTGAACAACGCCGCCGGCAACTTCATTGCGCCGACCGAGACCCTGTCGCCACGTGCTTTTGATACCGTGGCCAACATCGTCTTCCACGGCACTTTCTACGTCACGCAGGCGGTCGGCAAGCGATGGATCGCCGAGGCCAAGTCCGGCGCCTGGCAGCCGGGCCGGCCGTACCGCAGCGTGATGAGCGTCGTCGTCACCTGGGTCGACAACGGCTCGCCCTACGTGGTGCCGTCGGCGATGAGCAAGGCCGGGATCGAGGTGATGATGAAGTCGCTTGCGGTCGAGTGGGCGCGCTACGGCATCCGCCTGAACGCCGTGGCGCCCGGCGAGATCCCGACCGAGGGCATGAGCCGGCGGCTCAACCCGGGCGAGGAACCCGGCGCGCGCAGCAAGCGGCACAACCCGATGGCGCGCACCGGCGAGATGAGCGAGCTGCAGAACCTGGCGGCGTTCTTGCTGGCGCCCGGTCAGTGCGACTGGCTCACAGGGCAGACGATTGCGATGGACGGCGGCAACGCGCTGGCCACCGGCGGCAACTTCTACGAGCTGCGCGAGTGGAGCGATGCACAATGGCAGGCCGCGCGCGAGCGCATCGAGGCGCAGAACCGCAAGGACAAGGAGTAGTGCAGCGGACGGCGCGCCGGCCTCGACGCTTGGTCCGGATGCCTCATTCCGTCGTGGCGCCGGACTCCTTCACCACCTTGACCCACTTCGCGGTTTCGCTGCGAACGAAGGCGGTCAATTGCGCGGGGCTCATGTGGCCAGCCGACACGCCTTGCTCTTCAAAGCGCTTCGTGACTTCAGGCTGCGCCAGTACCCGTGCCAGTTCCTTGCTGGTGCGCTGGATGATCGCCGCCGGCGTGCCGTGCGGCGCCATCAGCGCAAACCAGGTCGTCATGTCGTAGCCGGGCAGGCCGGACTCGTTGAGCGTCGGCACGTCGGGATAGGCCGATGAGCGCGTGAGCGTGGTGACGGCGAGCGCCCTGACCCTGCCGCTGTGAATGTGGGGGCCGGCCGAGGGGCTGGTTTCGATCGCCATCTGAATCTGGCCGCCTATTACGTCCACCATCATCGGCGCACCGCCCTTGTATGGAATGTGCGTGATTTGGGTCTTCGTCATGGACCGGAAGAGCTCGCCCGAGATGTGTTCCGTGCTGCCGTTGCCAGCCGAGCCGAAGTTGACCTTGCCGGGATTGGCCTTGATGTAGGCCACCAGGTCGGCGACCGACTTGACCGGCAGTTGGGGGTTGACGATCAGCACATTAGGCGTCGTGGCGACGAGCCCCACCGGATCGAAGTCGCGCTGAAAGTCGTAGGGCAGGTGCTTGTAGATGCCGGGCGCGATCGCATGCGCGATGGTGGCCAGAAAGAACGTGTAGCCGTCGGGCGGTGCCTTGGCCGCGATGCCGGCTCCCACGGTGCCGCCGGCGCCGCCGCGGTTGTCGATGATGACCGGCTGTTTCAGCGCCTCCGAGAGCGCGCGGCCGACCTCGCGCGCGACGATGTCGGTGGTACCGCCTGGGGCGAAGGGCACGATGATCGTGATCGGCCTGGTCGGCCAATCGCCCGCGTGGGCACTGGCGGCTCCGAGGACGATGCACAAGGTACCGAGGCCGGTACGCAGAAGGGTTTTCATGAACTGTCGCATAGGAACTCCGTGGGGTTGTTGCTGAAAGGGTCGCTCACTCCGAGCCGAGCTGCAGCCGGTTCGGTTGCCGCTTTTCGATGGCGTTCTTGAGCAGCGCCGCCGAACGGAAGATGCCGTGGGCGAATTTGCCGTAGGGCAGCGTGAGAAAGAGCGCCATCACTACGCCGAGGTGAATGGCCAGTAGCCAGGCCATCGCGCCAGTGTCGCGCCAGACCAGCAGGGCCAGGCCGGTGAGGCTGATGAACAGCAGCAGCGCAATGAAGCCGCGATCCATCGGTCGCTGCGCCAAGTCGCCGTGCGCCGGGTCGCGCCGCAGGTTGAGCCACAGCAGCCCGACCGGACCGATCACGAGGCCGATACCGCCTGCGATGCCCAGTATCACCGGCAGGCTGGCCAGCGAATAGGGCGCGTCCAGGCCGAGCAGGTAGTGGTAGAGCGTTGCGACGCTGGTGGCCGCGAAGCACAGCATGAAGCCGTAGAAGGTGAAGTGGTGGAAGCGCCGGCGCCATAGGGTGAACCGGTCGTCGGCGTTGTTGCAGCCTTCGCCGTGGCCGCCGTCGAGGTACTTGAGGCGCAACACATCAGTAACGGCTTCGACGGTGGCGTCGCGACGCAATGACGGCTCCTGCGATCTGCCCGTCTCCGAGGCTGGCGATACCTCGCGCCAGAAGCGCGCGCCCCCGATGCCCAGCGCCAGCACGGCAAAGCCGAACACCACCCCGAACATCAGCGCCAGCATGTTGTGCGGAAAGATTGCGTAGAAGTGTCCAGCCAGCGGGCCCGGGAACAGCGTGCCCCGGGCGGCCATCGTGAGCACCAGGAACAGCACCAGCGCGAGCGCCGTGGCCAAGGCGAGCGTGAGGCCGTTGCGCTTGTAGAGGCTGCCGAGCGCACCCGGCCAAGCGTAATCGGCGTAAGTGTCGATGCGCACCCTGGCCATCGCTTGCGGCACGTTGACGGCGAACTCGTGCGGCGGCGCATATTGACAGGCGTGCAGGCAGGCGCCGCAGCTGTGGCACAGATTGGCCAGGTAGTGGATGTCGGCCTTGCCGAACTCGAGCCGCCGCGTCATCGCCGGAAACACGGCGCAAAAGCCTTCGCAATACCGGCAGGCGTTGCAGATCTGCATCTGGCGGCCGACCTCTGCCTCGTCGGCGCTCAGGATCGGGATTACGGGGTAGCCACCGCTGGCCAGCGCGCTGGCCTCGCGGGTCAAGGCTTCAAGCTGTTGCATGTTCGACTTTCCTTACGGCAGCGGCCGCCTGCGTGCCAGCGATGCGCCCGAACGCGGTGCCGATGGCCATGCCGACGCCGGCGGTGTAGCCCTTGCCGAGCACGTTGCCGGCCATCATTTCGCCGGCAACGAAGAGGTTGGGGCTAGGCCGGCCGCCGAAGTGCACAGCGGCGCGGTCGTTGACCTTGAGGCCGAGATAGGTGAAGGTGACACCCGGCTTGAGGGCGTAGCCATAGAACGGCGCTGTGTTGATCGGCCGCGCCCAGTGCGTTTTGGCCGGCGCGAGGCCGGAGGTAGCGCAGTCATCGAGCGCGGTGTGATCGAAGCTGCCGGGGCGGCACGCGGCGTTGTAGTCCTCCACGGTCCTGACGAAGGCCTGCTCGGGCAGCCCGAGCTTGCGGGCCAACTCGTCCAGCGTGTTGGCCGTGGTGCCGGGAAACACCGGCGGCATGAAGCGGCCAATCGCCTTCTGGTCGATGATCGAGTAGCCGATCTGGCCTGGCTGCTGCGCCACCAGCCGGCCCCAGATGGCGTAGCGCTTGGGCCAGAAGTCTTCCCCCTCGTCGTAGAAGCGCTGGCCCTCGCGATTCACCATCACGCCTAGCGAGACGCAGTCGATGCGGGTACAAATGCCGCCGTCATAGAGGGGTGCACGCGCGTCGATCGCCACCATGTGGGCTTGCGTCGGGTCGCCGATCGAATCGGCCCCGGCGTCGATCATGTGCTTGAGCAGCACGCCTTCGTTGAAGCGCGTGCCGCGGATCAGAAAATTGTCGGATGGCCATTCGCCGCGCGCGTTCTGGCCCCAAGCTTCGCGCAACCATTCACGGTTCGACTCGAAGCCGCCGGCGGCCAGCACGCAACTTTTCGCGGGGATGCGTTCGCCCGTGGCGGTGCGCACGGCAACAAAGCGGTCGCCGTCGAGCTCGACCGACGCGACCGGCGTGTCGTAGCGGACCTGCACGCCGAGTTTTTCGGCGCTGCGGAAGTAGGCGTTGACCAGGGCCTTGCCGCCGCCCATGAAAAAGGCGTTGGTGCGCGCCACGTGCAGTGCGCCCGACAGCGGTGGCTGGAAGTGCACGCCGTGCCGGCGCATCCAGTCGCGGCAGGTCGACGATGCGCGGATCGCGAGGCGCGCCAGGTGCTCGTCGGTAATGCCGCCGGTGACCTTGAGCAGATCCTGCCAATATTCCTCTTCGGGGTAGGCGTCGATCAGCACGTCCTGCGGCGCGTCGTGCATGCAGCGCAGGTTGCGCGTGTGCTGCGAGTTCCCGCCGCGCCATTCGCGCGGGGAAGCTTCGACCACCAGCACGGAGGCGCCCGCCTCGCGTGCCATCAGGGCCGCACAAAGGGCCGCGTTGCCGCCACCAATGACCAGTACATCCACCATGCGTTGCTCCCTCGTTGTGAGGAGCAGTTTAGGTGGCCCGCATCAACTCCGGTAGTGCCCAGCCAGGCAAGCCATCTTCATGATTCGTGAAGACTTGCGCCTGCCCAATGGGACCCGGCCACCAGCTCGCGCACGACATCCGTCAGCACAACCCGCGTGGCCAGGGCCGCAGGGGAAAGCTCGTCGTCCGACAGGCTGGCCAGCAGATTGCGCCGGCGCACGCCGGCATCCGCGACCTGCACGAGCCGAACCACGTTGGCAGGAAGGCGCGAGGTTGCCGCTCCGGGTTGGATGGTCGCCGCTAGTCCCGCCTGAACGGCATCCATGAGGATGGCCAGGCCGTCGATGTCGGCGACGATGTTCGGCTCGCACTTGGCCCGCGCGAATGCCGTCGCCACGATCGCCCGCAGCCCATGGGTTCCACTCGGCATGATGAGGGGTAGCGCTCCGATCTCCTTGATCCGGACCTGCTTGCCCCTGGGCATGCCGGTCAACTGCGGGGAGCCGACGACGAAGAGACGCTCGTCCAGCAGCGGCGTCGCGCTCCAGCGCTGGGCCGCTTCAGTCTCGAACAGGACGGCCAGGTCAAGTTGTCGCGCATTGAGCATCGTAGCGAGGTTGCCCGACAAGCTTTCGACGAGATGCAGACGTATATCGGGGTAGCGGGCGCGCAACCCGCTCATGAGGGGAAGCGCCAGGACAGACGCCGTCGATGGCGCGAGGCCGACGCTCACATGGCCGGACAGGCGCGCGTGCTGCGCGGCCCGGGCGGCCTCGTCGACATGCCGCAGTGCGAGTTGTGCCTGGCGCCAAAACGCTACGCCAGCGTCGGTGGGGACGACGCCCGTCGTTGTGCGTTGCAGGAGGCGGGCGGAGAGTTCGCCCTCGAGTCGACTGATCTGTTGACTGAGCGCAGAGGTGACCACACCCAGATCCGCCGCGGCTCGTCCCATACTTCCGAGTTCGACGACGCGGATGAAATAGCGGAGTTGCCTTAGTTCCATGGCATGGTCTTTTCTTGTTTAATAACCGGTCCGGCAATATGCCAACAGCTTAACGGGCTTTATATTCCGTTTTCTGAGGTGCCTCCTTGCAGTACGCACGGTTATCGGGCCAGCTGCAGCCGCCTTGTCTGACCTATTCACACACGACGCACCATGATCATCCGTGAAATCCTCAAAATGGGCGACCCGCGCCTGCTGCGCATTGCCCAGCCCGTGACCGAGTTCGATACCGACGCGCTGCATTTGCTGGTGTCCGACATGTTCGACACCATGCGCGCCGTCAACGGCGCCGGCCTGGCCGCGCCGCAGATCGCGGTGGATTTGCAGCTGGTGATCTTTGGCACCGACGAGGTCAACCCGCGCTACCCCGACGCGCCGCTGGTGCCGCGCACGGTGCTGCTGAATCCGGTCATCACGCCGCTCGGGCCGGAGGAGGAAGACGGCTGGGAAGGCTGCCTGTCGGTGCCCGGCCTGCGCGGCGTGGTGCCACGCTTCTCGCGCATCCGCTACCGCGGATTCGATCAGTATGGCGACCCGATCGAGCGCGTGGCAGAGGGTTTTCACGCGCGCGTGGTGCAGCACGAATGCGACCACCTGATCGGCAAGCTGTACCCGATGCGGGTGCGCGACCTCACGAAGTTCGGCTTCACCGACGTGCTGTTTCCGGGCCTGGATGCCGGGCAAGACGACTAAACCCGCGTCAGGCGTTCAGGGTTTCCAGCAGCTCGGTCTCAATCTCGATTTGCGCGCGGTTGTGCTGCAGTTCGGGCCCGTCGATCAGGAAGGTGTCTTCGACCCGCTCGCCCAGGGTCGTGACCTTGGCCAGTTGCAGGTTGAGCTTGTGGCGCGCCAGTACGCGGGCCACCGAGTAGAGCAGGCCGACGCGGTCGCTGGCCGAGATGCTGAGCAGCCAGCGCTGCGCCTTCTCGTCCGGGGCCAGCTCGACGCGCGGCGTCACGGGAAAGCTCTTGACACGGCGCGACACGCGGCCGCGGCTCGGGGCGGGCAGCTCACCGGGCTGCTCGATGGCCTGCGCCACGCCGGCTTCCACCATGCTGACGAGTTCGCGGTAATGCTCCGGCAAAAACGAGGTGACCACCTGGAAAGTGTCGAGCGCGAATCCGTTGCTGGTGGTGTGCACCTTGGCATCCAGAATGCTGAGGCTGGCCTGGTCGAAATAGCCGCAGATGCGCGCGAACAGGTCGGGCTTGTCCGGCGTGTACACCAGCACCTGCAGGCCTTCGCCGACCGGCGACAGGCGCGCGCGCACGATGGTCTTGGGCGTGGCAGATGCGGCGTCGCCGACTTGCCGTGCCACATGGCGCGACAGCTGGCGCGCGTGCCAGGCAATGTCGGCCGCGTCGTGGCGCATGAAGTAGCCCACGTCCAGCGTGTCCCACAGCGCCTTGTAGGCCTCGAAGGGTTCTGCGTGCAGGGCCAGCATCACCAGCGCCTCGCGCTTGCGCGCCTCGATATCGGCGCCGGGGTCGGGCGCGCGCCCGCCCAGCACGCGCAGCGTGTAGCGGTACAGGTCTTCCAGCAGCTTGCCTTTCCAGGCGTTCCAGACCTTGGGGCTGGTGCCGCGGATGTCGGCCACCGTCAACAAGTACAGCGCGGTCAGGTAGCGCTCGTTGCCCACGCGCCTGGCAAAGGCGGCGATCACGTCCGGGTTGCCCAGGTCCTGCTTCTGCGCGATCTGGCTCATGCTCAGGTGTTCGCTGACCAGGAACTCGATGAGTTTGGCGTCCTCGCGCGCAATGCCGTGCTGGCGGCAAAAGCGCCGCGCGTCGCGCGCACCGAGCTGGGAATGGTCGCCGCCGCGGCCCTTGGCGATGTCGTGGAACAGCGCGGCGGTGTACAGGATCCAGGGCTTGTCCCAACCCGCCGCGAGCTGCGAGCAAAACGGGTATTCGTGCGCGTGCTCGGCAATGAAGAAGCGCCGCACGTTGCGCAGCACCATCAGGATGTGCTGGTCCACCGTGTAGACATGGAACAGGTCGTGCTGCATCTGGCCGACGATGCGGCGAAACACCCACAGGTAGCGCCCCAGCACCGAGGTCTGGTTCATCAGCCGCATGGCGTGCGTGATGCCTTCGGGCTGCTGCAGGATGCGCTTGAAGGTTTCGCGGTTCACCGGGTCGCTGCGGAACTTGCCGCCCATCACGTTGCGCACGTTGTACAGCGCGCGCAGCGTGCGGGCCGACAGGCCCTTGACGCCAACCGTGGTTTCGTAAATCAGGAAGGTCTCGAGGATCGCGTGCGGCTCGCGCACATACAGGTCGTCGCTGACCACCTCGATCATGCCGGCCTTCTCGCTGAAGCGGGCGTTGATCGGATGCAATTCGTGCGCGGACGGGTTCAGCCGCTCCTCGATGTTCAGCAGCAAAATCTGGTTCAGCTGGGTCACCGCCTTGGCCGCCCAGTAGTAGCGGCGCATCAGCGCTTCGCTGACGCGCGCCGGCAACTTGTTGCCGTCCGGTGTCTGCGCGGTGTACCCGAACGATTCAGCCACCGCGGTTTGCAGGTCGAACACCAGGCGGTCTTCGCGCCGGTGCGCCAGCAGGTGCAGCCGCGCGCGGATCAGGCACAAGAGCGCCTCGTTGCGCTTGATCTGCTTGACTTCAAACGCCGTCGCCAGGCCGCTGCGAGCCAGTTCGTCCCAGCTCTTGCCCAGGCCGGCCGCCCGGGCCACCCACAGGATCACCTGCAGGTCGCGCAGGCCGCCCGGCGACTCCTTGCAGTTGGGCTCCAGCGCGTAGGGCGTGTTCTCGAACTTGGTGTGGCGCTGGCGCAGCTCCAGCGTCTTGGCCACGAAAAAAGCCGCGGGGTCCATCGCGGCACCCAGGCGCCGGCCGAATTCCGCAAACAGGGTTTTATTGCCGGTGACCAGGCGCGACTCCAGCAGCGAGGTCTGCACCGTCACGTCCTTGGCGGCTTCGGCCACGCAGTCGGACACCGTGCGCACGCTCGAGCCGATCTCCAGCCCGGTGTCCCAGCAATTGCCGATGAAGGCCTCGATCTGCTGCTTGAGCGGCGCGTTGTTGTCGGGATTCAGGTCATCGGGCAGCAGCAGCACCACGTCCACGTCCGAGTACGGAAACAGCTCGCCGCGCCCGTAGCCGCCGACCGCGACCAGCGCCATCTGGTCGGAGAATGCCGCCCTGTGCCACAGGGCCTGCAGCAGGGCGTCGGCCTGGCGGGCCAGCTTTTGCAGCACGCTGTGAATGCCGCGCGTGGACGCGCCGCTGGTCTGCACCGACTGGAACAGTGCAGCCTTCTGGAGACGGTAGGCGTCCCGAAGGACTTGCAGGTCAGGCATTCGCCTGTGCGTTGACCTGTGTGTTGATAAAAGGCGGCGGCGGCGGGCTGCCCGCGGACAGCGTGAGCACCTCGTAGCCGGTCTCGGTGACCAGCACGGTGTGCTCCCACTGGGCCGACAGCGAATGGTCCTTGGTCACGATGCTCCAGCCGTCTTTTTCCGGGCCTTCCTTGATTTCCCTTTTGCCCGCATTGATCATCGGCTCGATGGTGAAGGTCATGCCGGGCTTGAGCATCTCCAGCGTGCCGGGCCTGCCGTAGTGCAATACCTGCGGCTCTTCATGGAACACCCGGCCAATGCCGTGGCCGCAAAACTCGCGCACCACGCTGAAGCCATTGCTCTCGGCAAAGCGCTGGATGACGTGGCCGATATCGCCCAGGTGGATGCCGGGCTTGACCAGCTGGATGCCGTACCACATCGCCTCGTAAGTCAGCGCCGACAGCCGCTTGGCCAGGATGGAGCCTTCGCCCACGATGAACATGCGGCTGGTGTCGCCGTGCCAGCCGTTTTTGATCACGGTCACGTCGATGTTGACGCTGTCGCCTTTTTTCAAAGGCTTGTCATTGGGGATGCCGTGGCACACCTGATGGTTGACCGAGGTGCAGATCGACTTGGGGTAGGGGATGTTGCCGCCGCCGGTGTAGTTCAGCGGCGCCGGAATCGCCTCCTGCACCTGGGTGATGTAGTCGTACGCCAGCTTGTCCAGCTCATTGGTGGTGACGCCCACTTTCACGTGCGGCGTCAGGTAATCCAGCAGTTCGGAGGCCAGTCTTCCGGCAACGCGCATGCCGCGGATGCCTTCTTCGTCTTTGTAGGTAATGCTCATGGCCGCAATTATCCCACTGGGTGAATTTGCCCGCAGGTAAACTCAAGGGTTTCCACGGATGGCACCCCGCCCGCCGCAGTCCCCACCCGAACCAGGCCGCAACAAGTGACCCTGCACCTTACCCAGTTTGAGGGCGGCAATGCCCTTAGCGACTTCCGCGCCCAGCAACTTCTGCCGAAACTGCAGGCGGTCCACGACAGGATCAGCGGCGTCACCGCCCGATTCGTCCATCTGGTGGCGTCCGCCGAGGCCCCGGGCGATGCGCTGCGGGCCCAGCTGACGGCCCTGCTCACCTACGGCGAGCCGTACCAGGCGCCGAAAGGCGCTGCGGACGGCGCGCTGGTGGTTGTCACACCGCGTTTTGGCACCGTCTCGCCCTGGGCGTCCAAGGCGACCGACATTGCGCACAACTGCGCGCTGGCCGTCAAACGCATCGAGCGCATCACCGAGTACCGGCTCACGCTCAAATCGGGCCTGCTCGGCCATCCAGAGCTGAGCCGGGAGCAGCTACAACAAGTGGCGGCCCTGCTGCACGACCGCATGACGGAGAGCGTCATGTTCGACCGCGCCGAGGCCGCCGGCCTGTTTTCCGAGCTGCACGCCGCGCCGATGGCGCACGTGAATGTGCTGCAGGGGGGCAGGGCGGCGCTGGCGCAGGCCAACCGCCAGTTCGGCCTGGCGCTGGCCGACGATGAAATGGACTACCTCGCCGCCGCCTTCACCCAGCTGCAGCGCAACCCCAGTGACGTGGAGTTGATGATGTTTGCGCAGGCCAACAGCGAGCATTGCCGCCACAAGATTTTCAACGCCGAATTCACGATTGACGGCGCGGTGCAGGAGCGCAGCCTGTTCGGCATGATCCGCCATACGCACCAGGTCAGCCCGCAGCACACGGTGGTGGCGTACTCGGACAACGCCTCGGTGATGGAAGGCACGGCCATTGAGCGGTTCATAGCAAAATCACCTTTCAGCCCAGACGGGACGGGCGCTGTCAGCTATGAAAAGAATAGTGCCCTGAGCCACGTGCTGATGAAGGTGGAAACCCACAACCACCCCACCGCGATCTCGCCGTTCCCGGGCGCCTCGACCGGCGCGGGCGGCGAAATCCGCGACGAGGGCGCCACCGGGCGCGGCTCCAAGCCAAAGGCCGGGTTGACCGGCTTCTCGGTGTCCAGACTCTGGGACGGCTGGTCCGACCAGCCGGGCGGCAAGCCCGGGCACATCGCCAGCCCGCTGCAGATCATGACCGAGGGCCCGCTCGGCGGCGCCTCCTTCAACAACGAATTTGGCCGGCCCAACCTGCTGGGCTACTTCCGCGAGTACGAGCAAACCGTGGCATCCGACGTGGATACGATTCGCCGCGGCTACCACAAGCCCATCATGATCGCGGGCGGCCTGGGCACCATCGACGCCGGCTTGACCCACAAGATTGACTTCCCGGCCGGCAGCCTCCTGATCCAGCTCGGCGGCCCGGGCATGCGCATCGGCATGGGCGGCAGCGCGGCCAGTTCCATGGCCAGCGGCGCGAATGCGGCCGAACTCGACTTCGACTCGGTGCAGCGCGGCAACCCCGAGATCGAGCGCCGGGCGCAGGAGGTCATCAACCACTGCTGGGCTCTGGGCGGGGCGAACCCGATCCTCGCGATCCACGACGTGGGCGCCGGCGGCCTGTCCAACGCCTTTCCCGAGCTGACCAACGATGCCGGCCGCGGCGCACGCTTCGACCTGCGCGCCGTGCCGCTGGAGGAGTCCGGCCTGGCGCCCCGGGAAATCTGGTGCAACGAAAGCCAGGAGCGTTATGTGCTCGCGATCGCGCCCGAATCGCTGGCGCAGTTCCAGGCCTTCTGCGAACGCGAGCGCTGCCCGTTTGCCGTGGTCGGCGTCGCGACCGAGGCCCGCGAGCTCGTTGTCGGCAACGTGGATTTGCCCCTTCCCCCGCTGGGGGAAGGCAGGGATGGGGGCGACACCGCACGCAGGATGCAGCCTCCACCCCAACCCTCCCCCAGCGGGGGAGGGCGTCAACAGCCCGTGGACATGCCCATGAACGTGCTGCTGGGCAAGCCGCCCAAGATGCACCGCGACGTCACAACCGTGGCGCGCCGCTTCAAGCCGGTCGATCTGACCGGCGTCGGCCTGCAGCAGGCGGCGATCCAGGTGCTGTCCAGCGCCACTGTCGCCTCCAAGCGCTTCCTCATCACCATTGGCGATCGCACTGTGGGCGGGCTGTCGCACCGTGACCAGATGGTCGGGCCGTGGCAGGTGCCGGTGGCGGATTGCGCCGTCACGCTGGCCGACTACAAGGGCTTTGCGGGCGAGGCCATGAGCCTGGGCGAGCGCACGCCTCTGGCGGCCATCAACGCGCCGGCGTCCGGCCGCATGGCGGTGGCGGAGGCCATCACCAATTTGCTGGCCGCGCCGATCGAGCTGGCGCGCGTCAAGCTCTCGGCCAACTGGATGGCGGCCTGCGGCGAACCCGGCGAAGACGCGGCGCTGTACGAGACCGTGCGGGCCGTGGGCATGGAACTGTGCCCGGCACTGGGCATTTCCATTCCGGTGGGCAAGGATTCGCTGTCCATGCGCACGCAGTGGAGCGCGCCGCAAGGCGAGTCCGGTACGGGCGATGCCCCCAAAAAAGTCACATCGCCGGTCAGCCTGATCGTGACGGCCTTCGCCACGCTGGCCGACGTGCGCGGCACGCTCACGCCGCAGCTCGACGCGACCGAGCCCGACACCACGCTGGTGCTGATCGACCTCGGCCGGGGCCAGAACCGCATGGGCGGCAGCATGCTGGCGCAAACGCTGGAGCAGGTCGGCGACGCCGTGCCCGACCTTGACGACCCGAAAGACCTGGTCCGCCTAGTGAACGCCGTGAATGCGCTGCGCGCGCAGGGCAAGATCCTCGCCTACCACGACCGCAGCGACGGCGGGCTGTTCGCCACCGTGTGCGAGATGGCGTTCGCGGGTCACGTCGGTGTGGCGCTGAACGTGGACCTGCTGGTGACCGAGGGCGACGGCATTGCCGACAGCCGCGCCGAGTATGGCGACGCCAAGAACTGGGCCGGCCAGGTCAGCGCGCGGCGCGAAGAACTCACGCTCAAGGCCCTGTTCAGCGAGGAGCTTGGCGTGGTGCTGCAGGTGCGCACTGCTGAGCGCAACGACGTGATGAAAACCCTGCGCGAACACGACCTGAGCCGGTACAGCCATTTCGTCGGCAAGACGCGGCCGGCCAGTTCGACGATCGATGCCGGCAAGGGGCAGGTACAGATCTGGCGCGACACCAAGGTGGTGTTCAGTGCCAAGCTGCAGGACCTGCACCAGACTTGGGACGCGGTGAGCTGGAAGATCTGCCTGCAGCGCGACAACCCCGCGTGCGCGGACGCCGAACATACTGCCGTTGGTGAGCCCAATGACCCCGGACTCCACGTCCAGCTTGCACCAGGTGCTCTTGATAATGTAGCGGCGCCGTATCTGAACCTGAGCCGGCCCAAGGTGGCCGTGCTGCGCGAGCAGGGCGTCAACTCGCACGTGGAAATGGCCTATACCTTCACCGAAGCGGGTTTCGAAGCCTTTGACGTGCACATGACCGACCTGCAGACCGGGCGCGCCAACCTGCGCGACTTCAAGGGCGTCGTGGCCTGCGGCGGCTTCAGCTACGGCGACACGCTGGGCGCGGGCATTGGCTGGGCCCGCTCCATCACCTTCAACCCGGTGCTGGCGGACCAGTTCAAGGCCTTTTTTGCGCGGCCCGACACCTTTGGCCTGGGCGTGTGCAATGGCTGCCAGATGTTTGCCGAGCTGGCCGACATCATCCCCGGCGCGCAGGACTGGCCGCGCTTTACCACCAACCAGAGCGAGCGTTTCGAGGCCCGCCTGTCGATGGTGGAAGTGCTCGATTCGCCCAGCCTGTTCTTTGCAGGCATGGCCGGCAGCCGCCTGCCGATCGCGGTGGCGCATGGCGAAGGCTTCGCCAATTTCAAGCACCGGGGCGACGCTGTCCGCGCGATTGCCGCGATGCGCTTCACCGACAATTTCGGCGCCGCGACCGAAGCCTACCCGTTCAACCCGAACGGCAGTCCCGGTGGCCTGACGGCGGTCACGACAAGGGACGGCCGCTTCACGGCCATGATGCCGCACCCCGAGCGCGTGTTCCGCAATATCCAGATGAGCTGGACCAGCGGTGACCCGAGCGCCTTCAGCCCCTGGCTGCGGCTGTGGCAGAACGCGCGGCGCTGGGTTGGTTAGTCGAGACAATCGGCGGCCACGGCCGGCGCGTCAATGCGGCTTGATCGCCACCTTCAGCACGCCGTCGCGCTGGTTGGCGAACAGCTCGTAGGCGGCCACGATGTCGTCGAGCTTGTAGTGGTGCGTCACCATCACGCCCAGGTCCACGCGGCCCGATGCCACGATGTTGAGCAGGCGGCGCATGCGCTCCTTGCCGCCGGGGCACAGCGCCGTGTTGATCTTGTGGTCGCCCAGGCCGGCGGCGAAGGCCGATAGCGGGATCGTCAGGTCGCTCGAATACACACCCAGGCTGGACAGCGTGCCACCGGGCTTGAGCACGCGCAGTGCCGACTCGAACGTGCCCTGTGTGCCCAGCGCCTCGATCGATGCATCCACGCCGCGCCCGTCAGTCAGCTTCATGATCTCGTCAACCACGTCGCATTGCTTGAAATTCAGCGTGACGTCGGCGCCCATCTTCTTCGAGATGGAGAGCCGGTGCTCGTTGCTGTCCACCGTGATGATGGTGGACGCGCCCAGCAGGCGCGCGCCCGCCGTGGCGCACAGGCCGATCGGGCCCTGCGCGAACACGGCCACGGTGTCGCCGATCCGGATGTTGGCGTTCTCCGCACCCTTGAAGCCGGTGGACATGATGTCCGGGCACATCAGCACCTGCTCGTCCGTCAGGCCATCGGGAATCGGGGCGAGGTTGGCCTGCGCGTCGGGAACCAGCACGTATTCGGCCTGCGTGCCGTCGATCAGGTTGCCGAAGCGCCAGCCCGCCGTGGCCTTGTAGCCGTGGCAGCCGCACAGGCCGCGCGCCACCAGGTAGCTGCCGTCCTGCGAGGGCACGCCATCCTGCGCGGCGTAGGAGTTGAAGTTGGGACAGATGGCGCCGGCGATCACACGCTGGCCCTCGCTGTAGCCCTGCACGGCGCTGCCCAGCTTCTCGATCACGCCCACGGGCTCATGACCAATCGTCAGGCCCTTGGCCACTGGATACTCACCCTTGAGGATGTGCACGTCCGTGCCGCAAATGGTCGTGGTGGTGATGCGGATCAGCGCATCGTTCGGGCCCACGCCGGGAATCGGCTTGTCGGCCAGCTCGATGCGGCCCGGTTCGATGAATACGGCGGCTTTCATCATGGCAACCATCTGTATCTCCTTGTCCGTGATGCACGGTATGCAGAAGAAGTCAATCTAGCACCGGCGTGGGCGGCGCGGCGCATCCCCAATCGCCAGCGTCTGACCCATGTCAAACACCCAGGCGAAAGGCCTGCCATTCTTGTCCGCATCCTGGCCGGCTATGGATCGGTTATGGTTTGCGGATGAACCCAGCGCCCGTTCCACTGACTGCGTCCCGTCACCGCTTCGATGGCGTCGATGCCCTGCGCGGCTGCGCCATCGTCTGGATGACGGCCTTTCACTTCTGCTTTGACCTCAACCATTTCGGCTACCTGCGGCAGAATTTCTACGCCGATCCGTTCTGGACCTGGCAGCGCACGGCCATCGTGAGCCTGTTCCTGTTCTGCGCCGGCCTGGGGCAGGCCATCGCCGTACAGCAGGGGCAGAGCTGGCCGCGCTTCTGGAAGCGCTGGGCGCAGGTGGCCGGGTGCGCGCTGCTGGTCACGGCGGGCTCGTTGTGGATGTTTCCGGGCAGCTTTATCTACTTCGGCGTGCTGCATGGCATCGCCGTGATGCTCATCGTGGTGCGCTTGGCGGCGCCTTGGGGGCGCCGCCATCCGGCCGGCCTGTGGTTGCTCGGGGCAATTGCCATTGCTGCGAAATTCATAGCCGCTTACGCACTGGGGACGGGGGCTTTGGCCAATTTTTCTGACATTTTCAATGCCAGGTCGCTGAACTGGCTGGGCCTGATCACGCGCAAACCCGTCACCGAAGACTACGTGCCTGTGTTGCCCTGGCTCGGTGTGATGTGCTGGGGCATGGCCAGCGGCCAGTGGCTGCTTCAAACCCGTCCGCGCTGGCTCATGGCCGCCATTCCCCGCCAGGCGGCGCCACTGGCCTGGTTGGGCCGCTGGAGCCTGTCCTGGTACATGCTGCACCAGCCGGTGCTGATCGGTCTGGTGGCGCTGGCGGCCTGGGTGGCGCCATAAAAAAACGCGACCCAAGGCCGCGTTTTTCAAGAACCCTCGGGACAGGCCCTGCAGGGTTTATTCGATCTTGGCTTTGGCGCGCAGGTCTTCCTGGAATGCGGCCAGCTTTTGCTGCTCCAGCTGCTGCACGATTTGCGGCTTGACATCTTCGAGCTTGGGCAACTGGGCGGTTCTGACGTCATCCAGACGGATGATGTGGTAGCCGAACTGGGTCTTTACGGGCGTGTCGGTGGTCTGGCCTTTCTTCAGCTTGACCATGGCGTCCGAGAACTCCTTCACGTAGCTGCCGGCATTGGCCCAGTCGAGGTCACCACCCTTGGCACCGGAGCCCGTGTCTTTCGACGATTTCTTGGCGATGTCTTCAAACTTCGCGCCCTTCTTGAGCTGGGCAATGATGGCCTTGGCCTGGTCTTCGGTATCCACCAGGATGTGGCGCGCGTGATACTCCTGGCCGCCATTGGTGGCCGCAAACTTGTCGTACTCGGCCTTCACGTCGGCATCGGTCACCGGGTTCTTTTTCTGGAAATCGGCAAACAGGTCGCGAATCAGGATGGTCTGGCGCGCCAGTTCCATCTGGTTCTTGAAATCGGGGGTGGCGTCCAGGCCAAGCTTTTGCGCCTCCTGCATGAAGACTTCGCGGGCGATGACTTCGGTCTTGATTTGCGCGGTAATTTCAGGCGTGATCGGCCGGCCCGAGGCCGCCACCTGCTGCGCCAGTGCATCCACGCGCGCCTGCGGGACGGCCTTGCCATTCACGATGGCCACGTTTTGCGCGGCAGCGGGCAGGGCCAGTGCGCCCAGGACAGCAGCGGCTGCAAAGGCGGACAGAAAATGCTTCTTCATAAAGTTTCCTCAAGGATGCTGGGGGATAAAACGTGGGATGCCGCCGCGGCGGCCGTGTTCAGAGTGCGACGTCAGAGCACTTCAATGGCGATGGCGTGAGCGCCCTGGTCAATGAATTCTTGCAGCGCATCATACACAAGGCGATGCTGCGCCACGCGTGTCCGGCCGGTAAACAGGGGTGACGAAATGCGCACCCTGAAATGCGAGCCGAAACCCGCCTCGTTGGCACCGGAATGACCCGCGTGGGCGGCGCTTTCAT
Source organism: Rhodoferax sp. (assembly GCA_031291295.1). GTDB lineage: Bacteria > Pseudomonadota > Gammaproteobacteria > Burkholderiales > Burkholderiaceae_C > Rhodoferax_A. The sequence goes on along the minus strand of JARLJI010000013.1, from coordinate 62,917 downwards.
CGAGCACCTCCAGTTGCGTGGGCGCCAGCGCCTGCTGCAACCGCTGCTGCATCGCCTGCGCACTGACCGGCGCGACTTTGGTGGGGGGCATGCTGGAGGTGCTCATGAGTCGCTGGCCCCGTCGGCCTTGATGTATTTGCCGAGGAACAGCGCCTGGCCGATGACGAACAGCGCCATCAGCCCGAGTCCGCCGAACAGCTTGAAGTTGACCCAGGTGTCCAGGTCATAGTGAGAGGCCACCCACAGGTTGAGCACGCCCATGGCCGCGAAGAAGCCGGTCCAGCTCCAGTTCATCATGCGCCAGGCGTTTTCGGGCAACTCCATCTGGGCGCCCATCAGCGACTTGAGCAGGTTCTTCTTGAAGAACACCTGCCCCAGCAGCAGGGCGCCGCCCATGATCCAGTACAGGACGGTGGGCTTCCACTTGATGAAGGTGTCGTTGTGCGAGATCAGCGTGGCGCCCCCGAACAGCACGATCACGCCCAGGCTGATCCATTGCATGGGCTCGACCTTGCCGTGCTTGTAGTGCAGGTAGCCGATCTGGATCAGGGTGGCGGCGATGGCCACGGCCGTCGCGACATAAATGCCCGCGAACTTGAAGGCCACGAAGAACAGGATGATGGGGAAAAAGTCGAGAAGGAGCTTCATTTGGGCTTGAAGTCCAGGGACGCCGAGTTCATGCAGTAGCGCAGTCCGGTTGGGGGCGGGCCATCTTCAAACACATGGCCGAGGTGCGCGCCGCATTCGGCACACAGGGTTTCGGTGCGCAACATGCCGTGCGCGCGGTCCACGTGCTCTTCGATGGCGGTCGGATCGGCGGCCTGCGAAAAGCTCGGCCAGCCGCAGCCGGCATCGAATTTGGTGCTGGAGTCGAACAATTTGGCGCCGCAGCAGACGCAGGCATACGTGCCGGCTTGCCAATGGTCGTCGTACTTGCCGGTATGCGGCCGCTCGGTGGCGGCGTGGCGCGTGACCTCGAAGGCGACCGGCTCGGCCCCTTTTTGCGCCAGCAAGGCCTTCCATTCGGCCTCGGTTTTCTCAATCTTGTGGCTCATGATGAACAGCTGATCTCGATGGTGGATGCCCAGTCGGGCGGGAAGTCGGCGTAGCTGTCGAACCCCGGGTGCTCGTCGAACGGGGTCTCCAGCAGGTTTAGCAAAGTATGGACTCCGGAAAAGTCCTTTAGTTTCGCCTGGCGAATGGCTTGCTCGCCCAAGTGGTTGCGCAGGACGAATTTCGGATTGGTTTTAAGCATCAAATCGGCCGCTAGACCATAACCTACCTTGGCAAGCCGCTCTGAATATTGTAGTAACCAGGTGTCAAATGCGGGTCGATCCAGAAACAGGTTGCGCACCGAATCGTCGTGCGTTGGGGCGTTCCCCGCAGTTCGGCTGCAGACCCAATGGCTGAGCCGGCGCCAGAAAATCGTGTAGTCGACACTGTCCTTGGCGAGCAGCTTGAAGATGGACTCGATCAGTTCCATGTCGCCGGTCTGCTCGTCGGTCAGGCCCAGCTTGGCCCGCATGCGCGCGCCCAGTTCGGCCGGGAACACGGCTTTATACGATTCGAGCGCGGCCAGCGCCAGTTCCTGCTCGCCAATCAGCGGCAGCAGCGCCTGGCCCAGGCAGAACAGGTTCCAGTAGGCGACGTTGGGCTGCTTGTTGTAGGCGTAGCGGCCCTGGTGGTCCGAGTGATTGCAGACGTGCGCCGGGTTGAACGCGTCGAGAAACTGAAACGGGCCGTAGTCGATCGTCAGGCCCAGGATGCTCATGTTGTCGGTGTTCATGACGCCATGGCAAAAACCCACGGCCTGCCACTGCGCGACCATGCGCGCGGTGCGCTCGCTGACCCTTTCCAGAAAGGCGGCATAGGGGTTGCCGGCAAACTTGTCCGACTCCCGGCATTCGGGGTAAAAGCGGTCGATCACGTAGTCGGCCAGCGTCTTCAGCTGCACATACTGCTCGCCTGCCGAAAAGTGTTCGAAATGGCCAAAGCGGATGAAGCTCGGCGCGGCGCGGGTCACCACGGCAGCGGTCTCGATCTCTTCGCGGCGCACCGGTGCGTCCGAGCCGGTCACACACAGCGCACGTGACGTGGGGATGCCCAGGGCGTGCATGGCCTCGCTGCACAAAAATTCGCGGATGCTGGAGCGCAGCACCGCGCGGCCGTCGCCCATGCGGGAGTAGGGCGTCAGGCCGCTGCCCTTGAGCTGCACCTCGTAGCCCGAGGCGGTCTCGCCCAGCAAAAGGGCGCGGCCGTCACCCAATTGCCCGGCCCAGACACCAAACTGGTGCCCGCTGTAGACGCTGGCCAGCGGCTGCGTGCCGGCAATGCCCTGGTTGCCCGAGAGCGCCTCCAGCGCGCCCGAGGATTCGAACCACGACGGGTCCAGCCCCAACTCGCGCGCCACGCTGGCGCTGCGGCCGACCCAGTAGGGCGCGCTCAGGGGGCGCGGTGGCAGCAGGGTGTAAAAGTCAATGCCCAGTTGCGCAAAGCTGTTGCGCCAGTTCAAACCGAGCTCCACTTGGGGCGCGTAATCTTCAACCATATCCATGCCCGTATTGTCCCGCAGTTGACCGGAAGCCGGGGAATGCAGGGCAATTCCCCATGCGCCGGGAGCTGGGCTGCGCGATACTATTGCGCATCAGTTTGTTACATAAAAGGAGAGATCCCATGCTGGGCTTGATGCAAAACCAACCGCTGTTGATCTCGTCGCTGATCGAATTTGCCGAGCGCCATCATGGCGACGCCGAAATCGTGTCGCGGCGGGTCGAGGGCGACATTCACCGCTACACCTACAAAGACGTGGCCGCGCGTGCGCGCCAGGTCGCCAATGCGCTCGATGCCATGAAGCTGCCGCAGGGGGACCGGGTCGCCACGCTGGCCTGGAATGGCTATCGCCATCTGGAGCTGTACTTTGGCGTGAGCGGATCGGGCCACGTGCTGCACACCCTGAACCCGCGCCTGGCGCCCGACCAGATTGCCTGGATTGCGAACCACGCCGAAGACCAGGTGCTGTGCTTCGACACGACGTTCCTGCCGCTGGTGCAGGCGTTTCACGGCAAGTGCACCACGATCAAACAATACGTCGCACTGTGCGACGCCGACAAGCTGCCCAAGGACAGCGGCATTCCGGGGCTGATCAGCTACGAGGCGTGGATTGGCGCGCAGTCATCCACCTACCACTGGCCCAGTTTCGATGAAAACACGGCCTCGAGCATGTGCTACACCAGCGGCACCACGGGCCACCCCAAGGCCGCGCTGTACAGCCACCGCTCCACCCTTCTGCACGCCTATGCTGCCGCGCTGCCGGACGTGATGTGCCTGTCCGCCCGCGACTCTATCTTGCCGGTCGTGCCGATGTTCCACGTCAACGCCTGGGGCATTCCATACTCGGCCGCCATGACCGGCGCCAAGCTGGTGTTTCCGGGCCCGGCGATGGATGGCAAGTCGATCTACGAATTGATCGAGAGCGAAAAGGTCAGCTACGCCGCCGGCGTGCCCACGGTGTGGCAGATGCTGCTCATGCACATGCAGGCGGGCGGCCTGCGCTTTTCCACGCTCAAACGCACCGTGATTGGCGGCTCGGCCTGCCCGCCGGCCATGATTACGGCGTTCAACGACGTTTACGGCGTCGAGGTGTTGCACGCCTGGGGCATGACCGAGATGTCGCCGCTGGGCACGCTGTGCACGCTCAAGAACAAGCACCTGGACCTGCCCGCCGACGAGAAGATGAAGATCCGCCTGAAGCAGGGCCGCGCGATTTTCGGCGTCGACATGAAGATCGTCGGCGCCGACGGCAAGGAATTGCCGCGCGACGGCGTGGCCTTTGGCGACCTGTATGTCAGGGGTCCCTGGGTGGTGCGCGAATACTTCAAGGGCGAGGGCGGCAATCCGCTGGTGAAGGACGAAAACGGCGTGGAATGGTTCCCCACCGGCGACGTAGCCACGATCGACGCCGACGGCTACATGCAGATCACGGACCGCAGCAAGGACGTGATCAAGTCGGGGGGCGAATGGATCAGCTCGATCGACATCGAAAATATCGCGGTATCGCACCCGGCGGTGGCGATGGCGGCCTGCATTGGCATCCATCACCCCAAGTGGGACGAACGCCCGATCGTGGTTGTGGCCAAGAAACCCGGCATGGAGGTCACGGCGGCGGAGCTGCTCAAGTTCTATGAGGGCAAGACCGCCAAGTGGCAGGTGCCCGACGACGTGGTGTTCGTCGATGTCATTCCGCTGGGCGCGACCGGCAAGATGCTGAAAACCCGGCTGCGCGAAATGCTCAAGGATTACAAGCTTCCAAACACCTGAGTGCCCCCCGATCCGGCGTCCAACGCGGCCAGCGCAGTCACCTTGGCGATAGAACCTAGGACAATCCCTGTGTGCTGCACAGCCCAAAACTGACTACGCTCAGCAGTTGTCATTAACAGGAGACCCTTAATGAAATTCGCTATCAAACTCGTAGCCGCATCCGCAGTCATGGCAATGGCTGGCGTCGCTTTTGCCCAAAGCGGCCAGACGGTCAAGATTGCCATGATCGAGGGGCTGTCCGGGCCGTTCGCCAATGTGGGGCAAAACCAGCTCAAGAGCTGGCAGTACGTCGCCGAGTATTTTGCCGGCAGCCGCAACCCGGCCGGTGTGACTTTTCAAATCAACCCCTTTGACTCAGGCGGCTCGCCGCAGGGTGCGGTGACCCAGCTCAAGGCGGCCATTGACCAGGGCTATCGCTATGTCACCCAGGGTAACGGGTCAGGTGCAGCGCTGGCGCTGTCGGAAGCGGTGACCAAGTACAACGAGCGCAACCCCGGCAAGGAGGTCGTCTACCTCAACTATGCCGCGGTCTCCCCGCCCCTGACCAACGAGAACTGCAGCTTCTGGCATTTCCGTCTCGATGCCGACACCACTATGAAGATGGAGGCCCTGACCACCTTCATGAAAGACAAGCCGGAGATCAAGAAGGTCTATCTTCTGGATCAGGACTACTCGCACGGTCATGAGGTGTCCAAGTACTTCCAGGAAGACATGAAGCGCAAGCGGCCGGACGTACAGATGGTCGGCAATGATTATGTGCCGATTGGTCAGGTCAAGGACTTTTCGCCCTACGTGGCCAAGATCAAGCAGTCGGGTGCCGACTCCATCGTGACCGGCAACTGGGGAACCGATTTGACGCTGTTCGTCAAGGCCCTGAACGAGGCCGGTCTGAATCTGCCGATGTATACCTACTATGCGGGCGTCTCCGGCACGCCGACGGCGCTCGCCGCCGGTGGCGACAAGAGCCAGGTTTACGTGGTGGCCTACGGCTACTCCCAGACGACCGGCGATATCGGCAAGGTCGTGGAGGGGTTCAAGAAGAAGTACAACGACGATTTCTACACGTTTGCGATCTACAACGGCATCAAACTGCTGGACGCGGCCATGGCCAAGGTCCATTCGACCGATCCGGTCAAGGTGGCGTTTGCCCTGGAAGGCCTGCAGGTTCCGAGCTTCGCGGGGGACGCGACCATGCGCAAGGCGGACCACCAGCTGCAGCAGAGCCTGTTCATCACCAAATGGGAAAAGGTGAGCGCGAAGTACCCGTACAGCGTTGAAAACACGGGCTATACGTTTGCGCCGATCAAGCAGTTCGAGCCGTATGTGTCCAGCACCCCCACCAGCTGCCAGATGAAGCGCCCGGCGATGGGCTGAACAAGCTGCGGCGGGAAAAGCCGGGGTCGCAAACGCCGTCCCGGCTTTTTTATTTCTGATCGTCTTGACTGACAATGCCACTGACCAGACGGGTGCCCCATGGAGTTCTACACCATATCGATTTTGAACGGGCTGAGCTACGGGCTGCTCTTGTTCATGCTGAGCTCCGGCCTCACGCTGATCTTCAGCATGATGGGCGTACTCAACTTTGCCCATGCCAGTTTTTACATGCTGGGCGCGTTTTTCGCCTATAGCGTGACCCGGCTGATTGGCTTCTGGCCTGCCCTGGTGATTGCGCCTCTACTGGTGGGAATCATCGGCGCGGCATTTGAAAGATACTGCCTGCGCCGCGTCCACAAGTTCGGGCATGTGCCCGAACTCCTGATCACGTTCGGGCTGAGTTACATCATCGTGGAACTGGTGCAACTGGTGTGGGGCCGCGCGTCGGTCGACTACCGGATTCCGGCCGCGCTCAGCGGCCCGCTGTTCACGCTGTACGGCATGCAGTTTCCGATGTACCGCGGCTTCATGATGCTGGTGGCGCTGTTGATGCTGCTCAGCATCTGGTTGCTGCTCACGCGCACCCGCATCGGCCTGGTGATCCAGGCGGCACTGACCCATCCCGAGGCCGTCGAGGCGCTGGGACACAACGTGCCCCGCGTCTTCATGCTGGTGTTCGGTGGTGGCGCGGCGCTCGCCGGGCTGGCCGGCGTCATTGGCGGCAATGCCTTTGTCACGGAGCCCGGCATGGCGGAAGCCGTGGGCTCGGTCATTTTTGTGGTCGTGGTGGTGGGCGGCATGGGCTCGCTGGCGGGGGCCTTTCTGGCGTCTCTGCTGATCGGCATCATGCAGACCCTGGCGGTAGGGATCGACAGTTCCCTGCTGGGAGCCGCCGGCACGTTGGGCCTGCAGATCACGCCGGACACGTTTGGCTACGCGCTGTGGAATCTCAGGCTCAGCCAGGTGGCCCCGATCCTGCCTTACCTGTTCATGGTACTGATTTTGATCTTCCGGCCCAAGGGTCTTTTGGGTACAAGGGAAGGCTGACCGCATGCGATCCAACACCTATCAATTCAAGCCGCTGAACGTCGGACGATTCGTTGTCTGGTCTGGCTTTGCCCTGGTGCTGGCAGTGGCACCGCTGGTGTTTACCAGCAGCCTGAGCCAGACCATGCTGAGCCAGATGGGTGTGGCCATCATCGTGTGCCTGAGCTACAACATGCTGCTCGGACAGGGCGGCATGCTCAGTTTTGGCCACGCCGTGCACTCGGGACTGGGCGCCTTCCTGGCCATCCATGTGCTCACCCTGGTAGACGCCGGCAAACTGCATGTACCCGTCAGCCTGATCCCGCTGGCCGGTGGTTTGGGGGGCCTTGCCTTTGCGGTGCTTCTGGGATGGGTGACCACCAAGAAATCCGGCACGACGTTTGCCATGATCACGCTGGGCATTGGCGAACTGGTGGCCGCGATGTCGCTGATGTTCCCCGGGGTCTTTGGCGGCGAGGGCGGCATCTCCGGGGACCGGGTCACCGGCGCGCACCCGCTGGGCATCACCTTCGGCCCGCAAATCCAGCTGTACTATCTGATTGCGATCTACACCTTTATCTGCACGGCACTGATGTTCGCCTTTACCCGCACGCCGCTGGGCCGCATGCTCAACGCCGTGCGCGACAATCCGGAGCGGGTGGAATTCGTGGGTTATGACACGCAGAAGGTGCGCTACTTCGCCTTCCTCGTTGCGGGCTTCTTTGCCGGCATTTCGGGCGGCCTGGCGGCGCTGAACTTCGAGCTTGTAACCTCCGAGGTGGTCAGCGGCTACCGCTCGGGCGCGTACTTGCTGTTCACCTTTCTGGGCGGGGCCACGTTCTTTTTCGGCCCCATCATTGGCGGCATTCTGATGGTGCTGGCGACCGTGGTGCTTAGCGAGTTGACCAGGGCCTGGCTGCTGTACCTGGGACTCGCGTTCCTGTTCATGGTCATGTATGCCCCCGGCGGCATCGCCAGCCTCATCATGATGAACGTGCGCGTCGCCTCCTTTGGCAAGCTGCGGCAGCTGCTGGTTCATTACCTGGCGCTGGCCGCAACCGCGTTTGTCATCCTGGTGGGGGCGGCCGCCCTGATTGAAATGGTCTACCACGTGCAGCTCAACGCAGGCCAGGGCCCCGGGGTGGCTTTCATGGGGGCCACGCTCAACGTGAATGCGCTGGGCAGCTGGCTGGGCGCGGGCCTTGTGATGGGAGTGGGTATCGTCCTGTTCGAGCTCACGCGCCGGCAATTTGCGCGCAAATGGAGCGCCGTGCAGGAGTACATCGAAAACGAAACCCGACGTCGGGAGGCCCTATGAGCTTCGCACTTGAACTCAAAGACCTGCGCAAGAGTTTTGGCAAGACCGAGATCATCCGCGGCGTGAACCTGGCCGTGACGGCGGGCGAGCGCGTGGCCATCATCGGGCCGAACGGCGCCGGCAAATCCACGCTGTTCAACCTGATCAGCGGCCGCTTCGAGCCCACCAGCGGCGATGTGCTGCTCAACGGCCACCGCATCAACGGCAAGCGGCCGTTCGAAATCAACCGCCTGGGCCTGTCGCGCAGCTTCCAGATCACCAACATCTTTCCCAAGCTCAGCGTGTTCGAGAACCTGCGCTGCGGTGTGCTCTGGAGCCTGGGCTACAAATACACCTTCCTGAAGTTCCTGGCGAATCTGGACGACGCCAACGAGCGCGCCGATGCCTTGATGAAAATGATCAAGTTGGACAAAAAGCGCGACGTGCTCGCCATCAACCTGACCTACGCCGAACAGCGCGCGCTCGAGATTGGCGTCACGATCGCGGGTGGCGCCAACGTGATCCTGCTGGACGAACCGACGGCCGGCATGAGCAAGTCGGAAACCACGCGCTTCATCAGCCTGATCAAGGAAGTCACCGTGGGCAAAACCTTGCTGACGGTGGAGCACGACATGGGCGTGGTGTTTGGCCTGGCCGACAAGATCGCCGTGGTGGTGTATGGCGAGGTCCTCGCCTTCGATGTGCCCGAGGCGGTGCGCGCCAACCAGCGCGTACAGGAGGCCTATCTCGGCTCCTCGGTCGCCGACCAGCAGGCGGGAGGGCATTAAACATGGTGCCCCCACGCTCATCACTTCGTGTAATCGCTGCCCCCCGAGGGGGCGCAAGCCTCCCTTGGGGCGGCCCGGCGGGAGTCCCGACATGCTGAAAATCGACAATCTGCACGCCTTCTACGGCAAGAGTCACGTACTGCACGGGGTTTCGTTCGAGGTCCATCCCGGCGAAATCGTGGCGCTGCTCGGGCGCAACGGCTCGGGGCGCTCCACCACGGCCAAGGCCATCATGGGCCTGGTGCACTGCGAAGGCTCGCTGCGCTGGAAAGACCAGGAGACGCTGGGTAAAAAAGCCTACGAGATCGCCCACTCCGGCATTGGCTATGTGCCCGAGAGCCGCGACATCTTCCCGCGGCTGACGGTGCAGCAAAACCTGTTGCTGGGTCAAAAAGGCAAGGGCGGTCGCTGGTCGTTTGACGACATGTACCGGATGTTCCCGCGCCTGAAGGAGCGACAGCACACCGAGGCCGGCGTGCTGTCGGGCGGCGAGCAGCAGATGCTGACCCTGTGCCGCACGCTGATGGGCGACCCGGACCTGATCATCATCGACGAGCCGACCGAAGGGCTGGCGCCGAAGATTGTCGAGCTGGTCGGGGAGTACCTCAAGACGCTCAAGGAGCGTGGCATTTCTGTTTTGCTGATCGAGCAGAAGCTGACCATTGCGATGGCGATTTCCGACCGTGCGCTGGTCATGGGGCATGGCAGCATCGTGTTCCAGGGCACGCCCGCCACGCTGCGGGCCAACAACGATATCCGCAAGGAATGGCTTGAGGTGTGAGTTGCGCATAAGCTTGTCCCTGTCGGGACAACGAAGCGTTGCAGTGCAACATAAAGCTTTTAAAATCAAAAGCGAACGTTCGTTCTTTTTCTTCTTTCAAGGAACACCAGCATGACGGCAGAATACAAAGTTCACGGCGATGTTGCCGTGATCACCCTGAACAATCCCCCGGTGAATGGCCTGGGGCATGCAACCCGGGTCGGCATTACCGATGGCCTGTCCAAAGCCAACGACGATGCGGCCGTCAAGGCCATCGTCATCACCGGCGCGGGCAAGGCCTTTTCGGGCGGCGCCGACATCAATGAGTTCGGCACACCCAAGGCGTTGCAGGAACCCAATCTGCTGAGCGTGATCCTGGCGGTCGAGAACTCGTCCAAACCCGTGGTGGCCGCAGTGCATTCGGTGGCCATGGGCGGTGGGCTGGAACTCTCGTTGGGTTGCCACTACCGCATTGCCGCACCGGGCTGCAACGTGGCCTTGCCCGAAGTCAAGCTCGGCCTGATTCCCGGTGCCGGCGGCACGCAGCGCCTGCCGCGTGTCCTCGGCGTCGAAACGGCCCTCAACATGATCGTGAGCGGCGAGCCCGTCAAGAGCGAGATGCTGGCCTCGCTGCCCGGTCAGAAACTGTTCGACAAGATGGCCGCCTCGGTCGAGTCGCTGCCGGAAGACGCGCTGGCCTTTGCCCGCTCCATCGCCGATGCGCGTCCGCTACCGCTGGTGCGCAACCTGCCGTGCAAGCACCCGCTGGGCGACGCCTACTTCCAGTTCGCGCGCAACATGGTCAAGGGGATGGCGAAGAACTTCCCGGCGCCCGGCAAATGCGTCGATGCAGTCGAAGCGGCCACCCAGCAGAAGTTTGACGCCGGCATGGTGACGGAACGCGAGATCTTCATCAACCTGATGTGGACGCCCGAGTGCCGCGCGCTACGGCATGTCTTCATGGCCGAGCGGGCTGCCTCCAAAATCCCCGATGTACCCGCCGATACACCGCAACGCGCTATTAAATCGATAGCTGTCATCGGCGCCGGCACGATGGGCGGCGGCATCGCCATGAACTTCCTCAACGCCGGCATCCCGGTGAAGATGCTGGAGATGAAGCAGGAAGCGCTGGATCGCGGCGTCGCCACCATCCGCAAGAACTACGAATCCCAGGTCAAGCGCGGCAAGCTGAAGGCAGACAAGTACGAGCAGCGCATGGCCTTGCTGTCCACCACACTCGACTACAACGACCTCAAGGACGCCGACATGGTGATCGAGGCCGTGTTCGAGGAAATGGGCGTCAAGCAAAAGGTGTTCGAGAAGCTCGACGAAGTGATGAAGCCCGGCGCGATCCTGGCCTCCAACACCTCCACGCTCGATGTGAACAAGATCGCCGCCTTCACCAAGCGTCCGCAGGACGTGATCGGCACGCACTTCTTCAGTCCGGCCAACGTCATGAAGCTGCTCGAGGTGGTGCGCGGCGCCAAGACGGGCAAGGATGTACTGGCCACGGTCATGGCACTGGGCAAGAAGATCAAGAAGACCTCGGTGGTTTCCGGTGTCTGCGACGGCTTCATCGGCAACCGCATGATCGAGCAGTACGGCCGCCAGGGCGGCTTTTTGCTGGATGAAGGCTGCACGCCCTCGCAGGTGGACAAGGCCATCGAGAAGTTCGGCTTTGCGATGGGTCCGTTCCGCATGGGGGACCTGGCCGGCAACGATATTGGCTGGGCCATCCGCAAGCGCCGCTACACGGAAAAGCCCGACATGAAATACAGCAAGACAGCTGACCTGCTCTGCGAGCTGGGCCGCTTCGGGCAAAAAACCGGCGCCGGCTGGTACGACTACCAGGCCGGCAAGCGCGACGCCATTCCGAGCAAGCTGGTGGAAGACATGATTGCCGAGCACCGCAAGTCGCTGGGCATCACGCCGCGCAAGATCTCCGACGAGGAAATCGTGCAGCGCCTGGTGTACTCGCTGGTCAACGAGGCTGCCCGCATCCTCGAAGAAGGCATTGCGTCGAAGGCCAGCGACATCGACATGGTCTACCTCACCGGCTACGGTTTCCCGCTCTGGCGCGGTGGCCCGATGCTGTACGCCGACCAGGTCGGCCTGTTCAACGTGGTGCAGGCCATGCACCGTTTCGCCCAGAACCCGCTGGACGACGCCAAGTTCTGGCAACCCGCGCCACTGCTGGCCAAGCTGGTCGCCGAAGGCAAGACGTTTAATCAATAAGGACCATCATGACCTCAGCCGTAATCGTCTCCACTGCCCGCACGCCGCTCGCCAAGAGCTGGAAGGGTTCCTTCAACATGACGCACGGCGCCACCCTGGGTGGCCATGCTGTGCAGCACGCCATTAGCCGCGCCGGCATCGAAGCCGCCGAAGTCGAAGACGTGATCATGGGCTGCGCCAACCCCGAGGGCGCGACCGGTGCCAACATCGCGCGCCAGATCGCGCTGCGTGCGGGTTGCCCGGTCACTGTTTCGGGCATGACGGTCAACCGTTTTTGCTCGTCCGGGCTGCAAGCCATTGCCCTGGCCGCGCAACGCATCATTGCCGGCGAAGCCGATGTGTTTGTGGCGGGTGGTGTGGAGAGCATCTCCTGCGTGCAGCAGGAAATGAACAAACACATGCTGGCCGACCCGTGGCTGGTGAAAAACAAGCCGGAAATCTACTGGAACATGCTGCAAACGGCCGAACAGGTGGCCAAGCGCTACAACATCAGCCGCGACGCCATGGACGAGTACGGCGCCATCAGCCAGCAAAAGGCCACGGAGGCGCTGGCAGCAGGTCTGTTTACCGCTGAAATCGCGCCTATCACCGTCACGATGGGGGTGGCGGACCCGGTCATGGGCCTGCGCAGCAAGGAAGTCACCGTCACCAATGACGAAGGCATCCGTGCCGGCACCACCAAGGAAGGCATCAGCGGCATCAAACCCGCTATTCCCGGCGGCGTGATCGCGGCGGGCAACGCCAGCCAGTTCTCCGACGGCGGCGGCGCCTGTGTGTTGATGAATGAAACCCTGGCCGAGAAAAAAGGCCTCAAGCCACTGGGCCGCTTTCTCGGTTTTGCCGTGGCCGGCTGCGAGCCCGACGAGATGGGCATCGGCCCGGTCTTCGCGATCCCCAAGGTGCTGGCGCGCCTGGGCCTGAAGGTTGGCGACATCGACCTGTGGGAGCTGAACGAGGCGTTCGCCGTGCAGGTGATCTACTGCCGCGACAAGCTCGGCATTCCGAACGACCGCCTGAACGTCAACGGCGGTGCCATCGCTGTCGGCCACCCTTATGGTGTGACCGGCCAGCGCCTGACCGGCCATGCGCTGATCGAAGGCAAGCGCCGCGGTGCCAAGCGCGTGTGCGTGACCATGTGCATTGGCGGTGGCATGGGTGCTGCAGGTGTTTTCGAGGTGCTGTGAGGCGCGGCGCTCCTGGTTTCATAGCTGCCGGCGCAGGTAGATACTGGGCTGGCGGCAGTTTTCATTCGAGATACCATGCCTCTTCGTCCCACCCTCGACTTCCTGCTTTATGACTGGCTCGACGCGCCGTCGCTGAGCCAGCGTGAGCGTTTCGCCGATCATTCGCGCGAAACCTTTGATGCCGTGCTCGACACCTGTGAGCGCATCGCACGCGAAAAATACGCGCCGTTCAACCGCACCGTGGACACCCAGGAACCGCAGTTTGACGGCGAGAAGGTAATCCTGCCGCAGGCCACGCACGATGCGCACAAGGCCTTTGTCGAGTCCGGCATGCTGAGTGCCGCGCAGGATTACGACATCGGCGGCATGCAGTTGCCCTACACGCTGCAGGCGGCGGCCAACAGCTTCTTCGCGATGGCCTCGGTCAGCATCGGCTCGAACATGCTGACCAGCGGCAACGCGAACCTGCTGATGGTGCATGGCACCGACATGCAGAAAGAGGTGTTCGCCAGGAACGAGTTCTCGGGCCGCTGGGCCGGCACCATGTGCCTGTCCGAGCCGCAGGCCGGCTCGTCGCTCAGCGATGTCGCGACGCGCGCAATGCCTGACGGGGCCGACTTCCAGAACGATCCGCTGGGACCGCGCTACCGCCTCACCGGCAACAAGATGTGGATTTCCTCGGGCGACCATGAGCTGACCGAGAACATCGTGCACATCGTGCTCGCCAAGATTCCCGACGAGAACGGCAAGCTGATTCCCGGCACGCGCGGCATCTCGCTGTTCATCGTGCCGAAGAAGATGGTCGACACCCAAGGCCAGTTGACCGGCGAGCGCAACGACGTGGCGCTGGCGGGCCTGAACCACAAACTGGGCTGGCGCGCCACCACCAACACGCTGCTCAACTTCGGCGAAGGCAAGTTCAAGCCGCAAGGCAAGGGCGGCGCCATCGGCTACCTGGTCGGGCAACCCGGCAAGGGACTGCACTGCATGTTCCACATGATGAACGAGGCGCGCATCGGCGTTGGCCTGGCGGCCACCATGCTGGGCATGGCGGGCTATCAGGCATCGCTGGAGTATGCGAAAAACCGGCCGCAGGGCCGGCCCGTGGGCGTGGGCGGCAAGGATGCGGCGCAGCCGCAAATCCGCATCATCGAACACGCCGACGTCCGGCGCATGCTGCTGGCACAAAAATCGTACTGCGAAGGCGCGCTGGCGCTGGAGTTGTATTGCGCGCGCCTGGTGGACGAGCAGCGCACCGGAACTGCACAGGCGGCCGACGAGGCGCGCCTGCTACTCGAAGTGCTGACCCCGATCGCCAAGAGCTGGCCCAGCGAATGGTGCCTGGAGGCCAACTCGCTGGCGATCCAGGTGCACGGCGGCTATGGCTACACGCGCGATTTCCCGGTCGAGCAGTACTGGCGCGACAACCGCCTCAACATGATCCACGAGGGCACGCACGGCATCCAGGGCATGGACCTGCTGGGGCGCAAGGTGCTGATGGAGGAGGGCCGCGGCCTGCAATTGCTGGCCGCGCGCATCGAAGCTACCCGCGAGCGCGCCGCGCAGGTGCCCGAGCTGGCGGAGCATGTCCAGGCATTGGGGCAAGCGCTGCAGCGGGTCACGAGCGCCACCCAGGCCGCGTGGGCCACCGGCAAGCCCACCGACGCGCTGGCCAACGCCGTGCCCTACATGCAGGCCTTTGGCCACACGGTGCTGGCCTGGATCTGGCTGGACGTGGCGCTCGCCACGCTGCGCGCGGATGCTACCCAATCAGTAGCTTCAACTGCAGGCCAGTTGGGGGCTGCAAGGTATTTTTATCATTATGAGCTGCCCAAGATCGGGGCCTGGCTGAATGTCGTCGAAAGCCGTGACCTGACCTGCGCCAGCCTGCCCGAAGATGCATTCTGATGGGGTTTTTCAAGGAGTCCGGCGCGACCGCGTCCTCCAGGAGCATCGCGCGTTTGCAAGCGCTGATCTGGGTATTGATCTACGGCGGCCTGCTGACGCTGGTGCTGGGCGTGTTCACGCGGCGCGGCGCCGGCCCGCTGGGCTGGTCGCTGATGGTTGTCGGCGCGCTCGTGGCAGCGGTGGGGGTCGTCCTGATTTACGTCCGCTCACGTTTGAAAGAAGACCGATGATGCCTGTGCACTTACATTTCATTTTTAGCCATTGAACACACGCTGGAGACCCACATGACCCGGACCATTCAACAACTATTCGACCTCAAGGGAAAAACCGCTCTCGTCACCGGCGGCTCGCGCGGCCTGGGCCTGCAAATGGCGTTTGCGCTGGGCGAGGCCGGCGCGCGCATCATGCTGAGCTCGCGCAAGGCTGAAGACCTGGAAGTGGCTGTGGCCGACCTGCAGGCTGCCGGCATCGACGCGCGCTGGATCGCCGCCGACTGCGCCAAGGAAGCCGACATCCGCCGCCTGGGCGACGAGACCCTGCAGCGCATGGGCGCCATCGACATCCTGGTCAACAACGCGGGCGCCGCCTGGGGCGCGCCGGCCGAAGACCACCCGGTGGAGGCGTGGGACAAGGTGATGAATCTCAACATCCGTGGCTACTTCATCCTGAGCCAGCATGTCGCCAAGACCAGCATGATCCCGCGCAAGTCGGGTCGCATTATCAACCTGGCATCGATCGCCGGCCTGGGCGGCAACCCGCCCGAGATGCAGACCATCGCCTACAACACCTCCAAGGGGGCCGTGATCAACTTCACGCGCGCGCTGGGCGCCGAATGGGGCAAGTACAACATCACGGTCAACGCCATTTGCCCGGGCTTCTTCCCGAGCAAGATGACGCAGGGCACGCTCAAGGCGATGGGCGAGGAGAAGCTGGCGGCCCACGCGCCGCTGCACCGCCTGGGCGACGACGAAGACCTGAAGGGCCTGACGGTGCTGTACGCATCGGATGCCGGCAAGCACATCACCGGCCAGTGGCTGGCGGTGGATGGCGGCGTGTCCATTGTGACCGGTGGGTGACCGGTGGCTGAGCAGGAGCTGTCGATGAAATTCGGCGTTGATATTCCGTTCGTCAACCATCTCGGCTTCGAGCTGGCGCTGTTTGACGGCGGGCATTCCGAACTGCGCTACGAGGCGCGGCCCGAACACCTCAATTCGTTCTCCGTCACGCACGGCGGCGCCAGCATGACCCTGCTGGACGTGGCCATGGCGGTGGCCGCCCGCAGCGTGCAAAAAGACATGGGCGTGGTCACCATCGAGATGAAAACCAGCTTCATGCAACCGGCGCGCGGCCCGCTCACGGCGAAAGGCCACCTGATGCACCGCACCGCCACCATGGCGTTCACCGAGGGCACGATTTACGACCAGGAAGGGCGCATCTGCGCCCATGCCACGGGGACGTTCAAGTACGTCAAGCGCCTGGCCGTCGGGGCCAGGGGCAGTCATCCGTTGAACGTGATTTCCACCGACTGATCCGCCTGAATTTATAGAAAATAGCGCTGCAGCCCTTTAACAACGGCCACAGTATGCTATTAATTTAGTAGTAACCCAACAACCCACCAGGAGCCTCTCATGCCGCATAACCAACAGATTCTTCTCGACAACCGCCCCACCGGCGAAGCCGTCGCCAGCAACTTCAAACTCGTCGCCAGCGAGACTCCGGCGTTGCAGGATGGCCAGGTACTGGTGCGCCACCACTTCCTCAGTCTGGACCCGTACATGCGCGGGCGCATGAACGACAGCAAGAGCTATGCGGCGCCGCAGCCGTTGGGTCAGGTGATGCAGGGCGGCACCGCCGGTGAGGTGGTCGAATCGAAAAGCCCCAAATTCGCGGTCGGCGACAAGGTGGTCGGCATGGGCGGCTGGCAGCAGTACAGCGTGGTGGACGCGAATCAGCCCGGCATGCTGCGCAAGGTGGACACCACCCATGTGCCGCTGAGCCACTACCTGGGCGCAGTCGGCATGCCGGGCGTGACGGCGTGGTACGGGCTGGTCAAGATCATCGCGCCGCAGGCCGGCCAGACGGTGGTGGTCAGCGCCGCCACGGGCGCGGTGGGCAGCGCCTTTGCCGCGCTGGCCAAGGCGCGCGGCTGCCGCGCCGTGGGCATTGCGGGCGGCCCCGAAAAATGTGCCTACGCGATCAAGGAGCTCGGCTTCGACGCGTGCGTGGACTACAAGCTGCACAAGAACGCGGAGTCGCTGTCCAAGGCGCTCAAGGACGCCTGCCCCGACGGTATCGACGGCTATTTTGAAAACGTCGGCGGCATGGTGCTCGACGCCGTGCTGTCGCGCATGAACGCGTCCGGCCGCATCGCCTTGTGCGGCATGATCGCCGGCTACGACGGCCAGCCGCTGCCGCTGACCTACCCGGCGCTGATCCTGACCAATCGCCTCAAGGTGCAGGGATTCATCGTGAGCGAACACATGGAAGTGTGGCCCGAAGCGCTCAATGAACTTGGCACGCTGGTGGCCACCGGCAAGCTGCGTCCGCGCGAGAGCGTGGCACAGGGCATTGAATCTGCGCCCGAGGCTTTCCTGGGCCTGCTCAAGGGCAAAAACTTTGGCAAGCAGCTGGTCAAGCTGATCTAGCGGGTGGATGACATGAGCGAGCTGATTCTTCACCACTACCCCACGTCCCCCTTCTCGGAAAAAATCCGCCTGGTTCTGGGCCACAAAAAACTGGCCTGGAAGTCCGTCATCATCCCGGCCATCATGCCCAAGCCGGATGTGGTCGCGCTCACCGGCGGCTACCGCAAGACCCCGTTTCTGCAGGTCGGCGCCGACATCTACTGCGACAGCGCGCTGATCTGCGACATCCTGGAGCATCGCCAGAGCACACCCACGCTGTACCCGGCACACAACAAGGGCCTGGCCCGTGTGTTGGCGCAGTGGGCCGACAGCACGCTGTTCTGGGCTTCCATGGCGTTCAACTTCAGCCCGGCGGGGGCCGCCCAGGTGTTCCCTGGCGCGCCGCCCGAGGTGCTCAAGGCCTTTGCCGAGGACCGCGCCAAAATGCGCGTGAACGTGCCGCGCCTGCCGCCGCCCGATGCGGCCGCTGCCTACAAGAGCTATCTGCGCCGGCTGGCCAACATGCTCGAGGAGCAGCCCTTTTTGCTTGGCGCCACGCCTTGCATCGCCGACTTTGCGGCCTATCACCCGCTGTGGTTCACGCGACATCGCACCCCGGCGATGGCGGGCATCCTCGACCACACGCCATCTGTGCTGACCTGGATGGACCGCATGGCTGCGATCGGTCATGACCAGGAGCAGGCGTTCAGTGCCGCGGACGCCATCGCGCTGGCCGCCCGGTCCACACCGGCGCCGCTCAAGGATGAGCCGTTCCAGGACGAGCACGGCATTGCGCTGGGCAGCCAGGTCACCATCGCCAGCGAGAGCTTCGGCCCCGAACCGACCGAAGGCGAACTGATCGCCGCCACCCGCATGCACTACACCCTGCGCCGCACCGACGAACGCGCCGGCACGGTGCATGTGCACTTCCCGCGCATTGGCTACATCCTCAAGAAGGCACCCTCCGCATGATCACCGACTTCAAAGGCAAGACCGCCGTGCTCACGGGCGCAGGTTCGGGCTTCGGCCTCGAATGCGCCCGCATTGGCGCCCGGCTCGGCATGAACCTGGTGCTGGTGGATGTGCAGCAGGATGCGCTCGACAAGGCCGCGGCCGAAATGCAGGCCGCCGGCGCGCCCGTGCTGGCGCGCAAGGTGGATGTGTCGAACGCTGCCCAGATGGAAGCGCTGGCGCAGGCGGTGCAGCAGCGCTTTGGCGCGCCGCACCTGGTCTTCAACAACGCGGGCGTGGGCTCGGGCGGCCTGATCTGGGAGAACTCGGTCCGGGACTGGGAATGGGTGCTGGGCGTCAATGTCATGGGCGTGGTGCACGGCGTGCGCCTGTTCACGCCCATGATGCTCGAGGCCGCCAAAAAAGACCCCGCCTGGCGCGGCCACATCGTCAACACCGCCAGCATGGCCGGCCTGCTGAATCCGCCCAACATGGGCGTCTACAACGTCAGCAAGCATGCCGTGGTCAGCCTGTCCGAGACGCTGTACCAGGATCTATCCCTGGTGACCGACCAGATCGGCGCCAGCGTGCTGTGTCCGTTCTTTGTCGCCACCGGCATCAGCCAGAGCCACCGCAACCGCCCCGGCGATCTGGCGGGCGAAAAACCCACCAAAAGCCAGCTGGTGGGCCAGGCCATGACCGACAAGGCCGTCGGCTCCGGAAAGATCACGGCTGCCGACGTGGCGCAAAAAGTGTTCGACGCCGTGGCCGCCAACCAGTTCTACATCTACAGCCATCCCAAGGCCATCGGCTCGGTGCAAACCCGGCTGGAGGACATCCTGCTGGCGCGCAACCCGACGGATCCGTTTGCCGACAAGCCCGAGATCGGGGCTGAATTGCGCAAGGCGCTGCGGGCCGACTGAAGGCAGAGCAGGGCGAGCGGGCGCCTCAATTGACACGCCGTCAGCAACCAGCCGACACCGCCTGCAGCGTGCTGCCCGTTTTCGGGTCGAACACTACCAGGTTGACCTGCCGCGCGTGGCCGGGGCTGGGCGCAATGCTGCGCAGGGTGAGCCGTTGCGGGGTGGCTGGGTCGGTGCTGTAGTCGCCCGCCGGGGTGTACTGGCGCACCACGAAGTCGTGCTGCAAAAATTCACCCGCGTTCTCGCCCGCCTTGACCCTGGAGTTGTAGCCGTTCTCGGTGATGGTCCAGTAGGCGCCCCAGCTCGCGGGAGCGCCGGCAGCGGGTGTGACGATGGCTTCAAACTGATAGTCACCCAGTTGCCTGAGCGCAATGCTGGCGCGGGCGGGTCCGGTGGCCGCTGGCGGATGCGTTCCCGACGCTGCCCAATCCGGCCAGTCCCTCCCGTTCAACACGGCCTGCGGGGTGTAAATGGAGCGCTGCTGGTTCCAGGCCGCGACCTGCCGCTGGCGCGCGGTGTAGGCGGGCGAGGCAAAGCGGTCGACCCAGCCGATGTAGTCCCAGTAGCCCACATGAAAGGCCTCGATCACAGCGGCCTGGCCCGCGCCTCGGTCCTTGAGGCTTGACAACCATTTGTCCGCCGGTGGACAGGAGCTGCAGCCCTCGGACGTGTACAGCTCGATCACGGGCGTGAGGACCGCGCCCGATTGCGCAGCACAGCTGATCTGCATGGAAAAAGAGGCTGCAGTCCCCGTCGAAACTGCACAGACAGCTATTAATTTGATAGTAATCTTCATGAAAACAGCCTCGCCGTGGTGGATACCTGCAACTTAGTCGGCGCAACACCGCCTTTCTTACGTCGCCGCCCGAAAACGGCGGCCGTGTTTTGGTTATTTGAAATGAGCGGCTTTCAACAGTAACTTTTGTAAAAAATGAAGTTCCTGTGATATTTGTTGTGGAATTTTGTATCGTTCTCAAATACTGTTGATCTAGAAGAACGTAGCCACGCGCTTGAACAGTATCGTGAAACGTCGAAGTTGTATGAAAAGTGTCGCAAAGGTGTCACAATTTCTCAACAAGATGCGCTAAGCATTAAAGGTCACGGCAATGAATGATCTATTAGGGGGTTTTATGGGCAATCGGATCCAGTTGGAACGTGAGCCTGGCCTGACGCGCCGGGAAAGCGGAGGCGTCGCCCAGCACTTTGCGCTGCTGGGCAACCCATCCATGTGGCCGGATTTTTTGATCGGTCAGCCGGAGCAGCCGGTGCGGGTGCTGCTGATCGATGACGATCCCCACTTTCGCATGGTTATCGCACAGGAATTGATGGCGGATTTGCGCATCAATCTCGTTGCACAGGCGGACAGCGCACGCGCGGGACGCCGCCTGATCGCGCTGCAAGAGTTTGATGTGATGGTGATCGACCTCAACCTGGGCGACGGTTCGGGGTTTGACCTGATCGAATACATGAAGTCGCATCGCCCGGCGGCAGAGGCGGTGGTGATTTCCGCCATGGAGGATGAGCAGCACGCCCTGCATGCCTTTGAGCTGGGCGCCACGGGCTACCTGGTGAAGAACTCGTGGTTTGGCAACTTCTCCCAAGCCGTGTTGCAGGTGGTCAACGGCGGCGCGTCGATCACCCCCAACCTGGCGCGCCGGCTGCTGCTCAAGCTGGACTACGCCCATGACGATTCGCAAAAGATCAGGGTCGCCAACGAGCCCGAAAAGCTCTCCGATCGTGAAAAGGAAGTGCTGAAGATGGTCGCCAGCGGCTACACCAGCGCCGAGATTGGCACGCAGCTGCGGATCAGTTGCCAGACGGTGAACACGCACGTGAAGAACATCTACAGCAAGTTGCAAGTGCGTACGCGCGCGCAGGCGGTCAGCTTTGCCGGGGCCCGTGGCCTCTTGTAGCGCGGTATTTTTATGGCGGCGCCGGGCTGCAGGCGCATCGTTTCAGCAGGCAAGCCCCACGTTTGCAACCCCGGCGCGCAGGTGCCGGTGCCCGGTGACCCGTTGAACACGATGAGGACAAAGTGGACCCACACGCCATGACGTTGACCGCCTGGTGCCGCAAGCGCAGCCGGTTCGACCTGGCGCTGGCCTTGGCCCTGGTGGCACTTGTCGTCAACTTGGGTTTGACACGCTACGGGGGCGGCGCCGCTGCCGGTGCCCTGTCCACCGTCTGGCTGGATATCAGCTATCAATGGTGTGTCGCAGCCGTGGTATTTTTCCTGCTGCAAAGCGCCGGCATCAAGCAGGAGTGGCTGTATTGGCTATGTCTGTCACAAGCTCTCGCCGGCACGGTCGTGCTGGGCGGGACGGGCTTGTATGGCCTGCGCGGCCTGCAGGGGCGCATCCCTCTTTTCCAGGCCTGGCAGATCCTCAACGTGGGGTTTTTCCTGGCGCTGGCCACCGGGATTTGCTACCTTGCGGCGCGGCGCGACGGCCCGCATCGATGGTTTGTGATGGGCACGACGCTGTTGGGTCTGGGCATTGCGCTGGACGACATGCTTCATGCGGAGTCCCTGCACACCGGAACGGCGTTCGGGCATTACCTTTATCCCGTATTTCTTCTTCTGGTGTGGCTGGTCATGACCGGTCGCGGTCCGGACGGCCAAAGCGCGATCGATGCGGAGCAGGAGGGGCATCTGCAGGCCCTGAACCGGCTGCGGGCCGAGCAGGCGACCCACAGCGACCTGCTGAGCCGGCGCGCGATAGAGAGCGAACGCAAGCGCATTGCGAGTGATCTGCACGACGGGGTGGGCTCCCAGCTCGTCAACCTCATCGCAACGCTGGATCCTCATTCTCCGCAACAGCAAGCCATGGCTATTGCGCTGGAGCAGTGCCTTCTTGACCTGAAAATCATGGTCGACTCGATCGACGGAGAGCACGACTCGATCGTCGACGCGCTCGCACGGCTGCGCTACCGCATCCAGCCCTCGCTGGACCGGCTCGGGATTCACATGGTCTGGAACATGCAGGACGCCAGGGAGCTAGCCGTGGTCACGCCCGACCAGGTGCTGCAACTGCTGCGCATCAGCCAGGAAGCGCTGTCCAACGTGATGCGCCATTCCCGGGCAACGACGGTCGAGGTGACCTGCCGGTATCTGGTGTCCAGCCAGTGCCTGCTGCTGGAGATATGTGACAACGGGCGGGGTATCCAGGCGGCAGTGGCGGACAGACGAGCCACAGGAAAAGGCCTGTCGGGCATGCGCCAGCGCGCCGAATCCATCGGCGCCAGCATTGAGTTCTCCCGCTGTCAGGGCGATCAAACGGGCACCCGCATCATGCTGCTATTGCCGGTGTCGGTGCAGACCGCCCCGCATAAGGCCAGTGCTCACGCGGCGAAAGGCGTTGCCTATCCCTTGCGCGAAATGGCTTGACGCGCGCGGGACATCCGGGCGGGTTCGCGGGTGCCCTGTGGCAAACTTCCGGCCTTCAATCCACATTTGATGCCCCGGCAACCGGACGGGGTTGTTACTACCATGCAGAAAATCATTCGTCAGATCGCCAGCGAAATCAAGGTCCGGGAGGATCAGGTGCAGGCGGCCGTCGATTTGCTCGATGGCGGCGCCACGGTGCCCTTCATCGCGCGTTACCGCAAGGAGGCCACTGGCGCCCTGGACGATATCCAGCTGCGCGAACTGGAATACCGCTTGGGTTATCTGCGCGAACTGGAAGGCCGGCGTGACGTCGTTTTTAAGAGCATCGAGGAGCAGGGCAAGCTGACCCCCGCGCTGCGCGCTGCGATCGAGGCGGCACCGACCAAGCAAGATCTGGAAGACCTGTACCTGCCGTACAAGCTCAAACGCCGCACCAAGGGCCAGATCGCGCGTGAAGCCGGCATCGAACCGCTGGCCGACCGGCTGTTTGCCGACCCAACGCTGGATCCCGCGACCGAGGCCGCTGCCTTCACGCGTCCTGCCGAAGTCCTGGACGACGGCAAGCCCGGCCCTGATTTTTCCACCGTGCCTGCCGTGCTGGACGGCGTGCGCGACATCCTCTCCGAGCGCTGGGCCGAAGACGCCGCGCTGGTGCAAAGCCTGCGCGAGTGGCTCTGGGCGGAAGGCCTGTTCAAATCCAGCCTGATGAGCGGCAAGGACGAGAACAACGCCGACGTGGCCAAGTTTCGCGACTACTTCGCCTACGACGAGCCGATCGGCCGCGTGCCGTCGCACCGCGCCCTGGCCGTATTCCGCGGGCGCGCGCTGGAGATTCTGGATGCCAAACTGGTGCTGCCCGTCGAAGCGGAGCCGGGCAAGCCATCCGTCGCGGAGGGGCGCATCGCCATCCACCTGGGCTGGAGCCACCGGGGCAGGGCGGCAGACAACCTGCTGCGCAAATGTGTCGCCTGGGCCTGGCGCGTGAAGCTCAGCCTGTCCACCGAGCGCGACCTGTTTGCGCGCCTGCGTGAAGGCGCCGAGAAAGTCGCCATCAAGGTGTTTGCCGACAACCTGCGCGACCTGCTGCTGGCCGCGCCGGCTGGCCCGCGCGTGGTGCTGGGTCTGGATCCGGGCATCCGCACCGGGGTCAAGGTGGCGGTGGTCGATGCCACCGGCAAGCTGGTGGAAACCGCCACGGTGTATCCGCACGAGCCGCGGCGTGACTGGGACGGTTCGCTGCACAAACTGAGCCGGCTTTGCGAGAAGCACGGTGTGAACCTGATCGCCATCGGCAACGGCACGGCCAGCCGCGAAACGGACAAACTGGCGGGTGATTTGATCAAACAGCTGGCGAAACTGCATGATGGCGCGGAAATCCAGAAAGTGGTGGTCAGCGAAGCCGGCGCGTCGGTGTACAGTGCCAGCGAGTTCGCGTCACAGGAAATGCCTGATGTCGACGTGAGCCTGCGCGGCGCGGCCAGCATTGCGCGGCGGCTGCAGGATCCGCTGGCCGAACTGGTGAAGATTGACCCCAAGAGCATTGGCGTCGGCCAGTACCAGCACGACGTGAACCAGAGCGAGCTGGCGCGCACACTGGAGGCGGTGGTGGAAGACTGCGTCAACTCGGTCGGGGTGGACCTCAACACGGCCAGCGTGCCGCTACTGTCGCGCGTGTCGGGACTGAGCGGGTCGGTGGCCAAGGCCGTGGTGCGCTGGCGTGAAGCCAACGGCGCCTTCGCGAATCGCCAGCAGCTCATGCAGGTCACGGGCCTGGGCGCCAAGACCTTCGAGCAGAGCGCGGGCTTTTTGCGCATCCGCGGCGGCGACAACCCGCTCGACATGACCGGCGTGCACCCCGAGACCTATCCCGTGATCGAGCAGATCATCGAGAAAACGGGCAAGCCGGTGGCCGAACTCATGGGCCGCGCCGAGATGCTCAAGACGCTCAGGCCCGAGCTGTTTGCGAACGAGCGGTTCGGCGTCATCACCGTCAAAGACCTTCTTTCCGAGCTCGAAAAGCCGGGCCGCGACCCGCGCCCGGACTTCAAGGTGGCACGCTTCAACGACGGGGTGGACGACATCCGCGACCTGCAGCCCGGCATGATCCTGGAGGGCACGGTGAGCAACGTGGCCGCCTTCGGCGCCTTCGTGGACCTGGGCGTGCACCAGGACGGACTGGTGCATGTGAGCCAGCTGGCGCACAAGTTTGTGAACGACGCGCGCGAGATCGTCAAGACCGGCGACATCGTAAAGGTCAAGGTCATGGAGGTGGACATCGAACGCAAGCGCATCGGCCTGTCGATGAAGCTCGACGCCGCGCCGCCGCGCCGCGACGATCCGCAGGCCAACCGGTTTGAAGGCGCGGGGCGCGGCCAGCAGTCGCCACGCCACCAAAGCGCGCCCGCGCCGCAATCCACGGCCATGGCGTCGGCGTTTTCCAAATTGCAGGGGCTGCGCAAGTAGTGGCTACAAGTGCAATAGTCACGACCGTATACTGAAACGCCCCGTTCGTGCGTTGCAAGAGGCCCCTCATGTCGATCCGCTCCCTGCTGTTATTGCTCATTTGTCTTGCGCTTGCTGCCTTCGTGGCGCTGAACTGGGGCCTCGTGACTCAACCCACCGAGTTGTCGCTGCTGGTCAGCGCGGTCAGCGCACCGCTGGGGCTGGTCCTGCTGGGATTCACGCTGGCCCTGGCGGCCGTGTTTATCGCCGTAATCGCCTCTATGCAAACGACGCTGCTGATGGACGGCCGCCGCCACACCAAGGAATTGGCGGCACAGCGCGAACTCGCTGACAAGGCCGAAGCCTCGCGCTTCACCGAGCTCAAAACTTTTGTCGCGGAAGAACTGGTGCGGCTGTCTCGGGAGCGCGTAGAGGGTGCACAGCAACTGCAAACGCGCCTGGATGGTTTGCAGGCGGCGCTGGTGCAGCGGGTCGATGAGCAAGCCAACTCGCTGGCGGCCGCGGTCGGCCAGCTGGAAGATCATGTGCGCAGCGGCGTCGCTCGCACGGGCGGAGCCGCCTGAGCCGGCGTCAAACCCGCTGCTTCGTGGCGGCTTTCTACAGGGACTGCAGCAGCATCTCGCGGTAGTCCTCGGGCGTCGCCAGGCGCGGGTTGGTCTTGTGGCAGTGATCGGCCAGGGCGCCGCGGATCACGTCATCGAACTGGCTTTCCTTCACCCCCATGGCCGCCAGTCCTGCGGGCAGGCCGAGCCGGGCATTCATGGCCTTGATGGCCTCGGGAATGTCGCCGCCCGACGCGAGGCCCATGGCGTGCGCCATGCGCTGCAGCCGGTTCTCTTTTTGCACCGACTCGGCGCTGGCGTTGAAACGCACCACAGCCGGCAAAAAGACGGCGTTCAGGGTGCCGTGATGCAGTCGCGGATCGACACCGCCCAGGCTGTGGCTCAGGCTGTGCACGCAGCCCAGGCCTTTCTGGAACGCCATCGCGCCCTGCATCGACGTGCTCATCATGTTCAGGCGCGCTTCCCGGTCGGAGCCGTCGCGTGTGGCGCGCTCGATGTGGGTCCAGCCGCGCGCCAGGCCGTCGAGCCCGATCCCATCGGCCGGCGGATTGAAGGCCGGCGCCATGAAGGCTTCCATGCAGTGCGCAATCGCGTCCATGCCGGTGGCGGCGGTCAGCATGGGCGGCAGGCCCAGCGTGAGCTCGGGGTCGCAAATGGCGGCCTTGGGCACCAGATGCCAGGAGTGAAAGCCCAGCTTGCGGTGGTCGTCCAGAATCACGATCGCGCCGCGCGCCACCTCGCTGCCGGTGCCGGCCGTGGTCGGAACCGCAATCAGCGGCGCCACGCGCTCGGTGATCTTGAGCGAGCCGCCCTCCATGGTGGCGTAGATCTTGAGCGGGCCTTCGTGTGTGGCCGCAATGGCCACGCCCTTGGCGCAGTCGATCGACGAGCCGCCGCCCACAGCGATCAGGCCGTTGCAGCCGTGGCTCTGGTACACAGCCACCGCCGCACGCACAGCCGCCTCGGTCGGGTTCGAAGGTGTCTGGTCGAAAACCGCCGCCGTCACACCGGGCAGCGCATCCTGCACCTTTTGCAGCAGGCCGGCCGCCTTGACGCCGGGGTCGGTCACGATCAGCGGGCGCGTGATGCCGACACGCTGGCACTCTTGCGCGAGCAGCTTGAGGGCGCCAAATTCAAACTGGATTTGCGTCACGAAGTTGATGAAAGCCATGATGTTCCGCGTTGTACGATGGAGTCCCACTGTAACGGACACCGGCAAAGAATGAGATGCAAGAAAACCCTGCTGGCAACCCGATTCGCCACGGCCGGGCGGAGCGCCAGCCAGTGAGTGGCCCCTACTGCGGCCCTCGCGCCTTGCTGGCGCCGGCCATGCGCGATGTGCTGGAGCGTATGGCGCGCGCCCGGCGTCCCTCCATGCACCTGCTGCTACCGCAACAGGCGCGAGCCGCCTACGAAGCCGGCGCCGGCGTGCTTGAAATTACGGCCCCCAAACTGGCGCGGGTGGAAGACTTCAGCATTCCCGCGCGCGACGGCCATGCGCTCCCTGCGCGATTGGTGGCCCCGTCACACGCGCGGCTGCCCGTGCTGCTGTATTTCCACGGTGGCGGCTTCACCATCGGCAGCATTGCCTCGCACGACGTGCTGTGCCGCCAGCTCAGTCACCTCGCGCAGTGCGCGGTGCTGTCGGTCGACTACCGGCTCGCGCCCGAGCACAAGTTCCCGGTGGCGACGCAGGACGCCTGGGATGCCACGGCGTGGCTGGCCGCCAACCATGCATCGCTGGGCCTGGATGGCACGCGCATGGCGCTGGGCGGGGACAGCGCGGGCGGTACGCTGGCTACGGTCTGTGCGGTGCTGGCGCGCGATGCCGGCCTGCCGCTGGCGCTGCAATTGCTGTTCTACCCCGGCTGCGCGGCGCACCAGGACACGCCATCGCACACCACGTTTGCGCAAGGCTTCGTGCTCGAAGAAGCCCACATCACCTGGTTCTTCAACCAGTACATCCGCAGCCCGGCCGACCGCGACGACTGGCGCTTCGCCCCGCTGAATGCGCCCGACGTGGACGGGGTAGCACCGGCATGGTTCGGGCTGGCCGAGTGCGATCCGCTCGTCGACGAGGGCGTGCTGTATGCCGACAAACTGCGCGCGGCAGGCGTCGCCGTCGATCTCGAAATCTACCGCGGCGTGACGCATGAGTTCATCAAGATGGGGCGGGCCATTGCGCCGGCGCGCCAGGCTCATGCGGACGCCGCCGCGGCCCTCCAAGAAGCTTTCAACCCTTGACTGACTCGCCATGAATCGACAGGACTTCCGTTTTTTCCACCGGCTGCGCGTGCGCTGGGCCGAAGTGGACATGCAAAAAATCGTCTTCAACGCGCACTACCTGATGTATTTCGACACCGCCATCTCCGACTACTGGCGCGCGCTGGCCTTGCCATATGAAGCTGCCATGCTGCAGCTGGGCGGCGATCTGTACGTCAAGAAAGCCACCGTCGAATTCCATGCCTCGGCACGGGTTGACGACCAGATTGACGTCGCCATGAAGTGCACGCGCGTCGGCACTTCGTCGATGCTGTTCAGCGGCGCGATCTTCCGCGGCGACGAGCTGCTCATCACCGGCGAGCTGATTTATGTGTTTGCCGACCCGGCCACGCAAACCTCCAAACCGGTGCCGGGCGTGCTGCGCGATCTCCTGACCGGGTTCGAGGCCGGGCAGGATGTGGCTGTCATCAAGGTGGGCACGTGGGCTGAACTGGGCCAGGATGCCGCACGCGTGCGTACCGAAGTGTTTGTGCAGGAGCAGCGCATTCCGATGGAGATGGAGTGGGACGAGGCCGACCACACGGCGATTCATGCGGTGGCGTACAACCGCCTGGGCCAGCCGCTGGCCACCGGGCGCCTGCTGCAACACGCGCCGGGCGTGGGCAAAATCGGCCGCATGGCAGTCAACCGCGTGGTGCGCGGCTCGCAACTGGGCCGGCGCATCCTGCAGTCCCTGATGGACTGCGCGCGCCAGCGCGGCGACCGTGAAGTGCTGCTGCATGCCCAGCGCAGCGCCGAGGGCTTCTATGCGCGGGCGGGCTATGCGCCGCGCGGCGAGCCGTTCTACGAGGTCGGCATTGCGCACGTCGAAATGTTCACGCTTCTTTGAGTCGCGCCGGACTTCAGCCACTGATCGCCGCAAAGTGTCACGACGCGCCTGGGCCAAATACCTTTTGCTGGCCGCATTGTGCGGGCTACTGTATGTCATCTACCAACTGGTTTCCACCGAACTGCGCACGTCGCGCTGGCAGGCCCACTACCTGGCGCGGCTCGGCAAGGAGCTGACCTTTGACGTGGCGCCCGGCCCCAGCAAGGCCGTTCGTTTTCCCCGCTTTGGCCCCTACGACGAGCGGCTCGGCTATGCCCAGTTGCCGGATTTCACCGACCGGCTGGAGCAACACGGCTTCAACATCGCCGCGCAGGCGCGCATGTCGCCGCGCATGGTTGACCTGATCGACGACGGCCTGTTCGCACCGTACAGCGAGAAGACCGTGGCCGGCCTCGAACTGCTCGACTGCAATGGCCAGACGCTGTACACGCAGCGCTTTCCGCAGCGGGTGTATGACCGTTTCGAGGCGGTGCCGCCGGTGCTGGTCAGCAGTCTGCTGTTCATCGAGAACCACGACCTGCTGGACCCGGAGTACCCGCTGCGCAACCCGGCCGTCGACTGGCGCCGCTTCAGCCGCGCCGGCTTTGATCAGGTGTTGCACTTTTTCTCCAGCAATGCCACGCCGGGCGGCAGCACGCTGGCCACGCAAATCGAGAAATACCGCCATTCCCCCGGCGGCCAGACCGGAACGGGGACCGAGAAGCTGCGCCAGATGGCCAGCGCCTCGGTGCGCGCCTACCTCAGCGGCGAGGTCACGCTGCCCAGGCGCGAACAGATCGTGCTGGACTACCTCAACACCGTGCCGCTGTCGGGCAGCGCCAGCCAGGGCGAGGTGCAGGGCCTCGGCGACGGCCTGTGGACCTGGTACGGCGAGGATTTCGCCGAGGTCAACCGGCTGCTGCGGAGCATGGGCGAGTCCGCCGCTTCGGCGCGGCAGGCACAGGTGCTAAAGGAAGCGCTGTCGCTGATGATTGCGCAGCGCAGACCCTCCTCCTACCTGCTGCAGGACCGCGCGGCGCTCAACACCCTGACCGACCAATACTTGCGCCTGCTGGCGCTCGCCCGCACCATCCCGCCGGCCTGGCGCGATGCCGCGCTGGCGGTGCGACTCCAGCAGGCCAACCCGCCGCCGCCGCGCGCGAGCGAGTCATTTGTCGAACGCAAGGCCGTCACCAGCCTGCGCACGGGCCTGTCGGCGCTGCTCGGTGCCGACTCGCTGTACCACCTGGACCGGCTCGACCTGCGCGCCAGCAGCACCATCGACCAGGCCGCCCAGGAGGCCATTACCGCCGCCTTGCAGCGCGTGCGCACGCCGCAGGGCGCCCGCGCCGCCGGTTTGTATGGACACAATCTGCTGCAGGACGGCGACGACCCCGGCCAGCTGACGCTCAGCGTCACACTGTACGAGCAGCGGGGCCGCGCCAGCCTGCTGCGCGCGCAGGCCGACAGCGTGGACCAGCCGTTCGACATCAACCGCGGCGCGCGGCTCAATCTGGGCTCGACCGCCAAGCTGCGTACCGTCGTGACCTATCTGGAGATCGTCAGCGCGCTACACCAGCGCCTGGCCGGCTTGAGCCCTGCGCAGTTGCGCCGCGTGCCGATTTCCGCGCAGGATGTGCTGAGCCGCTGGGCCCTGGATTACCTGACCCGCAACCCGGGCGCAGGCCTGCCCGCCATGCTGGAGGCCGCGATGGAGCGCAAATATTCGGGCGCCGCCGGCGAGGCGTTTTCCACGGGCGGCGGTCTGCAAAGCTTCGAGAATTTCGAGTCCTGGGAAAACACGCAAAACTTCACCGTGCGCGTGGGGTTCCAGAATTCCGTCAACCTGGTGTTCGTTCGGCTCATGCGCGACATCGTGCGCTACGAGATCTACCAGATCGAGCCCAATGTCGACCAGTGGCTGGCCGACCCCGATTCACCGCAGCGGCGTGAGTACCTGGCCCGCTTTGTCGACCAGGAAAGCAGCACCTTCATGCGGCGCTTTTATCGCCAATATCAGGGCAAGACCGTGGAGCAGGCGCTGGACCTGATGTTCGAGGGCAAACGCGCGTCCCCCGTCGCGCTGGCGGTGGCGCTGCGCAGCGTGGATCCGTCCCTGGACGAGGCGCAATTCGGGCGCGAAATGCGCCGGCGGCTGGCAGGCCCGCCTTTGACCGACGACGCTGTGCACAGCCTCTACGTGAAATACGGCATCGACAAGTTCTCGCTGGGCGACCGGGGCTACCTGGCGCACGTGCACCCGCTTGCGCTGTGGCTGGTCGAGTATTTGCGCCACCAGCCGAAGGCACCACTCAAGCAGGCACTGGACGACAGCACGGTGGTGCGTCAGGAGGCCTATGCCTGGCTGATGAGACCGCGCGAGCGCGGCGCGCAAACCAACCGCATCCGCCATCAGCTGGAGATTGCCGCGTTCGCGCGCATCGCGCAGGACTGGCGCCGGCTCGGCTATCCGTTCGAGACGCTCACGCCGTCGCTCGCCACGGCCGTCGGCGCGTCCGGCGACCGCCCCGCGTCGCTGGCGGAACTGACGGGCCTGATCCTGAGCGACGGCGTGCAAAGGCCGATGCAGTCGTTGCACAACCTTGATTTCGGCATCGGTACGCCGTATGAAACCCGCTTTGTGGCGCAGGCGGCGCCGGATCAGCGGCTGCTGTCCGCGGACATCGCTGCGGTGGTGCGCCGCTCGTTGCAGGATGTGGTCAATGGCGGTACGGCCAAGGGCTTGCGCGGCGCGTTCACCGAGCCGGTCGGTGGCAAGACGGGTACCGGCGACCAGCGCTTCGAAACCTATGGCCCCGGCGGGCGCCTGCTCGGCTCACGCCGGGTGAACCGCTCGGCCACCTTCGTGTTTTTTGTCGGCGAGCGGGTGTTCGGCACCATCACCGCCTACGTGCACGAACCCTATGCCGCGCGCTACACCTTCACCAGCGCGCTGGCGGTGCAGTTTCTCAGGTCGGTCGCGCCCACGGTGCACGCGATGGCGGCGGGGTCCGGCCGCACGGCGTCGCCGCTGGCCTGCCAGTCGGCGCCCGGTTGATGGACACGTGATGACCGGGCGATGAGATGGCCGGGCGGAACCTAGATATCCAGCAGCAGCGGGTAGGGCAGGGCTTGCAGCACCAGCACAGGTCCACCGGGCGAGCCCAGGTGCAGGGTGCCCGATTCGGTGGCGCCGATCTGCAGCGATACCAGCGCGTCAAAACCGCCTTGCGGCGCGGCGGCCGCCTGCGCCACCAGGCCGCAGGGCTGCGTGGCATCGGCGCTGTGAAAAACTTCCTGGCCAGCACTGGGCGGCGCCTCGCAGTGCACCAGATACGCCCGGCGCTTGAGCGTGCCGCGGAACTGGCTGCGCGCCACCACCTCCTGGCCCGGGTAGCAGCCCTTCTTGAAATTGACCCCGCCGACCGATTCGTAGTTGAGCATTTGCGGCACAAAGGCGTCGACGAGGGGCGCGGTAAGCGTGACGATGCCGCTGCGCACCTCGCTCCACAGCCAGAGGCCGGCGGTGAGCGGCGCACCCGATGGCGCGGGCTCGCCCATGGGCGCAACCCACAGGGCCCGTGGCTGGCCGTCGGCCGGGTACAGGGTCACCACGTTTGCAGTGCCAAAATCGGCTTTGACCCATGTGGAATATGAGATGTCAGCTATATTTTTAAGAGCATCTCCGGTCAGCCCGAACAGGCTGAATTCGGCCGTCGCATCGGTCAATCTGGCCTTGGCGCGCAGCACGAACATCGACAGCCGCTTGAGCGTGGGCGCGAGCAGGTCGCGGCTGCAGACCAGCAGGATTTCGCTTGGGCCGCGCTTGAAGCCGATAAAACTGGCCTGCATGCGACCCTTGGCCGAGCAGAACGCGGCGAGCCGGGCCTCCAGCGGATCGAGCGTCGAGAAATCCTGGGTCAGCTGGCCGTGCAGGAACGCGGCGGCGTCTTCGCCTTCGACCCGGATAACGCCCAGGTGGGACAGGGGAGCGACGCCGTTCAGGGCCGCAGCGGCGGCGCTTGGCACTGAAGATGACGTGGTGATGGGCAGGGAAGCAGTCATGGGGTGAATTATCATGCCCTGATCATTTCCATGAGGCGGTAGGGCTGTGCGTCGATTGTTGTTGGGACTCTTTTTCTTGCTGGCGCTGGGCGCTGGCGCTGCCGTCTGGTGGCTGAACCAGCCGCTGGTGCTCATCCCTGCCCGCATGGTGCCCGGCACGACCAGCCTGGACCTGTCGATCGAGCCCGGCACCACGCCGCGCGGCGTCGCGCAGGCGGTCGCCGACGCCGGCGTGCGGGTCGACCCGGCAGCGCTGTTCTGGTGGTTCCGGCTGTCGGGCCAGGCCCGCAAAATCAAGGCCGGGAGTTACGAGATCAACCCTGGCGCGACGCCGCGCAGCGTGCTCGGCATGCTGGTGCGCGGCGAAGAGACGCTGCGCACGGTCACGCTGGTGGAAGGCTGGAACTTCCGGCAGTTTCGCGACGCGCTCGCAAAAGCAGAGCAGCTCAAGCCCGACACGCAAGGGCTGAGCGACGATTCGATCATGACCGCGCTGGGGCGCCCGGGGCTCAGTCCCGAAGGCCGGTTCTACCCCGACACCTACAACTACGCCAAGGGCTCGAGCGATTTGGCCGTGCTCAAACGCGCGCTGCGCCTGATGGACACCCGGCTGGCCGCGGCCTGGGCTCAGCGTTCGCCCGACCTGCCGATCAAGAGCCCCGACGAGGCGCTGGTGCTGGCCAGCATTGTGGAGAAGGAAACCGGCAGGGCTAGCGACCGGCCCATGATTGCCGGCGTGTTCTGCAACCGGCTGCGCCTGGGCATGCTGCTGCAGACCGACCCGACCGTGATCTACGGCCTGGGCGCCAGGTTCGACGGCAGCCTGCACAAGAGCGACCTGCTGACCGACACGCCCTGGAACACCTACACCCGGGCCGGCCTGCCGCCGACCCCGATCGCCATGCCCGGCAAAGGCGCCTTGATGGCCGCCGTGCAGCCGCTGGCAACCAAGGCGCTGTATTTCGTGGCGCGCGGCGACGGCTCCAGCCAGTTCAGCGCGTCGCTGGGCGAGCACAATCGCGCGGTCAACCAATTCCAGCGCGGCCAAAACCCGCGGAGCCCCCAAAACCCATGAGCAAGCCCGGCATTTTCATCAGCTTTGAAGGCATCGACGGCGCCGGCAAATCAACGCATATCGAGGCGCTGGCCGCGGCCTTTCGTGCACAGGGCAGGGCGGTCACGCTAACGCGCGAGCCGGGCGGCACGCCGCTGGCCGAAAAGCTGCGCGCCATGGTGCTGAACGACGCTATGGACGCGCTGACCGAGGCGCTGCTGATCTTTGCCGCCCGTCGCGACCACCTGGTGCAGGTGATTGAACCGGCCCTGGCGCGCGGTGACGTGGTGCTGTGCGACCGCTTCACCGATGCCACCTTTGCCTACCAGGGCGGCGGGCGCGGCTTCGATCTTGGCGTGCTATCTATTCTGGAGCAATGGGTGCAGTCGGGACAAGGGCTGCAAGCCGATTCGATCCGACAACCTGACATGACGGTGTGGTTCGACCTGGCGCCCGAGATCGCAGCGCAGCGCCTGTCGGGCGCGCGCGTGCCCGACAAGTTCGAGGCCCAGCCGGTCGAGTTTTTCCGCCGGGTCGCGCAAGGCTATGCGCAGCGCGCGGCGCAGTCGCCGCAGCGTTTCGCCCGCATCGACGCGGCGCGGGAGCGGCACCAGGTCTGGCAGCAAATCACCAGCGCGATGGTGCGCCGGGGCTGGCTCGCCATCATGGTCGCCGCGAATGGAGGCCCGAAGTGAGCGACGCCCTGGCGCCCTGGCTGCAGCAGCAGCTCACCGCGTTGCTCGCCCAGCGCGGCCACGCCTGGCTGTTGCACGGCCCGTCGGGGCTGGGGCAGTACCGGCTCGGGCTGGAACTGGCGCGCGCCTGGCTGTGCGAGGCGCCCACGCCGCAGGGCGCCTGCGGCCAGTGCAGCAGCTGCCACGCCATCGAGGTGCGCACCCATGCCGACCTGTGCGTGCTGATGCCAGAGACCGTGATGATGGCGCTGGGCTGGCCGCTCGGCGAAAAAGCCCAGGCCGATATCGACGACAAAAAGCGCAAGCCCAGCAAGGAAATCCGGGTTGATGCGATGCGCGACACCGTGGAGTTTTCGCAGCGCACCAGCGCGCGCGGGCGCGGCAAGGCGGTGCTGGTCTATCCGGCCGAGCGCATGAACAACGTGACGGCCAACGCCCTGCTCAAGACCCTGGAAGAGCCGCCGGGTGACGTCAAATTCGTGCTGGCCAGCGAGGCCGCGCACCAGTTGCTGCCCACCATCCATAGCCGCTGCCTGGGCCACACCATGGTCTGGCCCGACGAAGCCTCGGCGCTCGCGTGGCTGCAGCAGCAGGGCGTTGGGGCCACGGATGCTGCCGCCGTGCTGCGCGCCGCGGGCGGGCGGCCCGATGACGCCCTGCAGTTCCTGCAGGCCGGGCTCGACCTTAAAACCTGGTCGCTACTGCCCAGGGCGCTGGCCCGGGGCGACGCCAGCGCCCTGGCCGGCTGGACGCCCGCGCAGACCGTCGATGCGCTGCAAAAACTGTGTCATGACCTGCTGGCGATCAGCGTCGGCGCCGCGCCGCGCTACTTCAACCCGGCGGATCTGCCGGTGGCGGCCACCGCGGCGCTGGCGCGCTGGTCCAAAGAGCTGGCGCGCACCGCACGCACCGTCGAACACCCCTTCAATGCCGGATTGATGCTGGAAGCCCTTGTGAGCCAAGCCCGGAACGCTCTAAACTCAAAGCCTTGAGTTACCGTACTGAATGAGCACTTTACCTTCCACCCCCCGGCCCAGCGTCATCCAGCTGGCCATCAAGGAAAAAGCCGCGCTGTATGCGGCCTACATTCCCTTGTTTACCGAGGGCGGCATCTTCATTCCCACGGCGCGCGAGTACCGGTTGGGCGACGATGTGTATGTGCTGCTGTCCCTGCCCGACGACCCTCAGCGCTACCCGATCGCCGGCAAGGTGGCTTGGGTGACGCCGGCCAAGCCGTCCGGCAACCGCACGCAGGGCGTGGGCGTGCGTTTTCCGCACGACGAAAAATCCCGCCTGCTCAAGCTCAAGATCGAAGAAATCCTGGGCGGGCATCTGGGCTCGGACCGGGAGACCCAAACCGTTTGATCGCCGCGCTATACCTTTCATAGCTATTTGCGCTGAGCGGACAAGGGCTACAGCCTATTTCGTCTAAAAATAATGTTTACCGATTCGCATTGCCACCTCGCATTCCCCGAGCTGCTGGCCCAACTGACCGACATACGCCGCGCCATGGCCGAGGCGCAGGTTGACCGGGCGCTGTGCATCTGCACCACGCTGGAGGAATTCGAGGCCGTCCACTCCCTGGCAACGACTTATGACAATTTCTGGGCCACGGTCGGCGTGCATCCCGACAACGAGGGCGTGCTGGAACCCACGCTGCAGGATCTGCTGGAGCGCGCCGCGCTGCCGCGCGTGGTCGCCATTGGGGAGACCGGGCTGGACTATTACCAGATGGACGAGCGCAAGGGCGGGCGCGGCGTGGCCGATATGGAATGGCAGCGCCAGCGCTTTCGCACCCACGTTCGCGCCGCGCGCCAGTCGCGCAAACCGCTGGTCATCCACACCCGCAGCGCATCTAGCGACACGCTGGCGATCTTGCGGGAAGAGGGCGAGGAGGGCGGCAGCGGCAGTGCCGGCGGTGTTTTCCACTGCTTTACAGAAACGGCGCAGGTGGCCCGGGCCGCGCTCGACATGGGTTTTTACATCTCGTTTTCGGGCATCCTGACCTTCAAGAACGCCCAGGATCTGCGCGATGTGGCGGCTTTTGTGCCGCTGGACCGCCTGCTGATCGAGACCGATAGCCCGTACCTGGCGCCCGTGCCCTACCGCGGCAAAACCAATAATCCGTCGTATGTGCCATACGTGGCGCAGCAGCTGGCCCAGCTCAAAAACCTGCCCGTGCAAGACATTGCGCATGCCACCAGCACCAATTTCGAGCGCCTGTTCAGCGGAGTCAAAT
The DNA here is from genome assembly GCA_031291295.1 of Rhodoferax sp. Taxonomy (GTDB): domain Bacteria; phylum Pseudomonadota; class Gammaproteobacteria; order Burkholderiales; family Burkholderiaceae_C; genus Rhodoferax_A. The sequence goes on along the minus strand of JARLJI010000013.1, from coordinate 25,975 downwards.
CATGAGAAACTACTTCAAGATAATTATTTATCTGGTTGTTTTAATTGGATTTAATTACGCATCAGCCAGCTCTTACGATGATTTCTTTGCGGCTATCAAGCAAAATGATGCGGGCGCCATCAAGGCCTTGATCGCGCGCGGATTCGACCCCAACACGCGCGACCCCAAGGGCCAAAACGGCCTCTTGATGGCGTTGAACGAACCCGCGCTGAAGGCGGCCCAGGCGCTGCTCGACGCGCCAAAAATCGACGTGGAGGCCCGCAATCGGCAGGACGAGAGCCCGCTGATGATCGCCGCGCTCAAGGGCCAGCTCGATATGGTGCGTGAACTGATCGCCAAGGGGGCCGATGTCAACAAGCCCGGCTGGGCGCCGCTGCATTACGCGGCAACCGGCGGCCACCTGGAAATCATGAGCCTGCTGCTCGACAACAGCGCGTATATCGACGCAGCGTCGCCCAACGGGACCACGCCGCTGATGATGGCCGCGTCCTACGGCACGCCCGCGGCCGTCAAACTGCTGCTCGATGAGGGAGCCGATCCCACGCTGAAGAACCAGAAAGGCCTGAACGCCATCAATTTCGCGCAGCGCGCCAACCGGCAGGATGTGGCCGACCTGATTGGCGCATTTGTGCGCGCCGGGCAGCCCAAGGGCAAATGGTAGTGGCAGCCCTTGCTGACTCAGGACTCGACGTCCGCCAGACTGAAAATTTCCGTCTTGTCGTTGTACGAGAAAATCTCGCCGTAGCGGCCCCAGTTGATCACCGCATCGAGCGTCTCTTCGGCGGCGTTGTCCGATAAAAAATCTTCCAGCTCCTGCTCGAAACGCACGCGTGGCGCGCGATGGCCGGGGCGCTCGTTGAGCACCTTCGTGATTCGCGCGGCGAGCGGCACATGCTGCAGAAGATGTTCGGCGAACATCATCTTGCGTTCCTGCGTGCCGAGCTCCGCAAAGACACGCGCCTGCGGTGTGAGGAAGATGTCCCCTTCGCGTATTTCCGCAAAGTCGAGATGTTGCAATGCTTCGGCGATCGGGAAGAGGTCGTCCACCTCGAGTTGCAGTGAACGCCCGATTTCCGGCATGTCCGCACGACCATGGTAGGGCGCTGCGGCCAGCGTTTCGATCAGGCCAGCCATCAGGTTGGTCGACACTTGCGGTAGCCGGCTGCCGAGTTGGAGGCCCTTCTTCGCCGCTTCGTCGGTCTGGCGTGCGGTCATCTTCGCGTAGATGTCGTCCACCAATTGCCGGAACACCGGATCCAGACGGTTGCGCGGATGCTTGAACGGCACCTTGATCTCGGCGATCACCCGTCCCGGGTTCGACGACAACACCAGAATCCGGTCGCACATGAACACCGCTTCCTCGATGTTGTGCGTGACGATCAGCACCGACTTGATCGGCATGCGGCCCTGCGTCCACAGATCCAGCAGGTCGGTACGCAGCGTTTCGGCTGTCAACACGTCGAGCGCGGAGAACGGCTCGTCCATCAGCAGCAGGGTCGGGTCGACCACCAGCGCACGCGCAAAGCCCACGCGCTGGCGCATGCCGCCCGACAACTCGCGCGGATAGGCGTTCTCGAACCCGTCGAGGCCGATCAAGTCGATCGCCGCCAGCGCCCGTTTGCGCCGCTCGCTCGCGCCCACGCCCTGGGCTTCGAGGCCCGCTTCCACGTTCTGCAGCACGGTCAGCCATGGGAACAGCGCGAAGGTCTGGAACACCATCGCGACACCCTTGGCGGGGCCTTCGAGCGGCTTGCCCAGGTACGTCACTTCGCCACCGGTCGGCTCGATCAGGCCGGCGATGATGCGCAGCAGCGTCGACTTGCCCGAGCCCGAACGGCCCAGCATGCCGACGATCTCGCCTTCGCGCAGCGCCAGGTTGACATCGTCGAGCACGAGCAGCTCGCCTTGCGTCTTCTGGAAGCCGCGCTGCACGTTCTTGACGCACAGAATCTCTTCGCCCAGACGCGCAGGCATTGGCGGCGTCTGGGCAAGCGCGGCGGTTACGGCGGCTTTGGGATTTTGCATCGCGGTTTGCATTAATGTTGCTCTCAATTGAGCCGAAGCCTGGATTCGGCGAAGGCGTACATCGGACGCCACAGCACACGGTTGAACAAGGTGACGAACAGCGACATCACGGCAATGCCGAGAATGATCTTCGGATAGTCTCCTGCGGCAGTCATCTGCGCGATGTACGCGCCGAGACCATGGGCAGCCACTTTGGTGTCGCCCCACTGCACGTATTCTGCGACGATGCTCGCATTCCACGCGCCGCCTGACGCGGTAATCGCACCTGTGACGTAGTAGGGGAAGATGCCGGGCAGGATGGCCTGGCGCCACCATTGCCAGCCCCGGATCTGGAAATTGGCGACAACCTCGCGGTAGTCGTTCGGGTAGGAGCTGGCACCCGCAATCACGTTGAACAGGATGTACCACTGGGTGCCGAGCACGATCAGCGGCGACAGCCAGATGTCCGGGTTCAGGTGGAAGCGCACGATCACGATCACGAACACAGGGAACAGCAGGTTCGCCGGGAACGCCGCCAGAAACTGGGCGATCGGCTGAATCTTTTCGGCCAGCGCGGGACGCAACCCGACCATCACCCCGATCGGCACCCAGATGACCGAAGCGATCACGATCAGCACCAGCACGCGCAGCAACGTAATGAGGCCCAGCACGAACACGTGGCCGACTTCGCCCGGCGCAACGCCGGTGCGCACATAAGCCACCACGCGGTAGACGACGTACACGGTCAGGAGGATCACGAGCATGCCCCAGACGAGGTCACCCATGCGCGACGATTTCTGGCGTTGTGGAAGCTGGAAGCGAACCCGGTCGAATGCCGCCGGCACGCGCAGCGGCACGCGCGCGGCTCCCGCCAATATCCAGCCGAGCGGCACGAGCAGACGGTGAATCAGCCGGGTGCGGCGGATCAGGTCGAGCAGCCAGGACTCCGGCGCGTCGCCGGAGCTGGTGTTTTCCATGCGGAACTTGTCGGCCCATGCGACGAGCGGCCGGAACAGCAACTGGTCGTACGCGAGAATCACGACCGTCATCGCCAGAATCACCCAGCCGATCGCGTGCAGGTTCTTGTCGGAGATCGCCTGCGCAAGATACGCACCGACACCTGGCAACGTGATCGTGTTGCTGCCCACCGTGATCGCTTCGGACGCGACCACGAAGAACCAGCCGCCCGACATCGACATCATCATGTTCCAGATGAGGCTGGGCATCGAGAACGGCACTTCGAGCTTCCAGAAACGCTGCCACGACGTCAGATGGAAACCACGCGAGACTTCATCCAGATCGTGCGGCACGGTGCGCAGCGACTGATAGAAGCTGAACGTCATGTTCCATGCCTGGCTGGTGAAGATCGCGAAGATCGCCGCCAGCTCCGCACCCAGCACGCGCCCCGGGAACAGGGCAAGGAAGAACGTGACTGTGAACGAAATGTAGCCGAGCACCGGCACCGACTGCAGGATGTCGAGAATAGGCACCAGCACCAGACCCGCGCGGCGGCTCTTGGCGGCGAGCGTGCCGTAAACGAGCGTGAAGAGCAGCGATGCGACCATCGCCGCGAGCATGCGCAGCGTCGTACGCATCGCGTATTCAGGCAGGTTTGACGGGTCGAGTGAAATAGCGTGGGTCTTCAACGTTGACATCGGCGCCAGCGTTTCATGAAACCCGATGAATCCCATCGCGATCAGGCAGATGATCAGCGGAAAGGCAACGAAATCCCAGCCGTTTGGCAGCAACCGCCATGCGGAAGCATTGGCTGTGCGTTTAAGGTCGAAACTAAAGTCCATCCGGGTCATGAAGAAAACTTGCGCCGTTAAAGAGGAAAACCCGCCGTTATTCGAAAAGGCGTATCAGATCGCCGGCAATGATGACATTTTTCTGTGACAGAAAACCCGTCACACTTTCGCTGACCTGAATGGGCGCGGGTTTGCAGGTCTTGGGGGCAAGTTTTCTGGTGCTGGGAACCGTAGTTGTATTTTACACGATGTATATTATGTTAACTTAAATAAGCTAATCATTAGACTTGTTCCTCCCCTTTGCCAAAGGTTCGTTCCACGCCCCGTCCCAGTCGCAGTCCCCTGTGGCGCTGAGCAAGCGTCCTCCGCCACGCCGCAATTACGCAAACATCTGAGTCGCCGCATGAAAAGACAACTCAACCCCAGTGGGTTTGATAACGCAGGCTGCGCATGTGCTAGATCAACGCCCCTAATGATTGCCGAGAGACAGAAAAACATCACCGCACTTCCAGGGCTATCCCTATAATTCGCTCATGCTGCACTGCAACATAAATAGCTCCAAAAGAGCTTTTGCTACGCAGGTCCCCGATTCGTTTAACCAACCCCAAGGAAATTGACATGAACAACACCGCCGAACAATTCATCGCCACCAGCAAAGCAAACGCACAAGCCCTCGAAGGCCTGGCGTCCCAGGCTCACGCCAGCATCGAAAAGCTGGTCGAGCTGAACCTGACCGCCTCCAAGGCTCTCTTGGGTGAGTCATTCAGCCATGTCCAGTCCGTTCTGGGCGCTAAGGATGCCCAGGAGTTTCTGGCGTTGCAATCTAGCGCACTGAAGCCGCTGGCCGAGAAATCTGTCGCCTACTTCCAGCACGTTCAGACCATTCTGGCTGATAGCGGCGCAGAGTTTTCCAAAGCTGTAGAAGCCAAGACGGTTGAAGCGCAAAAGGCGTTTAACGGCGTGGTGGAAAATCTGGCAAAGAACGCTCCCGCTGGAACCGAATCCGTTGTTGCCGCCTTCAAGACCGCGCTGACCGCTGGTCAGTCCGCCGTCGAGTCGGCCCAGACTTCGGCCAAAAAGGCAGTGGAAGTGGCTCAGTCGCAGTTCAAGGCAGCGACCACGCAAGCCGTCGACGCGGTTAAAAAAGCCACGAAAACAGCTTAAGGAAGTGGCCGCCTCAGGGCAGCGATGATCAAATGGCACCTACGGGTGCCATTTGTGTTTTGGTGATTGACAAGACTTGAAGGTCTCATCGGATCCATTGCTCGATCGGTTATGTTCTTTGGCTTCGCTTGCGGCTCACCACCAGCGCCAGCAATGCGGCGCCTACCAGGGGCAGCGATGCCGGCTCCGGTACCGACGACGGTGCAAAAGCCACACCACGAATCGACGTCCCGGCGTCCGCTGCAAACAGCGTGGTGAAACTTTCGCTGCTGGCTTGGGCGACAGTGGAGAAGTCCAGGTTATCCGTGATCTCATAGAGGAAACTGGGCGACAGTTCGTTGAGCCCGTAGCTCGTGGCAAACAGTTCCACCGTGCCGTCCGCCATGACTTGCCCGGTCAATCCCAACAAGCCGGTAACGCCGGGCGTGGTTGTGGTGTTGCCGGCAAGGTCCAACGCATCGTTGTTCACAAGATTCAACCCGTTATAAAGGACGTACTCCAGCGTCCAGGTGTTGTTGATGAGCTCCCATTTTTGCAGCCCGCCGTCACCCAGCGCCGCCTTGTCAACGTTGCCGTTCTTGGGCTGCCCGCTGTCGGCGACGTACAGGACATTGGGGCTGGCGAAGAAATAGCTCTCGGGGCTGAGATAGACGAAACTGCCCAAGCGCGAGTTGTTAATGCCGTTTTCGGTATTCGCCGTCACGTTGATGGAGCCGTTGTTGCCGCCCAGGGAAAGCGGGCTGGCTGGGGGCGTGATGTGGGTGGAAACCAGGCCGGCCGATGAGGTGGGCAGGTTGCCGCTAGCATTCGCGAGGGAGCTGACGTTGGTGAAATTTTGACCGCCGCTGCCGGGGGGATTCTGGTCGCGAGAGACATACAGCTGGTTGCCGCTGCCAGTATTGAAGATGGACACCACGCGCGCGTCGGTGCTGGTGTCGATGGCGGTTGCCGTCGTCGCACCGCGAATGGCGTAAAACACACCCTGGGTGGGATCAGTTTTGCTGGAAGCCTGACCCGCCACATAGAACGAGGAACCATCGACGGTGACCACACTGCGCGGGTTGTTGGTATTGAACACACCGGTCAATGCGGTGCTGGTGTCAACGCTGGCGTTGGCGCCGATCAAGGCCACAACTCGGGCAACCGTGGTCACGGGAGTCCCCGTCTGATTGGCGGCGGTCAAGCTGGTGGTCTGACCCAATGCGGCGGTGCCATAGGTTGACAACGGCGCGCTGTTGAAGGTAGCGGCGTTGACGCCGTAACCCATGATGGTCAGGTACTGGCCATTGACCGAGCGCTGCAATATCCCTTCCGAAGCGGAGCCGTACTCGCCGGAGATTGCCGAGTTGTTGCCGCTGCTGGTTTGCGGCAGAGTCAGCGAGCCGTTCAAAGTAGCGCTCGTACCGCCCGCTCCAAGCTGGAGCTGCTGCAACACGATGGGCGCGGCGGTGTCGAGTCCGCCTCCATTGAAGGACGAGACCGTACTGATGACGAGATCACCTTGCGTGAAACTCGTCAGCGGCACCGACGAAAGTGGGGTTGCCAATGCAGGAAGTGTTGTAAATAAGATGCTGCAGATTGCGAGGGACAAAGGCAACGAGGCCTTGTTGTTGACGTGTGCTGGCAAGTGAATTCTCCATGGTTGACTAGGAGCTCATAGCAGCCGCATGAACCATGCCATTTATCGCGTGCTGCGAGGAAGACCGCAACCGGCGAGGCGTTTTTCCGCATGTCAAAAATATGACAACGCGAGCTGACCGCTGGATGTCAAATCCTCCGACACCGTGGTATGTCAATCTCGTGACAAGAACGAGTGGGGACGTCGGCTCACAGCTTGCGACTCGGGGTGACAGCAGAAAAATGACTGCGCGTATTTCACAATACTGTCACAGTGAAAAATGATAATCATGGCCCCCTGACATCATCGCCAGGACTGGGGCCCTCCCCGCCCCTGCCAATCAGGCATTGGCGTCAGCCCCCCTCCCCCGGGGACATCAGCGGGGCGCCGACGTTCAATACCTGCTTGTCCTTTAACAGCTGGGTGGCGCTCTCCACAGCATCGGCGACGCTCCAGAACAGCCGGCCCTGAAACAACTGCTGCTCCATCTGCAGCAGCAGTTGGAGCACCGGGTCTTTCACCCGCGCCAGCAACAGCGTGTGCCCGCGGCGCTTGAGCACATGCGCCAGCTCCACCAGGCATTCCGCCGCGGTACTGTCCAGGTCCGCGCTTTGCTCCAGGCTGATCACCAGTACCGCGACATCGGCGCGCGCCTCCAGCCTCTTGCGTGCCTCCACCAGAACCCCTTCGACGCTGGCAAAGAAAAGCGGCTCCTCCGGGCGCAGGATCGCTATTTTGTCGTGCAGCCGGGCATCGGGGTGGTTCTCGCGATCGACATAGTTGCGCGTTTCGCCCAGCTCAGCCAACTCCCTGACAACCGGGTTGCTGAACGTGCGTATGGCCGAAGCCAGCGACAGCGCGATGGCAATCAGCATGCCATGCAGCAAACCAAACACCAGCACCGCGGCCACGGCCGCCAGCGCCAGGTATTGATCCCGATTCACGCGCCAAAGGTCCAGCAGCGGTTTGGGATTGAGTGAATGCATCAAGGCGCTGATCACGGTCGCGGCGAGCACCGGGCCGGGAATATGCTCGATCAGGGGTTTGCCAAACAGCACCAGCAACAGCACCAGCAGTGCCGCAATCACGCCAGCCCATTTGCTTTGTGCTCCGGCAGCCTCGTTGACCGTGCTCGCCGAAAGGCCGGCGCCAACAGGCATCCCCTGCAACAAGCCGGAAATAAGGTTCGACGCGCCCAAGGCAAGCAACTCCCGGTTGGGCTCTACCGCATCGCCATGGTGCAACGCGATGCTGCGAATGCTGCCCCAGGATTCCGCAAAAACAATGACCAGCAAGCCGCACGCCAATTCGCCCGTGCGCAGCCAGGCGTCCAGTGGCAACCTGGGCAGTGCGAAGGTTGGCAGGCCCAGCACCACGGGGCCGACCGTGACGACGTGCCGCGAGCCAAGGTCAACCGCGTAGGCCAGGCCGATGCCCAGGACCATCACGATGGCCCCGCCGGGCAGCTTGGGCCAGCGCTGCAGCGCCAGCAACAGGGCCAGCGTGCCGCAGCCGACCGCCACGCTCCACCACGCCCAATGGCCTGCCTGCGCCAGCAACTCGGGTAGCAGCCGCAGCGGCTCCGAGGTGTTGGCGGTGATGCCGACGATGGCTGGCAACTGGTTGATGATGATGGTCAACGACAGCCCGAACGAAAACCCGTGAAGCACCGGACGCGAAATGAAGGCCGACAGCCGGCCGAGCCGGGCACTGGCCAGGATCAATAAGCCGGCGCCGGTCATGATGACGAGTGCCATGGCCAATCCGTTGCCGTTACCTGCTCCCGCAGGACTCAGCGAGAGCACGGCCGCCGCCAGCAAGGCCGCGGTTGACGACGTGGGTGCCACCACGGCGAAGCGGCTGCCGCCAAGCGCCGCATAGCAAACCAGGCCCACCAGCAACGCAATGATGGCGTGTTGAATGCCAAGATGCGCAATGGCCGCATACGCGACCGCTTGCGGCAGCAAGACGCTGGCGACGCACAAACCCGCCATCGAATCGGCAGAGAGGGAGACACCGCGTGGGCGGATGGCCTGGCTGGGTAGATTCGTGATCACGCTATCGAACCGGGTGCCGTTCGTGGTTCAAGGCGTCATGACCAGGCTATGACGAATCTCGGGCGGATTCATCTGCAGCGGCCGGTATTGCACACCGGCCCAGGCCGCGCGCATGTCGCGGTAACGCTCCGAGAACACCAGCCCGCTCTGCCCCGTCTGGTAGATGAATTGTGAATTTTCCAGGTTCGACAAGTCGTATACAGCGCGCAGCGAGGCCGCGTGGCGACTCGCAAACGGCATCTTTTCTTCGTTGGCCCAGTACTGTCCCACATTGACGGTGTAGGTGTCGCCGCCGGTCGGCACCGTGACGTCGAAGAAGGGCGCGAGCAGCGCCACGCTGCCAAACGGGCGATGCGTGCTCACGGCCGGGTGCGCGTCGCCCCATTGCCATTTCGCCACGTCGGTGCCATACAAGGCTTGCAGCCGATCGAGCGCGCGCGTCAGCGCGGCACCAGATTGCGCCCGGCATGTCTGCGGCGCGCACCACCAAGCGTCGTTGTGCAGCAGCACATCTTCGACGGTGGCGCGAAAGTTGCGCTTGCCGTACATCGCGGCAAAGCGCGCCTGCCCCAGCTTGGGCGCGATCAGGCCGCGCGTGAGTTCATCGGCCCACACCGCAAAAATCAGCGCCGCCGAACTGTCGGCGCGTATCGTGCTGTCGAAGGTTTTTAGTTGCTCCTGCGCCGCACCGGCCAGCGGATGCGTCGATACCGTCTTTTGCAGATAAGGCAGCAGTTTCTGCGTGGCCAGCGACAGCTGGTCGCCCTGGATTTTTTCCATGCTGGCCACATCGTGTTTGGGTGTGGCGGCCAGCAATTGTTCGATGCGGTCGAAGCGGTACGGCACCACCCAGTCCTGCCCCATGAAGTAGGGATAGCTGGGTGGCGTGATGCGCTGATTGGCACTGGCGTACCAGCCCTTCGCGTCGATCTGCGCGGCACTGGCCTGCGGTGTCTCACTGGCGGGGATCCAGCCAGCCCAGTCGTATTTGGCGAGCCAGCCGGGCGACGGCGCCACGCCCATGATGTCGTTGTCGGGGCGGCGCAGCGGCACCTTGCCGATGGCCTTGTACGCCACGTTTCCGCCAACATCGGCCATCACCACGTTTTGCATGGGCGAGTGGTTGTCGGCGTAGGCCTTGAGCAGCTCGTCGACCGATTGGGCCTGGTTGGCCTTGACGCCGGCCTCCAGGGTCCGGTTGTCGGCGTCGAGCGCGCTCCAGCGCAGTGCCACCGCGTACTTGCCCAAATCCAGCAATCCCGCGTAGGCCTGTTGCGCGTCGCTGAGCACCGGGCCGTGGCGCGTCTCGCGCACCGCAAGCAGGACATCCGGCTGGTTCTTAACCTTGATGACTTCGGTGCGGGTCTGGAAGTCGGCCCAGACCGGCTGGCCGTCCACGTCCGGCGTGCGGTATTGCTTTGGATTGGCGGGGTTGATCTGCTCCAGGTACAAGTCCTGCACGTCCGGGCCGGTGTTGGTGAAGCCCCAGGCCACCTTGTCGGTGCGGCCCAGCACCACGAACGGCAAACCCGGCAGCGTGGCCCCGATCACGTTCAATCCGGGCGCCTGCAGTCCGGCAAAGTACCAGATGGCCGGCGCACTCAAACCCAAGTGCGGGTCATTGGCGAGCAGTGGTTTGCCGCTGGCGCTGTGCGTGCCGGCCACCACCCAGTTGTTGCTGCCCTTGCCTTCGACGGTGCCGGCGCTCTGCGAAAAATCAGCCGCCCATTGCTGCAGGCCCGCCGAGAATTTTGAATAAAAAATGCCTTCTGCCCTTACGGAGCCTTGGCTATCAGCTACTGATTTCGTAGCGGCCGGCGCCTCGGCGCGATACACACCAAGGTCGGCATACAGCTTGGCCAGGTCCGTTTTGGAGGCCGGCGGCTCGCCGGGATCGGGTGGAAACAGTTGCCACAAATGCTCGGTGCTCAACACTTTGGCAGCGGACAAGCGGGCAAACTCGGTGCCCCAGTTGCCGCCCAGATCGAGCGCCATCATGATCGACCAGCCCACGCTGTCCTCAGGCGTCCAGGCCGGCCCCGACCTACCGTCCGGACGCACACCCAGGATCTGGAACTCGGGGCTCAGCGCCTGCGAGGTGTTGGCGTAAAACGCGTTGATGCCGTCGCTGTACGCCTGCAGCGATTCTTTGGCCTCTGCCGGCAAGCCCGCCAACTGCGCCCGGGCCGCGCGCATGATGCCGAGCGTACGCAGCAGCTTGTCGGTCTCCAGCGTGGCCGGCCCCAGCACTTGCGACAACTCGCCGTGCATGACACGGCGGTTGAACTCCAGCTGCCAGCCGCGCTCTTGCGCATGCACGTAGCCGAGCGCAAACCAGGCATCGCGCGCCGATTCGGCCTTGATGTGGGTCACATCGGCGCCGTCGCGTTGCACCGTGACGGTAGCAGCCAGGCCGGGGGTTTTCAGCTCACCGTCGAGTTGCGGAAAAGTCCGCCAGGCATAGATGCCCGCGGCCACGGCCAGCAAAAGGAGCAGCCCCACCAGCGCCCAGGCAGAGCGTTTCAACCAGGTCATTTTGTCGCTTCCAGGAAATGGTCCGGGTCAGGCCCGGACGCCGCGACGGGCCAAGGCGACCACGCCGGCTGACAGGTGAAAGGCGACGGTCGGCACCGTGAAGTCACTGAACGGTGCGCCCAGCGCCATCTCGCCAGCGCCCAGCAACACGCACTCCTGGCGGCGCAGCGGCAATTCGGTGGGGGCATCCGTGCCATTGGAGGTAAAGCGCACCCAGGTGCCGTAACTGCTGATGTCCGCCAGCACAAATGCGCCCTGTCGCCATTCGATTTTGGCGTGCAGGCGCGACACGCGCGGGTCATTGATCACGAAATCGGCCTCGGCCACGCGGCCGATGTGAATGGGCAGAGCCGATGCGTTGAATGAGGCGTTGACATCCAGCCACGACAAATCGATCTGGCCCGGCACGGCGTCGCTGGGCGACGCAGTCTGCTCAAGGGCTCCGGCGATGGTCAGAAAATCGGTCGCCACTTCGGATTGCCACTCGATACGGTAGATCACGCGGGCCTCGGCCTTGCCCTTGAGATTGATCGGCCCCAGGCTGCGAAAGCGCACGTCTTTGGGCGACAGCTGCTGGATCACGGTATCGGTGGCCCAAATCTGGTCAGCGCCCGACATATCGCTCAACCGCGAGGCCACGTTCACGGCGTCGCCATAGCAGTCGCCATTGATTTCAACAATTTCGCCACATGCCACCCCTACCTGCAGGCGCATGCGCAGATTGGCAGGCCAGGTCTTGATGCGGTTTTGGTGCACGCGCTGCATCTCGACCACGGCGGCAACCGCCCGGCTGCCTTCGGGAAACACGGCCAGCACGCCGTCCCCCAGCGTCTTGACGACACGGCCTGAATGGGCCTCGCACACCTGTCCGATCCAATGCGTCAAGCGGGTGATGGCTTGAGTGGCTTTGGTATTGCCCAGCGTTTCGAAAACGCCAGTGCTCCCGGTCAAGTCAGCAAAAACGACGGTGGTTGGGGCATCCATGCAATGGATATCGGACTTTTAAACGATTGTTACTAATTAGTTTAGGGCATTCAGGCCGACTCGGGTTGCCTTGAATTGCAGGGGTTTGAATTGATGTAGTGCGAAGGAACGGGTTGTCATGGCGTTTAAATGCTCCATAAAGTGCAATTATGGGATAAGTAGTGACTGGATACCTCCCAGTAGGTCAAAAGCATCAATCATCAGAAAATACATTCGACACATTCGTTAACTTGTTGATTTGATTGTTGTTATTTAATAACTATTGCGGTGGTATCCCCCTTGCCTTCGGGCGTCGGTGGCTTTACCGTAGTAGCACAAATAAATTTACTCGATCGTTGGAGTACAGAATGCGTCAATTAGCGTTGAGATTTTTCGGCATGCATGGCATGCTGGGCCGGCCGGCCCGAACGTCAAAATCGGTCATTGCCGGGCGCATGGAAAGCATCCGCCTTGCCATGCTGGATGCCTTGGGTGAGATCGGGGATGAGCGCTTTCCCCAGACCATACGCAAGCTGCGTTTTGCCAGCGATGTGCAGGGCTTGTGGTATTTGCGTGGCGAGATCATGGAAGCACTGGCCAGCCTGCATGGTGAAGCCTCGGCCCGGCAGCAAGTCGAACAACTGAGCGTGATGTTCCACGGTCTGCTGCCCGGGGGACTGTCCTCGCGGGTCAGCCCACTCAATCAATTCAGGCACTGAATCGGCGTCACACACGACGCTGGCGGGCTCGCTCACCGCGGCTCAGTGGTGATGGCCCCACAGCAGGAAGGCGTCGCGCCTTTCGACGGCCAGTTCCACATGCGCGCCCACCGGCAGCAACACCTTGGTCGGCACGTGGCCAAACGGCAAATTGGTGAGAACGGGTATTTTGACCTGGCTGCGTAGCCAATTCACGACCGTTTGAAGTTTGAAGCCCTTGTCGTGCGGCACCAGTTTGTATTCGGTGAACTGCCCCAGAACAATCGCCTTTTGAGCACCCAGGATGCCCGCGTGCAATAGTTGCGTGAGCATGCGCTCGATGCTGTAAGGGTGTTCCGCCACGTCCTCGAGAAACAAAATGCCGCCCTTGATCTGCGGCAGAAATGGCGTGCCAACCAGGGAACACAGAACGGCCAGGTTGCCGCCCCAAAGGAGCGCGTGTTTCACGGTAAAAGTGTCTCTAGCCATTGATGGTCGTGCTTTTTCTGCTACTGAAGTCGTAGCAGCCGGGGCGGCTTCGCGCAGTTGGCGCCAGCCGGCCCCCTCCCCCTGGCCGGTGATCATGTCGTCGAAACACGCTTCCATGATGTCGTCGGGGCCAAGGCTTTTGCCGGGGCCATGGCCGTCTGCCTCATCGGCCTTGTCGTTCGCGCCAAAACCTTCGCACAGCGCCGGGCCAGCCCAGGTGACCTTGCCGGTCTTGGCCAGCACCGCCATCTGCAGCGCCGTGAAGTCGCTCATGCCAACAAACTGCGTGCCCTTGTCAATGGCCTTGCCGAGCGCCTTGTAGTTGATACGCGGCAGCAGGCGCGTGAGGCCATAGCCGCCCCGCGTGATGAGCGCGACATCCGCGCCGCTGGCCGCCGCCCGGTGGATGGCCGCCAGCCGGGTGTCGTCGTCACCGGCAAAACGCAGATGGCTGGCCAGCGCCGCCGCGTCGACCTCCACCTCATGGCCCAAGGTCTTGAGTCTGGCCACGCCGCGCTTGAAGGCCGCCTTGTCGCGCACGGCACCGGAGGGGGAGTAAATGTAGATGTGTTTTTTCATGAAGACGCGATTATCGCGGCGCGAAATAATCGATCGCCGCAGCCGCAACCGGCTCGCCATGCTCTTGCACAAAGTGTCCGGCCTGCGCCAGCAGCAGGGGCTCGCCGCAGCCGCGAATCAGCTTTTGCAGGCCGCGCATCACCGGCAAGCCCAGTACTGGATCCTGCTCGCCCACCGCCATGAAGGTTTTGCCGGTCCAGCGGTTCTGCCAGAACTCGTGGGCCTCGCGCGAAATGGCCGCGCCGTCGGAATCTTCGAACTCGGGCACCATCGGCGGGAAGGCGCGCAGCGCGGCGCGGTGGCCGCGATCCGGGAGCGGTGCGTTATAGGCGGCGCATTCCCCGGCGCTCAGTTGCGGATTGCCGCGCGCGATCAAACGGGCCACGTCGAACTCGGGGTTTTTGGCGCACATCTCGCGCCAGGCGACAAAACCGGGGCTGAGCGGCACATCGCCCGTGCCCAGGGCGGTGTTCATCACCAGCAGGCCCTGGTAGCGCCCAGGTGCCGCCAGCGGCAGGGTCAGGCCCAGCAGCCCGCCCCAGTCCTGCACCACCAGCACGATGTTGCGCAGGTCCAGCCGCTCGACAAATTCCAGCAGCACCTGACGGTGCCAGCTGAACGTGTGGGCGCCCTCCTTCTTCGGTTTGTCACTCCTGCCAAAGCCGATCAGGTCCGGCGCCACGACCCGGTGCCCCGCTGCGGTAAACGCCGGGATCATCTTGCGGTACAGGTAGCTCCAGGTCGGGTTGCCGTGCAGGCACAGCCAGGTCAGCGGCGCGCCGCCGGGATCCTCGTCCAGATAGTGCAGGCGCAGCCCGGCCAGCGCCGGCAGATCGCTCAGGTAGTGCGGCGCCCACGGATAGCCGGGCAGGCCCGCAAAGCGCTCATCGGGCGTGCGCAGCGCATCCTCGCGCAGCGGGTGGCTGGTTGCGGCGTCATCACGCATGGCTTGCCTCCTGCGTTGAAAAAAATCCTGCAGCAGGGTGCCGCATTCGTCGGCCAGCACCCCGCCCTGCACCGCGGTCTGGTGATTGAGCAGCGCCTGTGCAAACAGGTTGACGACCGAGCCGGCCGCGCCCGTTTTGGGATCGCTCGCGCCGAACACCACGCGCTTGAGCCGCGCGTGCAGCATCGCGCCGGCGCACATGGCGCAGGGCTCCAGCGTGACGAACAGCTCGCAGCCGTCGAGCCGGTAGTTGCCGAGCACCTGCGCCGCGGCCCGCAGCGCGTTGACCTCGGCGTGCGCGGTCGGATCGTGCGAGCTCACCGGGCTGTTGCGCCCCGTGGCAATCACCTGCCCGTCCCTGACCACCACAGCGCCGACCGGCACCTCGCCCGCGCTGGATGCCTCGCGGGCCTGTGCCAGCGCCAGTTGCATGAAGGTGGCGTCAGGCATGGGTTGCTACGAATTTAATAGCTGCATTCGAATGCCCTTTATGGGCTGCAGTCTGATTTTTTTATTGATTGTCGTCTGAGGCGGGGCGCGCCTTTTGCATCGCCCCTTCGATCGCCTGCTTGTACTGCTGCTCGATCTGCCGGCTTTGCTGCTTGACCGTCGCGCCCGGCGCCGCGTCCGGGCCGGGCGCGCCTCGCACTGCCGGCAGTTGCAATGCGGGCATCGCCTGCTGCGTGGCGGCGAGTTGCTTTTTCACCAGCACGCCCACGATGAGCAGTGCGATCAACAATCCGGCCAGACCGAAAAACCCTCTCATGACCCCTCTCCTGCTTCGCTGGCGTGGGCTTTCATCCCAAGCCGGTCCATCCACTCACCCAGTGCCCGGTCATCCTCGCCGCCCGCCGCGTAAATCTCGCGCATCCGCGCAAACGCCTCGGGCCGGTGCTGGTTGAGCTTGAGCTTGCATTGCAAGTCGGTCACCTGCAATTCGAACGCCACGATGCCGGCGAGCATCTTGAACTGGAACTCGGGTGTCATCGCGCCCCACTGCTCGGCATACGGCGGCTCGTGGTCGCCGATCAAGGTCTTGAGCAGCGCGTTTTTGCCCTCGGGATCTTCGATCAGCGTGGCCTGCACCGTGCAATGCACTGCCAGGTAGTTCCAGGTCGGCACGCGGGCGAGATCGGGATAGACCTTGGGCGACATGTAGGCATGCGGACCGAGAAAGGTGACCACTGCGGTCGGGCGGGCCTGCAGGTAGCGCCAATGGTTGTTGGGTTTGGCGACGTGGCCCAGCAACACGAGTTGCTCGCCGCGCTCCACCAGGTGCAGCGGCAGGTGCGTCACGTACGGCAGGCCGTTGTCATCGGTGCTGATCAGGCTGGCAAAAGAGTGGCTGCGCATGAGCGTCAGCGCATGGGCCCGGTCTTTGGCGTTGAATTGGGGAGGCATATACATGGTGTGTTTACTTTAGCCCATGCCGGGCCGGCTCACCTGATCAGACGCGCAGCGGCCAGCGCGCAAGCGGCACATGCAGTCCTTGCCCGAGCAGGCTGTGCACGAGAACGAACTCATGGACGCGCCACCCGATCGTCTCGATGGGCTGTTCGGCGACGTGGCGGTCGTCGTACAGCAGTGTCACGTGGGGCGTGTACTGCGGCTCCACCCAGCGCCCGAGCCCGGTCTTCTTCATCGCTTCGCCCAGCGTCTGCTGAAACACCCTCAGTGCGGCGACGCCATCACCTGCGCGCAGCACGAACGGCCGGTTGCGCGGCCGGCCGAAGAAACTCTCCGCGCGGTCGAACGCAACCTCGAAAGGTGGCATCGCGACGGTTGCCGCCGCGTCGCTCGCCGCAGCGACGATGCCCTGCGGCAGACCGACATAGTCACCAAGGTGATGCAGCGTGATGTGAAAGCGCTCCGGCGCGAGCGGCCTGCCTTTCAACCCCTGTTCATCGCGCAGATGCTGTGCAAGCTGTGCGATGCGTGCGGCGGCATCAGCGTCCGGGAAGATGGCGAAAAACAGCCTGTCCGTCGGCCGTGGTGCGGCATCGAAACCCGCTAACGCGAGTTGTTCAGGCACGCTGGGAATTTGTCTGGACACAGCGAGACCTCGCTCCCCTCACTCCCACTCGATCGTCGCCGGCGGCTTGCTGCTGACGTCGTAGGTCACGCGGTTGATGCCGCGCACCTCGTTGATGATGCGGCTGGACACTTTTTTGAGCAGCGCATAGGGCAGCTCGGCCCAGTCGGCGGTCATGAAATCGCTGGTCTGCACGGCGCGCAGCGCCACCACGTACTCATAGGTGCGCCCGTCACCCATGACACCGACGCTCTTGACCGGCAGGAACACGGCGAAGGCCTGGCTGGTGAGGTCGTACCAGCTTTTGCCAGTGGCCTCGTCCTTGAAGTTGCGCAGTTCCTCGATAAAGATTGCGTCGGCGCGGCGCAGCAAGTCGGCATAGTCCTTCCTGACTTCGCCCAGGATGCGCACGCCCAGGCCCGGACCGGGGAACGGATGGCGATACACCATGTCGTGCGGCAAGCCCAGCGCGACGCCGAGTTCGCGCACCTCGTCCTTGAACAGCTCGCGCAGCGGCTCCAGCAGCTTGAGGCCCAGTTGCTCGGGCAGGCCGCCCACGTTGTGGTGGCTCTTGATCGTCACGGCCTTCTTGCTTTTGGCGCCGCCGGACTCGATCACGTCGGGGTAGATCGTGCCTTGTGCAAGAAAGGTTGCTCCGTTTTTTGTAGCGTCTCCCGCCCGCAACTTCTGGGCTTGCGCCTTGAATACCTCTACAAACTCACGGCCGATGATCTTGCGCTTGGCCTCCGGCTCGCTCACGCCCGCCAGGTGCCCGAGAAACTGGTCTGCCGCATCGACCCGGATGACCCTGGCGTGCAGCTTGCCGACAAACATGTCCATCACCATGTCGCCCTCGTTCAGGCGCAGCAACCCGTGATCGACAAACACGCAGGTGAGCTGGTCACCGATGGCGCGGTGGATCAGCGCAGCCGCGACGGAGGAATCGACGCCGCCGGAGAGTCCCAGAATGACCTCTTCGCTACCGACTTGGGCGCGGATTTTCTCAACCGCCTCGTCGATGTAGTCGCCCATGATCCAGTCGGCCCGAGTGCCGCAGATGTCCAGCACAAAACGCTCCAGAATGGCCGCGCCGCGCTTGGTGTGCGTGACTTCAGGATGGAACTGCACACCGTAAAACCGGCGCTCTTCGTCGGCCATGCCGGCAATCGGGCAGCTGTCGGTGGACGCCATGAGCTTGAACCCTGGTGGCAACTCGGTGACCTTGTCGCCGTGGCTCATCCATACCTGCAACATGCCATGGCCCATCGAGGTCGTGTAGTCCTGAATGCCCTCGAGGAGCTGGGTGTGGCCGTGCGCCCGCACATCGGCAGGGCCAAACTCGCGCTTGTGCCCGCTTTGCACGACACCGCCCAACTGGTGCGCCATGGCCTGCATGCCGTAGCAGATGCCCAGCACCGGCACGCCCAGGTCAAAGACGGCCTGTGGCACCTTGTCGGTGGTCTCCTCGTAGATGCTGGCGTGGCTGCCAGAGAGGATCACGCCCCTGAGCCGGCCGTCCTTGGCATACTCGTGCACCCATTCGTTCGTCACGTCGCAGGGGTGAACTTCGCAAAAAACGTGGGCTTCGCGCACACGGCGCGCAATGAGCTGGGTGACCTGCGAGCCGAAATCGAGGATGAGGATTTTTTGGTGCTGCATGAAAAAGAAAATCAGTCGGCGCGGTAGTTGGGAGCTTCTTTGGTGATCTGCACGTCGTGGACATGGCTCTCGCGAATGCCGGCGGTGGTGATTTCCACGAACTCGGCCCTGTTTTTCATATCCTCGATCGTGGCGCAGCCGCAGTAGCCCATGCTGGCGCGCACGCCGCCGGCCATCTGGTACACGATGGAGACCATCGAGCCCTTGTACGGCACGCGGCCTTCAATGCCTTCGGGCACCAGCTTGTCGGCATTCGGGTTGCCGGTGGTGGCCTCCTGGAAGTAGCGGTCGGCGCTGCCCTGCTGCATGGCGCCAATGGAGCCCATGCCACGGTAGCTCTTGTAGCTGCGGCCCTGGAACAGGATCACCTCGCCGGGCGCCTCTTCGGTGCCGGCGAACATGCCGCCCATCATCACGGTGCTGGCGCCAGCGGCAAGGGCCTTGGCAATGTCACCCGAATAGCGGATGCCGCCATCGGCAATCAAGGGCACGCCGCTGCCTTGCAGGGCTGTTGCCACGCTGTCGATCGCCATGATTTGCGGCACGCCCACGCCGGCCACGATGCGCGTGGTGCAGATGCTGCCCGGGCCGATGCCGACCTTGACCGCATCGGCCCCGGCCTCGACCAAAGCCAGCGCCGCCGCGCCGGTGGCGATATTGCCGCCAATCACGTCGATCTGCGGATAGTTGCGCTTGACCCAGCGCACGCGTTCGATCACACCCTGGCTGTGGCCATGGGCGGTGTCCACCACGATGGCATCGACGCCGGCCCTGACCAGCGCTTCGACCCGCTCTTCCGTGCCCTCGCCCACTCCCACCGCCGCGCCCACGCGCAATTTGCCTTGTGCATCGCGCGCGGCATTGGGAAAGCTGGTCTGCTTGGTGATGTCCTTGACGGTGATCAAGCCCTTGAGCTCGAACGCGTCATTCACCATCAGCAAGCGCTCCAGCTTGTATTTGTTGAGCAACGCACGGGCCTCGGCGGCGGTCACGCCTTCCTTGACCGTGATCAGCTTGTCGCGCGGCGTCATGATTTCGCGCACGGGCACGTCGTAGCGGGTCTCGAAGCGCAAATCGCGGCTGGTTACTATGCCCACCACCTTGCCGGCGTCGCAGACCGGAAAGCCCGACACACCGAGTTGCTCCGACAGGTCCATGACCTGGCGCACCGTATGGCTGGGCGTGATCACCACCGGGTCGCGCAGCACGCCGGATTCGTAGCGCTTGACCCTGGCCACCTGGGCGGCCTGTTCTTGCGGGGTCAAGTTCTTGTGCACGATGCCCATGCCCCCCTCCTGCGCGATGGCGATCGCCAGGCGGGCTTCCGTGACCGTGTCCATGGCGGCGGACACCAGGGGCAGGTTCAGAGAGATATTGCGGGAGAAACGGGTCGCGAGAGAGGTGTCCTTGGGTAGGACCTGGGAGAACGCTGGCACCAGCAACACATCGTCGAAGGTGAGCGCTTTTCCTAATAGGCGCATGAGAAAGCTCCAAAAAACGGATTGTACCCGCGCCTCTGGTGTTTACCCTGAAGGGCCACGGCCGGCAAAAGTTGACAAACTGCCGTCCCGCACGGTGCCAGTGGAAGGAACGCAACACAAAGCTCGCAACGCCGGCGCTAAACTACCCGGCATGAATCTGTCTCGAGTTTTCCTGTTTGGCGTGGCCTGTCTGATGTCGATGTCGGCCATGGCGCAGTGGCAATGGATCGACAAAGACGGCCGCAAGGTGTTCAGTGACCGTCCTCCGCCCACCGACATACCGGAAAAAAATGTCCTGAAGCGGCCCGCCCGGAGTCCGGTCGCCGCGTTGCCGGTCGCCGCGGTCGCACCCGGCACCGACGCGGGCACGGCCGCACCCAAAGCGGAAGGCATGGCGCCCAAGCTCAGCGGCAAGGACAAGGAACTCGAAGAGAAGAAAAAGCAGGCCGAAGATGCGCAAGCGGCCAAAAAAAAGGCCGAGGAACAAAAGGTAGCCCAGGCCAAAGCCGACAACTGCGCACGCGCCAAGCAGTCCAAAGCCACCCTGGACTCCGGCATACGCATTGCCCGCACCAATGACAAGGGCGAGCGCGAGATCATGGACGATACCGCGCGGGCCGCTGAAACCCAACGGGTTCAGTCCATCATCAACTCGGATTGCAATTGAGCGGCCGTTGCCCAACAGGGCGGCGGATTCAGTAGCCCGACTTGGCGCCGGCGCGTTTCGTGGCAAACAGTCCGGCGGCCTTGGCGCCCTGCTTGCGAAAGCGCTCCCGCCGCGCCACCTTGGGATCCACCGTGAGCGGCCGGTAAATTTCGACCCGATCGTGCTCACGCAGCGGCTGGCTCAGGCTCGCCTTGCGACTCCAGACCCCGACACTGGCATGCGCCAGATCAATTTCGGGAAATGCCTGCACAACACCGCTGGCCTGCAAGGCCTGCAAGACACTGGCACCATCTTGAAGCGTGACCCACTGCTCGTGGGTGTGGCGCGGCCCGCTGGAATAGACGATGCTGACACGAATCGTCATGAAGTTACCCGTAAACCTGCCCGGCCCGCTTGACGAAGGCATCCACCAGGCTGCCGGCGATTTTGTCGAACACCGGCCCCACCAACGTCGCCAGCGCCGCATTGTCGAAGCCGTAGTTGAGTGTGAAGTCAACCCGACAGGCACGCTCGCCACCCGCCCCCAGCGGCACGAAGTTCCATTGCCCGTCAAGCCGGGAAAACGGCCCCTTGATCAGTTTCATGCCGACCTGGCGCCCCGGCACATGGTCGTTGCGGGTGATAAAGACCTGCCGGATACCGCTGAACGAGATGCCGACTTCGGCCGTCATGCCCGCCGCATCGACCTCGACCACGGCGGCATGGTCGCACCAAGGAAGGAACTGCGGATACAGGGCCACATCCGTGACCAACGCGAACATTTCTTCAGGGCTGTACCAGATCAGAACGGACTTATGGACGGTTTTCATAGAATGCAAGGCTCGCGGAATTGTAGACAAGCCTTGCGCGCCCTCTTACAAGCCCGCTTTTCAACCCCATCTGGACCCCATGGCCAAGAAACCCGATACCGCTGCACAAAAACCGACCCGGATTGCCGACAACAAGAAAGCTGCGTACAACTACTTCTTCGAAGAACGCTTCGAGGCGGGCATGGTGCTGGAAGGCTGGGAGGTCAAGTCGCTGCGCGAAGGCAAGGTTCAGCTGACCGACGGCTACGTAGTGATCCGTGACGGCGAGCTGTATGTGATTGGTTGCCAGATCAACCCGCTGGGCAGTGCCTCCACCCATATCAGCCCCGACAAGGTGCGCACCAAGAAGCTGCTGATGCACAAGGAAGAGATCAAGCGGTTGATCGGCAAGGTGGAGCAAAAGGGCTACACCCTGGTGCCGCTCAACCTGCACTGGAAGGCCGGCAAGGTCAAATGCGAGATCGCGCTGGCCAAGGGCAAGGCCGAGCACGACAAGCGCGACACCATCAAGGACCGCGAGGGCAAGCGCGAGGTCGAACGCGCCATGAAGGTGCGTCATCGTTGAAGTAACGCGGAAGAGAGTCTGATGAAACTGGCCGATGCGGTCTACCAGCAGACCTGAGCCCGCTGAGCGCGATGTCAACGTCAGATCGGCCCCGGCAGTGCGCGCAGCGGGCGGGCGCTGCTCACTCGAAGGTCGATGGCCGGGCGACGCCTGCGGCCGACCCGTACTGATGTCGGGCACGGCTGCGCCAACCCAGCGCTTCATTGCCGGCCAGCGCGCCGATCACCAATGCGCCGCCGATCAAAACTTCCGCGGCAGGAACTTCGCCAGCGCCCAGCCAGGCCCAGAGAATCCCGAAAATCACCTCAAGCAAGGCCAGCAAAGCCACCTCGGGCGCCTTCAGCACGCGTGCGCTGATGACCGCAAAAATGCACGGGATGGCCAGTTGAGCCAACCCGAGAAAGGCCAGCAGGCGCAAATCGGGGCCTGTGGCCACAAAGGGATAGGCCAGCGGCAATGTCAGCAGTGAGGAGAGCACGGACCCCACCAGCAAGCTGGGGACCAGGTCGATTTTTTCACCGTGGGCCTGGCTGCGCTGCACCACGGTCCAGTTGACAGCGGCGGCCACCGGCACGCACAGCGCGACCAGCGAGCCCAGCAGCACGGCGTCGTCGCCGGAGGCAACGCTCACCTGCGAGCCGAACATGTAGGCGATGCCCAGACCCGCCAGCACAATGGCGCCCCAGGTTCGCAGCGCAATGCGATGGCCGATGAAGATGCGTGCCAGCAAGGCCGTCAGCAAGGGGCCGACCGACATGGTGACGAGCACGTTGCCCACCGAGGTGAGCGTGAGCGCCACCATGTAGGCGGTGAACATGACGCTCCAGCACAGACCCGAAATCCAGAACGCCGGGCTGGCCCAGCGCATGCCGCGAAACACGCCGCGCCCCTGCCATGCCGGCAGGATCACCAGCAGCGACACGGTGGTGAAAAAGCTGCGCCAGAACGCCACCTCGAAGCTGTGCGCGTTTTGCAGATGCCGCGTCACCACGCCGGCGACCGACCACATCAGGGTCACCGCCACCATCATGAACACGGCTTTGGTATGGGTAAGTTTCATCGCGCGTCGGCCGCGGGCAGGAGCCTGCCCGGCTCTCTTGCGGCTTCGTTTACAGGTTATCGCGGCCAGCCCGCTTGCGCTCGTGCTCTTTCAGGTATCGCTTGCGCAGGCGGATCGATTTGGGGGTGATCTCGACCAGTTCGTCGTCCTCGACGAACTCCACGCCGTACTCCAGCGTGAGCGTGATGGGCGGCGTGATCTTGATCGCGTCTTCCTTGCCGCTGACGCGGAAGTTGGTCAGCTGCTTGGTGCGCGTCGCGTTGACCACGAGGTCGTTGTCGCGGTTGTGGATACCGACGATCATGCCCTCGTACACCGGGTCGTTGGCACGCACGAACATGCGGCCGCGGTCATCGAGCTTGCCCAGGGCGTAGTTGAAGATCTCGCCGTCGTCCATGGAGATCAGCACGCCGTTCTTGCGGCTGGCGATCTCGCCCTTGTGCGGCTCGTAGCTGTCGAAGATGTTGGAGATCAGGCCGGAGCCGCGCGTCAGGTTCAGGAATTCATTGGTAAAGCCGATCAGCCCGCGTGCCGGGATGCGGTATTCCAGCCGCACACGGCCGCGGCCGTCCGGTTCCATGTTGATCAGGTCGCCCTTGCGCTCGCCCAGCGCCTGCATCACGCCGCCCTGGTGCTGCTCCTCGATGTCGGCCGTGACCAGCTCGATCGGCTCGTGGCGCACGCCGCCCACGTCCCGGAACACCACACGCGGCTTGGACACGGCCATCTCATAGCCTTCGCGGCGCATGTTCTCCAGCAGGATGGTCAGGTGCAGTTCGCCGCGGCCCATGACCTCGAACACGCCTTCCTCGTCGGTTTCGCTGACACGCAGGGCCACGTTGTGCTGCAGCTCTTTCTGCAGCCGGTCCCAGATCTGCCGGCTGGTGACGTACTTGCCTTCGCGCCCGGCCAGGGGGCTCGTATTCACGCAGAAGTTCATGGTCAGCGTCGGCTCGTCGACTTTGAGCATCGGCAGCGGCATGGGGTTCAGTGGGTCCGTGACCGTCACGCCGATGCTGATGTCGGCGATCCCGTTGATCAGCACGATGTCCCCGGGGCCGGCTTCCGTCACCTGCACGCGCTCCAGGCCCTGGAACGTCAGCACCTGGTTGATGCGTCCCTTGAACGACGCGCCCTCGGGCCCTTCCATCACCAGCACGTCCATGCCGGGTTTGACGGTGCCGGCGTTGACACGCCCGACACCGATGCGACCCACGAAGGTCGAGAAGTCGATGGCCGAAATCTGCAACTGCAGCGGCGCATCCGCTTCGCCCTCATGCGGGGGGACGTGGTCCAGGATGGTGTCGAAGAGGGCCGACATGTCGGGGCCCCACTGCTCCCCCTGCCCGCCCTCTTCCATCGAGCTCCAGCCATTGATGCCCGAGGCATAGACGACGGGGAAGTCCAGCTGCTCGTCGGTGGCGCCGAGCTTGTCGAACAGGTCGAAGGCCGCGTCGACGACGTATTGCGGGCGTGCGCCCGGCTTGTCGACCTTGTTCACCACCAGGATCGGGCGCAGGCCCAGCGCGAGCGCCTTCTTGGTCACGAAACGGGTCTGCGGCATCGGGCCTTCCTGCGCGTCGATCAGCAGCACCACGCCGTCCACCATGGACAAGGCGCGCTCCACTTCCCCACCGAAGTCGGCGTGGCCGGGCGTGTCGACGATGTTGATGTGCGTGCCCTTCCAGCTCACGGCGCAGTTCTTGGCCAGGATGGTGATGCCGCGCTCGCGCTCAATGGCGTTGTTGTCCATCACGGTGTCGACCACCTTTTCGTGCTCGGCAACGGTGCCCGACTGGCGCAGCAGCTGATCGACCATGGTGGTCTTGCCATGGTCCACGTGGGCGATGATGGCGATGTTGCGGATTTGTTTGTTGCTCATGGTTTGCTTTCTAAATAATTGAGGCCAGCGCCTGGCGCGGTGTGCCAGGGCTTGTCCCGCCAGATTCGAGGATTTGTTGTATTTCAGGAGGGCTGAGCAGTCGCCCCGGGATCAGTTCGCCCGCCTTGATATGGGCCGTGCCCAGCAGGGCGTGCGGCTCCTCACCGTAGACGGCGACCTGCTGCGCGTCGGGCCAGTGGCCACGGCGGCGCACACCACTGAGGAACCGCCCTGAATTGCCGGCATCCAGTGTGACACGGATGTGATCGGGCAGCAGCGACTCCACGGGCAGGAGGCAGGCCAGGCGTTCCGATTCCGTCATGGCTTCCAGGGCGTCCAGCGTCACGCAGTGCGAGAGATCGAAGTTGCCCGTCGCCGTGCGGCGCAGGGCCGACAAGTGGGCGCCGCAACCAAGTGCTTCGCCAATGTCTTCACCGAGCGTTCGGATATAGGTGCCTTTGCTGCATTTTGCTCTGATATTAATAGCTACATCACCATGTACAGAAAGGGCTAGAGCCACATTCAGCTCGAATATCTCGATGTCTCGTGGCGTCCGCTCCACATCGATGCCGGCGCGGGCGTATTCGTACAAGGCTTTGCCGTCTTTCTTGAGGGCGCTGTGCATGGGCGGCACCTGCCGCAGTCGGCCGGTAAATTGGCGCGTGACTTCCGCAATTTGCGCGTCGGTGACGTTCACGGGGCGCTGTGCAATCACCTCGCCCTCGGCGTCGCCGGTGCTGGTTTTGGTGCCCAGCAGCGCCACCGCCTCATAGGTCTTGTCGGCATCAAGATGCAACTGGCTGAACTTGGTCGCCGCGCCAAAACACAGCGGCAACACGCCGGTGGCCAGCGGGTCGAGCGTGCCGGTGTGGCCAGCCTTTTCCGCGCGCAGCAGCCACTTGGCTTTTTGCAGCGCGTCGTTGCTCGACAGGCCGTGGGGCTTGTGGTGAAACAGCACCCCGGGCAGGGGGCGCCTGGCAACCGGTGCACGCGGCGCATTCATGGGCATCAGTCCTCTT
>JARLJI010000012.1 GCA_031291295.1 Rhodoferax sp. | reverse complement strand
GTTACGCCCATGTACCGCATTTCAAAAAACATATGCAGCTGATCAAGGAAGAGACGCTGGCGGGCGCCGAAGAGCGCTTCGAGCAATTCGAACTGGCGCATCGGCTGCTGTCCAGGGCGGGGTATACCGCGGTGGGGCTGGATCATTTCGCGCTGCCCGAGGACAGCCTCGCCATCGCGCAAAAGAACGGTACGCTGCAGCGCAATTTCCAAGGCTATACCAGCGATGATGCCCCGGCTTTGATCGGGCTGGGTGCCTCGTCGATCAGCGCCTTGCCGCAAGGCTATATCCAGAACAAGCCCGAGGTGCCGGAATGGCGCAAGACCATCGAGGCAGGCGCTCTGCCGGTGGCGCGCGGCATTGCGATTTCCGAGGATGACAAGCTGCGGCGCGGCATCATCGAAAAGCTGATGTGCTTTTTGGCGGTCGATCTGACGGTCTTCGGCAAGAGCGTGGCTGACTTCCCGCGCGAGATGGAAGCGCTGCAGCCGCTGATCGCGGAAGGCTATGTGGTGGTTGAAGGCAATGTGCTGCGCGTGCCGCAAGACGCTCGCGCCGCCGTGCGCCTGGTGGCCTCGGTCTTCGATGCCTATCTGGCAAATAGCAAAGCCGTGCATGCGGTGGCGGTGTAGAAAGTACAAATGCGTGCTTCGAGGCTCGCCGCTCCAAGCATGGCGATCATTCTCAAGCAGACGTAATCGGCTCGCACCTCAGCATGACGAGAAGGGGGCCAAAAAAATCTCGTCATGCTGAGATGGCCAGCCGCGTTTTTATGTCGGTGATGTGTCGAGGCTCTCGCGCGGCTGGCCCTCGAAGCACGCAATCGTCAATGCCCAAGCGGCGGTTTGCCGTTGTTGGCGTGGCGCGGGGGTTTGGGGGCGATCCAGACCACGGCGGCGGTCACCAGCAGCACCACGCCCACAGCGAGGAAGGTCTGGTTGGTGCCGAGCTGGGCGGCTTGTTGCAGCACGCCCATATCGAGCAGGCTGCGCGCCCGGCTTTCCGAGAAGCCGCCGGCCTGCATGGCGTTCAGCATGTCCTGCCCGTGCTGCAGCGAGCCTGCCAGCACCGCCTTGTTCCATTTGATGGCATTCTCCCACACCGCCACCACCAAGGCCGTGGCGATGGCGCCGGAGAGCGTGCGGATGAAGTGGAATTGCCCGGCGCCGGAGGCGGTGTCCTTTTCCGGCAGAGAGCTGACCGACATATCCATCAAAGGGATCATGATCAGCGGGAAGCTGGCGCCTTGCAGCACTTGCGGCCAGAGCAATTGCTCGAAGGTCATCTCGCCGTT
>JARLJI010000120.1 GCA_031291295.1 Rhodoferax sp. | reverse complement strand
CGAGGCTGAGCGCGGCCACCAGGCACATCAGCGGCGGCGTGAGAATGCAGGCCAGATAGACGCCCTGCGCCAGCCAGCGGTGGCATTCGTCGTGATCGCGGCGGCCATAGGCTTGCGAGACCAGTGTGTCCAGCCCCAGCAGCAGCCCGATGCCGAAGAGAGACGGCGTGTAATAGACGGCGTTGCCCAGAGCTACGGCGCCGATGGCCACCGGACCCAGCCGGCCGACCATAATGGTGTCCACCACGCCCTGCGCCATCCAGCCGAGCTCGCTCAATACCACGGGGACGGCCAGCGCGACCATGGTGCGCAGTTCCCTTCTCCAGACTCCGTGCGTATCGAGCATTTTTCTACTCTAACTGCTCCAATCGCAACGCACCATGCAGCAGGATTCTTGCTATACTTCGCGCAAATGAAACAGTCTTCCGCTATCACAGAACCGCTGTCGAACGCGACACCCCTGACCACCAACAAGCACCTGATCCGCTGGGTGGAGAAGATGGCCGACCTCTGCCGGCCTGAGGCAATTCACTGGGTCGACGGTTCCGAGGATGAGTACCGCGCGATCTGCGACCGGCTGGTGGCCGCGGGCACCTTTGTGCAGCTCAACCAGGAGCTCTGGCCGGGCTGCTTTTACGCTCGCTCAGTACCGGGCGACGTGGCCCGCGTAGAAGACCGCACCTTCATCTGTTCGCTCTCGCACGACGCGGCAGGGCCGACCAACAACTGGGAAGACCCGTTCGTGATGCGGCGGAGATTGAAGCAGCTGTTTCGCGGGTCGATGCAGGGGCGAACGATGTTTGTGCTGCCCTTCAGCATGGGACCGGTGGGCTCGCCCATGTCGGGCATTGGCGTGCAACTCACTGATTCGCCCTACGTGGTGGCGCAGATGCGCACCATGGCACGGATCGGCACCCCGGTGTTTGCGGAGATCGACAAGGACGAGAAGCGCGTGGTGCCTTGCATGCACTCGGTGGGCGCGCCGCTCGCCCCGGGCGAGCGCGACGTGCCCTGGCCCTGCAACGAGACCAAGTACATCGTGCATTTCCCTGAGAGCCGCGAGATCTGGTCCTACGGCTCGGGCTACGGCGGCAATGCGCTGCTGAGCAAGAAGTGTTTCGCCCTGCGCATCGCGTCGAACATCGCGCGCGACGAGGGCTGG
>JARLJI010000119.1 GCA_031291295.1 Rhodoferax sp. | reverse complement strand
GCTTCCACGCAAAATAGAAAAGTGCCACTACTGCGCCAATGTGGAATGCGACCATGAAGGAAGTCGTAATCCAATTCACCGGCTGAGTAAATGTCTTGTCGCGTTTCCCGTTGGTGTCCATGGCCCGGTCCCCTTTGGCAGCGGCCGATTGTTGCTACTGTTTCCACCCTTGCCGCCTGAATCGAACGTAGCATGAGGGAGCGAAACGCTTTGTAATACTTGTGTAATTGTTGATTCGCGAGGCCAAAGCGGACATGCAAGCGAGGGTGATTTATGGTTCGACAGTCTTGCACCTTGTGGAGATACGAGAATTCGCCGGCCCTTCTTGCATCGGGGCAAGCGAGACCCCGGCGCAACGAAAGTCATTCTTCCTTCGAGCTTGAGAGAACAAAGCGGAAGGCCCGCGCCGGGACTTAAAAGTTAATGACTCGGCCCTCGTGGCGAAGGCTTCCGCCCGCGTGCCTTTTCCGCGGGAAATGGCCACATTATGTGGGAGTACAACACGGTCCAGGAACATCTAACCGCGAACGGCGTGGCTGCCAAGGGTCGGTCGATGGGTGCTCCGGGGCCGACCGTTGCCGGTGGCGTGCCCTTTGTCGGGACCTACTTCATCGGCGTTTGGGTGGTGTGGCGGGGAATGCGCTGCTGGCGTTTTCAGCCGAATAAGTTCTTTGGAGAACAGCGGGCCGCAAGTAGAAGCAACAAATGAGGATCGCGGTTTTGCCTGGTTCTAAGCGTACTAGCAAACTAGTTGACAGGTAAGCCTGTGCCATCTAGTAAAAGATAATAACAATTCAAAATTGTTGCTCTTTGTGATAATAATGGGCCAATTCGGGGTGCCAAAAAGGTGGCCTGATGCGGATAAGCGACCTGTCCCTGCCCAGGTTAATGCTGCTTCACTTCTGCTTATTTTTTATTCCGGTCGCGGCTTGGCCGCAGGCCCCTTCCCCTCAGTCCCGCATTATGGAACGAGTGAACGAGGGCGCTCTGGTCACACTTCGCGGAAACACGCACCCCTTGGCCCAGCCGCAATTCGATCAGGGCCCCGCCCCGCCCGATTTGCCATAACCCTCTGATTGCCTACGCGCGGCGCGTTATGGCGGCCGTGCGGGGGGCGCAGCCGGAACGCCGGCGCGCCCCCAGCGCGCTGCTTTCCGAAGAAATACCGAGCCCGATCCGCGCGCTGGACGATGAGCCCGTGGTGGCCCCGCTGGTGCAGGTCGGTGCCGGTCACTTCGTCGCCCGGCACGCCGTCGGCGGCCTTTACTGAAACCCTTGTTGCAACCCTATCGCGTTGGCGATCACTCAGGAGAACGACCCATGAAACCCAGACTCAACCCTCCCCGCAAGACCCGCCCGCTGCTGGCCTGGGGCGCCGTGGCGCTGGCCGTGCAGTTCGCGGCGCCGGCCTTCGCCGCCAAGGACGTGGTGATCGCGGTGCAGTCCAACTTCACCACCACCGATCCCTACGACGCCAACGACACGCTGTCGCAAGCGGTGGCCAAGTCGTTCTACCAGGGCCTGTTCGGTTTCGACAAGGACATGAAGCTGGTCAATGTGCTGGCTGAGAGCTACCAGGCCGCCAAGGACGGACTGAGCTACACCATCAAGCTGCGCAAAGGCGTCAAGTTCCAGGATGGCACCGACTTCAATGCCGAAGCCGTGAAGGTCAATTTTGACCGCGTCACGAATCCCGACAACAAGCTCAAGCGCTATAGCCTGTACAAGAACATCGCCAGGACCGAGGTGATCGATCCCTACACCGTGCGCATCACGCTGGCCGAGCCGTTTTCCGCCTTCATCAACACGCTGGCCCACCCCTCGGCCGTGATGATCTCGCCCGCCGCGCTGAAAAAGTCTGGCAGCAAGGGCATCGCGCTGGCGCCGGTAGGCACGGGTCCGTTCAAGTTCGTCGAGTGGAAGCAGACCGACTACATGAAGGTCGAGAAGTTCGACGGCTACTGGAAGAAGGGCTACCCCAAGGTCGACACCATCACCTGGAAGCCGGTGGTCGACAACAACACCCGCAGCGCCATGATGCAGACCGGCGAGGCGGCCTTTGCCTTTCCGCTGCCGTATGAGCAGGCCGACCTGCTCAAGGGCAAGTCCACGGTGGAGGTGGTTGCCGCGCCCTCGATCATCCAGCGCTACATCTCGATGAACACGCAGCAAAAGCCATTCAACGACGCCCGGGTGCGCCAGGCCATCAACTACGCCATCAACAAGCAGGCGCTGGTCAAGGTGGCCTTCTCGGGCTACGCCATTCCGGCCGAGGGCGTGGTGCCCAAGGGGGTCGAGTACGCGGTCAAGCTGGGCCCCTGGCCTTACGACCCGGCCAAGGCGCGCGAACTGCTCAAGGAAGCCGGCTACCCCAACGGTTTCGAGACCACCTTGTGGTCGGCCTACAACTACACGACGGCGCAAAAGGTGATCCAGTTCGTGCAGCAGCAGCTCGCCCAGGTCGGCATCAAGGCCCAGGTGCTCGCGCTGGAAGCAGGCCAGCGCGTGGAGCGCGTGGAAAGCGCGCAAGACCCGGCCACGGCGCCGGTGCGCATGTACTACGTCGGCTGGTCGTCCTCGACCGGTGAGGCCGACTGGGCCCTGCGTCCGCTGCTGGCATCCGAGTCGTTCCCGCCGAAATTGTTCAACACGGCCTACTACAAGAACCCCACGGTTGATGCCGATCTCGCGAAGGCACTGGCCATCACCGACGTGGCTGAGAAGGCCAAGCTCTACAAGGACGCGCAGGAACACATCTGGAGCGATGCGCCCTGGGCCTTTCTGGCGACCGAGCAGTTGCTGTCGGCCCACAACAAGAACTTGAGCGGCGTCTACGTGATGCCCGACGGCTCGTTCAACTTTGATGAGATCGACCTGAAGAAGTAGGCCGGTATTTTCCCGCGGGGGGCGAACCACCGACACTCATGCTCAACTACATCGTCAAACGCCTTCTGGGCTTGATACCGACACTGCTCATCGTGGCAGTGCTGGTGTTCCTGTTCGTGCACCTGTTGCCCGGCGACCCTGCGCGGCTGGCCGCCGGCCCGGAGGCGGACCAGCAGACCGTGGAGCTGGTGCGCGCCGACCTGGGGCTGGACAAGCCGCTGTACCAGCAGTTCATCCGGTTCTTCGTGAACGCGGCGCAGGCCGACTTCGGGCGCTCGCTGCGCAGCAAGCGCCCGGTCTCGACCGAGATCGCCGAGCGTTTCCTGCCCACGCTGTGGCTGACCCTGGCCGCGATGGCCTGGTCGGTGCTGCTCGGCATGGTGCTTGGCATCGTCTCCGCGGTCTGGCGCAACGAATGGCCCGATCGATTGGGCATGACCTTGGCGGTGTCGGGCATCTCGTTCCCCGCGTTTGCGCTGGGCATGGTGCTGATGGAAATCTTCTCGGTGCAGCTCGGCTGGCTGCCGACCGTGGGCGCCGACAGCTGGCGCCACTACATCCTGCCTTCGATCACGCTCGGGGCCGGTGTGGCAGCGGTCATGGCGCGTTTCACGCGCTCCTCGTTCATCGACATCCTCAAGGAAGACTACGTGCGCACGGCACGCGCCAAGGGTCTGCGCGAAACCGTGGTGATCGTCAAGCACTGCCTGCGCAATGCGCTGATTCCGGTGGTCACCATGATGGGCCTGCAGTTCGGCTTTCTGCTCGGCGGCTCGATCGTGGTCGAGGTGGTCTTCAACTGGCCCGGCATGGGGCGCCTGCTGATCGATGCGGTGGAGATGCGCGACTACCCGGTGATCCAGGCCGAGGTGCTGCTGTTCTCGCTCGAATTCATCCTGATCAACCTGGTGGTGGATGTGCTGTATGCCGTCATCAACCCCACCATCCGCTACAACAAGTAAGGTTGCCGTGAACACGTCCGTCGCTTCACCTGCTCAGGCAACCTCCTTGTCCGGCCAGGGCATCCGCACGCCCTGGAGCGAGTTCTGGCGCAAGTTCAAGGACCAGCATGTGGCGCTGGCCGCCGGCGTCTTTGTTCTGCTGCTGGTGGTGGTGGCGATTGCTGCGCCCTTTATCGTGCCCTACGACGCGGAAAATTACTTCGATTACGATGCGCTGAACGCCGCACCTTCGTGGGCGCACTGGTTCGGTGTGGACTCGCTGGGGCGCGATATTTTCAGCCGCATCCTGATGGGCTCGCGCATCTCGCTGGCCGCCGGCTTCATCTCGGTGGCGGTCGGCGCGCTCATCGGCACCACCCTGGGCCTGCTCGCCGGCTACTACGAGGGCTGGTGGGACCGCATCGTGATGCGCATCTCCGACGTACTGCTTGCGTTCCCGGGCATCCTGCTGGCGATCGGCATTGTCGCGATCCTGGGCAGCGGCATGGTCAACGTGATTTTTGCCGTGGCGGTGTTCAGCATTCCCGCCTTCGCACGCCTGGTGCGCGGCAACACGCTGTCGCTCAAGCACCAGACCTACATCGAAGCCGTGCGCTCGCTCGGCGCCTCCGACTGGACCCTGATCACGCGCCACATTTTTCCGGGCACGATCTCGTCGGTGGTGGTGTACTTCACCATGCGCATCGGCACCTCCATCATCACCGCCGCCAGCCTGTCCTTTCTCGGACTCGGCGCGCAGCCGCCGTCGCCCGAATGGGGCGCCATGCTGAACGCGGCGCGGGCCGACATGATGACCTCGCCGCATATCGCGATCTTTCCGAGCCTGGCCATTTTCCTGACCGTGCTGGCCTTCAACCTGCTGGGCGACGGCTTGCGCGATGCGCTCGATCCCAAGATCGACCCGAGATGAAGCCATGAAAATCCTGATTTCCGTCGATATCGAAGGCGTGGCCGGCGTGTTCCACCCCGAGCAGACCCGCACCGGCAACCCTGAGTACGAGCGCGCGCGCCGGCTCATGACGGCCGAGGCGAATGCCGCGATCCGCGGTGCCTTCGTCGGTGGCGCGTCCGAGGTGCTGGTCAACGACTCGCATGGCGGCTTTCGCAACCTGCTGCCCGACGAGCTGGACCCGCGCGCCCGGGCAGTGCTGGGCAAGCCGCGCGTACTCGGCATGATGGCAGGCGTGGAGCAGGGCTGCCAGGGCGTGTTCATGATCGGCTACCACGCGCGCTCGCAAAGCCGCGGCATCCTGGCCCACAGCATCAACAGCTTTGCCTTTGCGCGCATCTGGCTCGGCGGGGTGGAGCTGGGCGAGGCCGGCATCTACGGCGCGCTGGCGGGCGAGTTCGGCGTGCCGGTGCTGCTGGCCAGCGGCGACGACGTGTTCGCCGCGGAGACCCGGCCGCTGCTGCCGCAGGCCCGCTTTGTCGTCACCAAAACGGCGCAGGGCCATGCCAGCGGCATTTCCCTGTCCCCGCACAACGCCTGCGGCGCCATTGAAGCGGCGGCGCGCGAGGTCATGCGGGCGTGCGGCGCTGCGAGCCCCGCAGCACCGGTGCCGATGGCGTCGCCAGTGCAGTGCCGCCTGCAGGCCCAGACCAGCGCGCTGGCCGACCTGTTTGCCATCCTGCCCGGCATTGAGCGCATCGATGCGGTGACGCTCGGCTTCACGGGCGTCACGGTGCAGGACGCGGTGCGCACCCTGAACAGCCTGTCAGCCATGTCCGCGCTACTGCGTTAGCGCGGGTGAGCGCCGACGGGCCGCCCCTGGGCGCGAAGGCCCCCTCGGGGGGCAGGGAGCCACACGAAGTGGGTAAGCGTGGGGGCGATGTGTTGAGGAAAGTCAACGTCCATGCCAATTATTTGGCAACGCGGTTTTGTCTTACACCCGGTTACGGCGTGCGCCGTCACGGCGCGCATGGGACTGCTCTAACATCAACGCATGAGCACATATCAAGAGACTAAGCCCACGCGGCCCCGGTCGGCCGCCTTCAGCCCCGTCCGCCCGCGCCAGCTGTTGTTTCTCGGTATCGCGATCGTGGTCATTGCATTGCAGTTGCTGGCCATGGATTGGGTGGTTTCGGCCCAAGTCGACCACGCCCAGGCACGCGAGGCGGAGCTCGCTTCGCAGGCCGCGGCCGGATCGCAGCGTACGGGGTCAGTCGCGGCTAGCGTCAGCGCCTCGTCCGACGGAGTGCAAAGCCCGCAAGGTGTCAGTACCGTGTCGTACTCGCCCAGACCCTAACGCCTAACGCAAGGCGAGCCGCGCAGCGGCCAAATCCCAGCCGGGCCAGTTTGGGGTAGGGCAGCAGTGCCGCGGTCTGCGTGGCGTCCAGCACGCGCGGGCCGGCGGGCTCGGGGCTGCTCATCAACTGATCGCACCTGCGCCCCGCGCGATGTCGTGCTGCGTGACCAATGCGCAGCGCACCGCCAGTCGCAGGCCGCACACCATGTCATCCAGCGCCATCGAGGGCACGCCTTGCTCGGGCAAATAGGGCACGTGAATAAAGCCGCCGCGTGTGCGCTTGCAGCCGCGCTGCGTGGCCAGCAGGTGCATCAAGCCGTAGAACACATGGTTGCAGACAAAGGTGCCCGCGGTTTGCGACACTTCGGCCGCCACGCCAGCCTGTTGCAGCGCCGCCAGCATGGCCTTGATCGGCAGGGTGGTGAAATACGCGGCCGGCCCGTCCGCAATGACCGGCGTATCTATCGGTTGCGCCGCGGCATTGTCGGCAATGCGTGCATCGTTAATATTGATGGCCACGCGCTCTAGCGACAGGGCGCTGCGCCCGCCGGCTTGGCCCACGCAGATCACAAGCGCGGGCCGGTACTGTTTGAGCAGGCCGCGCAGCACGTGCAGCGACTCGTCAAACACGGTCGGCAACTGGGCCGCGATGACGCGGTGCCCGGCTATCCGGCGCCCGTGCAGCGCCTGCACGGCCAGCCAGCTCGGGTTGACGCGCTCGCCGCCGAAGGCGTCGAACCCTGTCAGCAGCACGGTGGGGGGTGGACGTTGGGCGGTTACCATGCTGGCACTGTAGCGCAGGATCGCTGCGTCAGCACATCACAGGAGTCGGGTATGAAGTGGGAAGGCAACCGCGAATCAGACAACGTGGAAGACCGCCGCGATGACGGTGGTGGCGGTGGTGGCTTTTTGGGCGGTGGCGGCCTGGGTGGGCGGCACATCGGCATTGGCTCGATCGTGATCGCGCTGGTGGCGTCGTACTTCTTCGGCATCAGCCCGATGACGGTGCTGAGCCTGCTCAGTGGCGGCAGCGCTCCGGTATCGCAAACCCAGCAGGCACCTGCCCACGCGCCACCGGCCGATGACCGCATGGCAAAGTTCGTCGCCACCGTGCTGGCCGATACCGAAGACGTCTGGACCGACATATTTTCCAAGGCCGGCGGCACCTACACCGACCCCAAACTCGTGCTGTTTCGTGGCGCGACGCCCACTGCCTGCGGCCAGGGCGAATCGGCCATGGGCCCGTTCTACTGCCCCGTCGATCGCAAGGTGTATATCGACCTGGACTTCTACCAGACCCTGAAGAACCAGCTCGGTGCGCCCGGCGAATTCGCCCAGGCGTATGTGATCGCGCACGAGGTCGGCCACCACGTGCAGAACCTGCTGGGCATCAGCGCCAAGGTGGATGAGCTGCGCAGCCACGCGAGTCAGGCCCAGTCCAACGCCCTGAGCGTGCGGCTGGAACTGCAGGCCGACTGCTTTGCCGGCGTCTGGGCCAACCACGCGCAGACGTCGCGCCAGATCCTGGAAAACGGTGACATCGAATCCGCCATGAACGCCGCGGCCAAGATTGGCGACGATGCCTTGCAAAAGGCCGCCACCGGCCATGTGGTGCCCGAAACCTTCACCCACGGCACCAGCGCCCAGCGCACCCACTGGTTCAACGCCGGGCTGCAAAACGGCAGCGTGAAAGACTGCGATACGTTCAGCGCGCGCAGCCTGTAACAAGCGGCGTCGACGGGGAATCGGCTCTTTTTATCGCTAAATGCGATAATGGAATGCTAAATGACCCATTCCTTTTCAAATCTATCGCTGGCTGAACCGCTGGCACGCGCCGTAGCCGAACTGGGCTACGAGTCCATGACCCCCATCCAGGAACAGGCCATTCCGGTCGTCCTGCAAGGCAAAGACGTGATGGGTGCGGCCCAGACCGGCACCGGCAAGACGGCCGCTTTTGCCCTGCCGTTGCTGCAACGCATGCTCAGGCATGAAAACAGCTCGACCTCGCCGGCACGGCATCCAGTGCGTGCGCTGGTGTTGCTGCCCACGCGCGAACTGGCCGACCAGGTGGCGCAGGCCATCAAGGCCTATGCGAAGTACACCAACCTGCGCGCCACCGTGGTATTCGGCGGCATGGACATGAAACCCCAGACGCTGGAGCTCAAAAAAGGCGTCGAGGTGCTGGTGGCTACGCCGGGGCGTCTGCTCGATCACATCGAGGCCAAGAACACGGTGCTCAATCAGGTCGAATACGTGGTGCTCGACGAGGCCGACCGCATGCTCGACATCGGCTTCCTGCCCGATCTGCAGCGCATCCTCTCATATCTGCCCAAGCAGCGCATCACGCTGCTGTTCTCGGCCACCTTCTCGCCCGAAATCAAGCGCCTGGCCAACAGTTACCTGCAGGACCCGGTGACGATCGAGGTGGCGCGCTCCAATGCCACCGCCTCTACCGTCGAGCAGCATTTCTACAGCGTGAACCCCGACGACAAACGCCGTGCCTTGCATCAGGTGCTGCGCCAGCGCGGCCTCAAGCAGGCCTTTGTGTTCGTCAACAGCAAGCTCGGCTGCGCCCGGCTGGCGCGCTCGCTCGAGCGCGAGGGCCTGAAGACCACCGCGCTGCACGGCGACAAGAGCCAGGACGAGCGCCTGAAGGCGCTGGAGTCGTTCAAGAACGGCGAGGTTGATCTGCTGGTGTGCACCGACGTGGCCGCGCGCGGCCTCGACATCAAGGACGTGCCCGCGGTGTTCAACTTCGACGTGCCATTCAACGCCGAAGATTACGTGCACCGCATCGGCCGCACTGGCCGCGCCGGTGCCTCGGGCTTGGCCGTGACCTTTGCCGGCGGCGGCAACGATGCGCGCCTGGTGGCCGACATCGAAAAGCTGATCAAGACCAAGATCGAGCTCGAACCCATCGAGTTCGAGGAAGACACCCCCAAAATCCGGGACCAGGGCCGCATCAACGACGGCCGGCGCGCCTGGCGTGAAGCCGGCGAAACCGGCGACCCGCGCGATGTGCTCGATGCACCGCCGGCCCGCGCGCCGCGCCAACCGCGTGCTGCCCAGCCGTCGCGCGACCCGTTTTTCGACCAGCCCTACCAGGCCCCCGCCAACGACGCAGCCCCCGCTTGGGAAGCCGCCCGCCCGCCCGGCGCGCGCAGCATCTCGGCCAACATCAAACCCAAACGCAAAGTCGCGGCGCTGTTCAAGTCAGAGTGAGCGCGCGGGCATCGACCTGCCAATGCTCGTTCACCCCGGTACTCGCGCCTGCTCGCACTTGACCCGAATCAGCTCGCCCCCGACGCGCTGGCCCGGCGCGGCGACCGTGTCCAACCGCAGCGCACTCAGGCAGCCGCCCCAGACGCAGCCCGTGTCCAGCGACAGCACATCAGGTCGCGCCAGCACGCCCAGCGTGGACCAGTGGCCGAAGGCGACGGTCACATCGGCCGTCTGCCGGCCCGGCACGTCGAACCAGGGCAGGTAACCCGCAGGCGCCGCCCCGGCGCCCTCCTTGGTGGCGAACTCCATCACCCCGCCCGCGCTGCAAAAGCGCAGGCGCGTGAGCGCATTGACGATCACGCGCAGCCGGGCCGCGCCGGTGAGGGCATCGCTCCATTGCGCGGGCTCGTTGCCATACATTTGCGGCAAAAATTCGCCAAGCGCGTCACTGCGCATCAGGGCTTCCACCTCCGCCGCCAATGCTACTGTTTTGCTAGCTGTCCACGCAGGCAGGACACCGGCGTGGATCATTAAAAGGGGCCGACCCGCCACCGTTTCCAGCATCGCCAGGCGCTGCTGGCGCAGCCAGTCGAGCAGGGCCTCGCGATCGGGCGCATCCAGCACGCCGCCCAGCGTGTCGTTCCGGTGCGGCTTGCGCACGCCATGGGCGACGGCCAGCAGGTGCAGGTCGTGGTTGCCCAGCAGGCAGCGCGCCGCGTCGCCATAGCGCAGCATGCGGCGCAGCACGCCCACCGAGTCCGGGCCGCGGTTGACCAGGTCGCCCAGCTGGTACAGGGTGTCGCGGCTCGGCGAGAAATCAATTTTGTCCAACAGCCGCTGCAAGGCCGCATCGCAGCCCTGCACGTCGCCAATCAAGTAAAGTGCCATGGTGTTGATTTTCTCCCCTGATTCATGGATTTCCTGCTAATCGCGCTGTTGACCCTGCTCAATGGCGTGTTTGCCATGTCCGAGCTGGCGCTGGCGTCCAGCCGCAAGGCACGGCTCGGCGTGATGGCCGAGGGCGGCGACAAGGGCGCCCAGGCCGCGCTGGATCTGCTGGACAACCCGACGCAGTTTCTCTCGTCGGTGCAGGTCGGCATCACCTCGATCGGCATGCTCAACGGCATCATTGGCGAGGCGGCGTTCAGCGCGGGCGTCTCGGTCTGGATCCAGACCTTCGGCGTCTCCGTGCGCGTGGCCGACATCAGTGCCACGGCCCTGGTGGTTGCCATCATCACCTACGTCACCATTGTGTTTGGCGAGCTGGTGCCCAAGCGCATCGGCCAGCTTTATCCCGAAACGGTGGCGCGCCGGGTCTCACGCCCCATGACCTGGGTGGCCTCGGCGGGCAAGCCGTTTGTGCGGCTGCTGTCATTCAGCACGCACACCGTGCTCAAGCTGCTGCGCGTGGACAACGCTGCGGTCCGGGCCATGACCGAGGAAGAAATCGCGGCCAGCCTCGAAGAAGGCCTGGACGCCGGCGTGATCGAGGAGCACGAGCACCAGATGGTGCAAAACGTGTTCCGCTTGGACGACCGGCCTCTGACCTCGCTGATGGTGCCGCGCACCGATGTGGAGTGGCTCGATGCTACAAATACCGTAGTGCAAAGCCTAAGGCTGGTGGGGGCTGGCGGCGAAAAAGGCTCGCACTCCTGGTATCCGGTGTGCCGCGGTTCGCTGGACCATGTGGTGGGCATCATCAGTGTGGGCCGGCTGCTCGAACTCGGCCCCGACGCGCCGGGCACCATCGAATCGCACGCCCAGCCCGCCGCCTTTCTGCCCGAAACCCTGAGCGGCATGGAGTTGCTCGAGCAGTTTCGCGCCAAGTCGGGCCGCATGATTTTTGTGGTGGACGAATACGGCGTGGTACAGGGCCTGATGACCCCGCGCGACCTGCTCGAGGCCATCACCGGCGAGCTGCAGCCCGGTGCCCAGGCCGACGCCTGGGCCACGTTGCGCGAAGACGGCTCCTGGCTGCTCGATGGCCTGATGCCGGTGGGGGAGCTCAAAACCCGGCTCGATATCCACGAACTGCCCGAAGAAGACCGCGGCCGCTACAACACCGTCGCCGGCCTGCTGATGTCGGTTTCGGGCCGGCTGCCCGTCACCGGCGAGCGTATCGAATGCGCCGGCTGGGTGTTTGAAGTAGTGGATCTGGATGGCAAACGGATTGACAAGGTGCTGGCTACGAAAATAAGCGCTCCCACTGAAGATTAATCAGG
The DNA here is from genome assembly GCA_031291295.1 of Rhodoferax sp. Taxonomy (GTDB): domain Bacteria; phylum Pseudomonadota; class Gammaproteobacteria; order Burkholderiales; family Burkholderiaceae_C; genus Rhodoferax_A. The sequence goes on along the minus strand of JARLJI010000119.1, from coordinate 40,815 downwards.
AATAAGACCCAGTTATCAATAAGTTTCTAGCTTGATTCAAGAACATTATTTTATTTTGTAATGCTTTCGACTATTATTCGAGCTTCATTAACTCTGAAATGCATTCGAAGCATCGATTATGTCCACCTACAAAGAACTCCTGAAACAGCGCGAAGTCCTAGAACAGCAAATCAAGGATGCGCGCCAGCATGAAATTGCCCAGGCCGTGGCGCAAGTCCGTGGCTTGGTTGCTGAATTCGGCCTGACCGCCCAAGATGTTTTCCGCTCGGGCAAGGCGCGCACCGGCACGGTGCATGCCAAAGTGGCTGCCAAATACCGCAACCCCACCACCGGAGAGACCTGGACCGGCCGCGGCAAGCCGCCGAAGTGGATCCAGGGTCAGGATCGGGCGAAATTTGTCATCATTTGACGACATTCATCATCTAAGTTGGTGATAAATTGCCGAAAAATTTGCAAACCACCTCGTTGGAGATCTGGCCAATAACCCTTGTCTGCATGGATGCAATTCGTTACTGCTAAAATTTAACGTTGTGGTTGCACCAATTTGGTGTGGCTGGACGAGAAAAAGATGCTGGTGGCAAGAGCAACCTGGCAACCAGCAAGGGACGGATCGGTTAATGAGTTTCGAGGCAGGGAGCGCGGCAGACAGTAACGGCTGGTATCTGGCCTACACCAAACCCAAGCAAGAAAACGTCGCGCTGCTTAATTTGCAGCAGCAGGGCTTTCACGCCTATCTGCCGCTGTACAAAAACTTCAAGAAGGTGCCGGCTGGCGGGCAAATCGGTTTTGAGCCGATGTTTGCCCGTTATGTTTTTTTCAGGCCGGCAGACGCCACCCAGTCGATTTCATCCGCGCGTTCAACGCGTGGAGTGGCATCCATTGTGAGTTTTGGGGTTGGGCCAGCCGTTGTTAAAACCGACACATTGCGTGTCATACAAGCGTTTGAAAATCAAAGAAACGCAGCCGACCTTGCCGAGTTAAGCCCATTGCGGCCCGGCAAGCAGGTGCGTTTCAGGAATTCTGCGCTGAATGGCCTTGAAGGCCTGGTCAAGTCGGTCTCGAGCAAGCGCGTTGCCGTGCTGCTGGAGTTGCTGGGCCAGCAGCAACTGGTCCATGTTGATCATGGCCAGCTCGAGCTGGCCTGACGACTAAAAGGTCGGGCGCTGGCAGGGAAGAAAAGGGTGGTGTTTTGCGCAAATAGGCGCAAAACACTGCGGTAGCCTGCGCGCTGCCGTTTGAAACAACAAAAAGCATTCATGTCAACACTTCAACCATCGGCCACCGCCGACCTGCCACAGCATGTGGCGATCATCATGGATGGCAACCGCCGCTGGGCGCGCCAGCGCGGCCTGCCCAAGGCTATCGGCCATGCCAGCGGGGCCAAGCGCGTGCGCAGCCTGGTGGAGGCGTGCTCCGATCGCGGCATCCGTTTCATCACGCTGTTCGCCTTCAGCACCGAAAACTGGAAGCGTCCGGCCGACGAGGTGTCCAGCCTCATGGGTCTGTTCCTGCTTTACCTGCAAAAAGAAGCCAGCGACATGCACGCCAAGGGCGTGCGCCTCAAGGTCATTGGCGACATCAGCGGCTTTGATGCACGCCTGCAAAAACTGATGACCAATGTGCAGGCCATGACCGCCGGCAACCAAAAGATCACGCTCACCATTGCCGCCAACTACGGCGGCCGCTGGGACATGCTGCAGGCCGTGAAGGCGTGGCTGGCGGCGCACCCGGGCGAGCCGGTCGACGCCGCCAGCGACGAAAGCCTGCGCAGCCACTTGAGCACCGCCTACGCGCCCGACCCCGACCTCTTGATCCGCACCGGCGGCGAATCGCGCATCAGCAACTTCATGCTTTGGCAAATGGCCTACACCGAACTGTATTTTTCCGATGCCCTGTGGCCCGACTTCACGCCCGAGGCGCTGGACCAGGCGCTCGAATGGTATGCGGGTCGCGACCGCCGGTTCGGCGCCTCCTCCAGCCTGGTGGCCGCCGGCTAAGCCGGCGCATGCACTCCATGACCTGCACCTCCATTCATCTTCACCGTGTCTGCCATGCCACGGCCTTGCCGTTTTAGGTCCCCGATGCTGTTTCACTTCCCGAATTCACACCGACCCCTGGCTCGTCTGCTTTTGTCAGTGGCCGCCGCCGGCCTGAGCCTGGCCGCCCAGGCCCAGTTAGCCAACTCCGTCGGCACCAGTGCGGCCACTTCAGCCGATGCCGGCAGCCTCGGCGCTCCAACCAGCACAAGCGTGGCAACGCCCTACATGACGTCAGCCACGCCGGCCGATCTGACCCGGGCGGCCAGCCCCGCGCCCTTGGCCGGCGTCAAGTCCAGCCTCCCGCGCGCATCCATGCCCGGCTCCGAAGCCGCCGCACCCGAGGCATCGCGCCAGGCTGCCCCGGCCCGACCGGCCAGGCCCTCCGCACCCAGCCAGTTCCAGCGCTTCGTGCAGGAAGCCACCGGCAAGCTGCTGCCCGTGTACGGCCGCGACCTGTTCGAAAACCCGCAAGCCTACGTGCCCGACGGCGGCGCCCCCGCGCCAGCCGACTACGTGCTCGGCCCCGGCGACGAGGTCAAGCTGCAAATCTGGGGCGTGGTGGACTTCGACGGCACCCTCACCATCGACCGCAACGGCCAGGTCAGTCTGCCCAAGGCCGGCGTGGTCACGTTGGCCGGCGTGCCGGTGCGCGAGTTGGAGGGCGTGCTGCGCAACCACCTGGGCAAGGTGTTCACCAACTTCAGCGTCAACGCCAACTTGGGCCGCCTGCGCAGCATCCAGGTCTACGTGGTGGGCCAGGCCGAGCAGCCGGGCACCGTGCAGCTCTCCAGCCTCAGCACCCTGGTCAACGCCCTGTTTGCCAGCGGCGGCCCCACGGCCAACGGCTCCATGCGCAACATCCAGCTCAAGCGCGGGGGCAAGACCATCACCACGATCGACCTGTACGACTTCATTGCCCGCGGCGACAAGAGCCGCGACGTGCCCCTGCTGCCCGGCGACGTCATTGTGATTCCTCCGGTCGGCCCTCAAGTGGCGGTCACCGGTGCGTTTGATCACCAGGCCATCTACGAACTCAAGACCAGCGCCACCAGCGTGGGCGACATCCTCAACCTGGGCGGCGGCGTGCCCGCGCTGGCCAGCGCCCGCAAGGCCTTGATTGAACGCATCGCCCCCGAAAAAAATCCGCCGCGCCAGGTGCAAGACCTGGCGCTTGACGCCCAGGGCCTGCAGCAACCCCTGCGCGACGGCGACGTGCTCACGCTGTTGAACATCAGTCCCGCCTTTGCCAACGCCGTGACCCTGCAGGGCACCGTGGCCGCGCCGCTGCGCTACCCCTGGTTCGCGGGCATGAAAATTCGCGACCTCATTCCCGAGCGCGACGCCCTCATCACGCCCGACTACTACAAGCGCAAGAACCTGCTGGTGCAAAACGCCGAGTCGGCGGCTGCGGCCGGCGCCAGCGTCACGAGTCGCGTGCGCGGCATGGCCGACCAGATCAACTGGGACTACGCCGTCATCGAGCGGCTCGACCGCAGCCAGCTGCGCACCGAACTCATCCCCTTCAACCTCGGCAAAGTGGTGCTACAGCACGACGAGGCCAACAACCTGCCGCTGCAGCCCGGCGACGTGGTCACCATCCTGAGCCAGAACGACCTGCGTCTGCCCGTGGAGCGGCAAACCCGCCTGGTGCGCGTGGAAGGCGAGGTCGGCGCCCCCGGCGTGTACCAGGCCGCTCCCGGCGAGACGCTGCCCCAGCTGCTGCAGCGCATCGGCGGTCTCACGCCGCAAGCCTATGTGTTCGGCACCGAGCTCGACCGCGAATCGGTGCGCCGGCACCAGCAGGAAAACCTGGACATGCTGATCCGCAAGCTCGAGGCCCAGCAGCAAAGCCAGCTCACCACCCTTGCCGCCAATGCCAACGTCAGCGCGGACCGCGCGGCGCAGGTTCAGCTGCAGCAGCAACAGCAGCAACAGCAGATGAAAAGCCAGCTCGAGCGCCTCAAGTCGTTCAAGAGCAACGGCCGCGTCGCGCTGGAACTGGACCCGAAGGGCACGTCCCTGGCTGCCTTGCCGCCCCTGCCGCTCGAAGACGGCGACCGCATCCTGGTCCCCTCCGTACCCAGCTTCGTGTCCGCGTTCGGCTCGGTCAACAACGAAAACGTGTTCATCTACAAGCGCGGAAAGACCGTGGGCGACGTCATCAAGTCCGCCGGCCTGACCGAAGACGCCGAGCCCGACCAGGCCTTTGTGCTGCGCGCCGACGGCACCATCATCGCGCGGCGCGACCGCAGCGGCTTCTTTGGCGGCGGCTTCGAGTCGCTCGACATGATGCCCGGCGACACCCTGGTGGTGCCCGCCCAGATCGACCGCGAGTCCCGCTACAACTTCATCACCCGCGCCCTCAAGGACTGGACCCAGATCTTCTCCAACTTCGGCCTGGGCGTCGCCGCCATCAAGGTCATTAAGGGGTTTTGAGCCATGACCGAGCAATCCCCCCCCATCGCGTACGACTCGTCATTCGAAGAAGAAGACGAAATCAGCCTGCTCGACCTGCTGCAGGTCATCGCCGACAACCTGCGCCTGCTCGTCATCTGGCCCCTGGCCGCCGGCCTGCTGGCACTGGCCATCTGCTTCCTCATCACACCCACCTTCACCGCCAGCACCAAGTTCATGCCACCGCAGCAGCAGCAGAGCGCCGCGGCCGGCCTGCTGCAAAGCCTGGGTGCGCTCGGCGGCCTGGCGAGTGCGGCCACGGGCCTGAAGAACCCGGCCGACCAGTACGTGGCCTTCCTGCAAAGCCGCAGCGTGCAGGACGCACTGGTGGACCGTTTCAAGCTCATGGCCCGCTACGACGACAAGTTCAAGGAAGACGCCCGCAAGGACCTCGACAAGAAATCGAACATCAGCAGCGGCAAGGACGGCCTGATCACTATCGAGGTGGACGACCACGACCCTCAATTTGCCGCCAACCTGGCGAACGGCTACGTGCAGGAGCTGGGCACGTTGCTGAATCGCCTGGCCGTCACCGAGGCCCAGCAACGCCGCGTGTTTTTTGAAAAGCAACTCAACACCACCAAAGATAATTTGATTCAGGCCGAGCAGGCCCTCAAGGCCAGCGGCGTCAGCACCGACACGCTCAAGGCCAACCCGCAGTCCGCGGTAGAAGGCCTGGCCCGGCTGCAGGCCGCCATCACCGCGCAGCAGGTCAAGCTGGCCAGCATGCGCGGCTACCTGGCCGAATCGGCGCCCGACTTCAGGCAGGCCCAGACCGAGCTGGAAGCCCTGCGCAGCCAACTGACCCAGTCCGAAAAGCAGGAGCCCGCGCCGGCCGGCAGCGACAGCGACTACATCGCCAAATTCCGCAACTTCAAGTACCAGGAAACCCTGTTCGAACTGTTTTCCAAACAGTACGAAATTGCCCGAGTGGACGAAAGCCGCGAAGGCGCCATCATCCAGGTGGTCGATGCCGCCCAGCCGCCCGAGAAAAAGTCAAAGCCCAAGAAGGCGCTGATTGCCGTTGGCACTACCATGGCAACTGCTTTGGCCTTGCTTTTGTTCGTGTTCCTGCGCAACGCCTGGCGCAACGCCAGCCAGGACCCCGAATCCGCCGAGAAGCTGGCCCAGATACGCGCTTCGTTCGCCAAGGCAGCCAAAAGAGCCTGAAACCACTGTCGTTCCCGCGTGCCATCGTCATTCCCGCGCGCCACTGTCATTCCCGCGCGCCACTGTCATTCCCGCGCAGGCGGGAATCCACCCCCACCTCTGTACCATGCAAAATTTCATCAGCCTTCTTCCCTGGCCAGCCCTGACGGCCGGCGCCGTTGCCTTGCTGGCGGCCTTGCTGCTGGTGCTCACCCAGCACTGGCATGGCCACCTGAGCATGGACGGCACCGATGGCGTGCAAAAGTTCCATACGCATCCAACGCCGCGCGTGGGCGGCATCGCCATCGTGGCGGGTCTGCTGGCAGGCTACCTGCTGGCTCACCCCAGCCGTCAAAACCTGTTGGGGCCGCTGCTGCTGGCGGGCACCCCGGCCTTTGTGTTTGGCATCGTGGAAGACCTGACCAAGCAGGTCAGCGTGCGCGCCCGCCTGTTGGCCACCATGGCCTGCGGTGTGCTGGGCTGGGCCATCACCGGCCTGTCCATCACCGATGCCAATCTGGTCGGGCTGGACTGGCTGCTGGAGTTCACGGTGGTGTCAGTCGTCTTCACGGCCTTTGCCGTGGGCGGTGTGGCCAACGCCATCAACATCATCGACGGCTTCAACGGCCTGGCCGCCGGCACCGTCATCATCATCCTCACCAGCTTTGGCTTCATGGCCACCGCGCTGGGCGATGCCGACCTGGCCCGCACCAGTCTCATCGTGGCTGGCGCGATGCTGGGCTTTGCGCTGATCAACTGGCCGTTGGGCAAGATCTTTTTGGGTGATGGTGGCGCCTACTTCGTGGGTTTTGCGCTGGCCTGGCTGGCCGTGCTGCTGCTGGCTCGCCACGAAGAGGTGTCGGCCTGGGCGCCCATGCTGGTGTGCGGCTTCCCGATTCTGGAGGTGTTCTTCAGCATTGCGCGCCGCCGCCGGCGCGGCTCCAGCCCGGGCGACGCCGACCGCCTGCACCTGCACAGCCTGGTCAATCGCCGCGTGGTGCGGGTGCTGTTGCCACACGCCAGCAACCTGGTGCGCAACTCGGCCACCGGCGCCATCATGTGGGGCGCCGCACTGGTGCCAGCCCTTATCGCGGTGCGCTGGCCCACCCATACGCCGGCCTTGGTGCTGGGCTTTGCCGCGTGTGTGCTGCTGTATGCGGCGGCCTACGCCCGGCTTACGCAATTCCGCTGGGGCTTTGGCGCTGCCACGCTGCAGTCCAAGGAATCCTGATGAAAAGTGCCTATAGCCCATATCAGTCGTTCACAAGTAGCTATTAAAAACATAGTAAAAATGACCGCCTACCAGCAACTCCAAACCCGCCTCGCCCAAGAGCCTGCCACCTGGCTCATCACCGGCGTGGCCGGCTTCATCGGCTCTAACCTGCTGGAGACCCTGCTCAAGCTGAACCAGCGCGTGGTCGGCCTGGACAACTTTGCCACCGGCCACCAGCGCAACCTGGACGAAGTGCAAGCATTGGTCACCCCCGCCCAATGGACCCACTTTCACTTCATCGAAGGCGACATCCGCAACCCGGCCGACTGCCAGCAAGCCATGACCTACGGTCATTCCAGCGCCTCTTGTCATTCCCCTGCGTCTTGTCATTCCCGCGAAGGCGGGAATCCACTCCCACCCAACCACCCCGTTGACTACGTCCTCCACCAAGCCGCCCTCGGCAGCGTCCCCCCCTCTATCGCAGACCCCCTCACCACCAACGCCACCAACATCACCGGCTTCCTCAACATGCTGGTGGCCGCCCGCGACGCCCGGGTCAAGCGCTTTGTCTACGCCGCCAGCAGTTCCACCTACGGCGACCACCCCGGCCTGCCCAAGGTGGAAGACGTTATCGGCAAGCCCTTGAGCCCCTACGCAGTCACTAAATATGTGAACGAGCTGTATGCCGACGTGTTTGCGCGCAACTACGGCCTGCCAAGCATCGGCCTGCGCTACTTCAACGTCTTTGGCCCCCGGCAAGACCCGGAGGGCGCCTACGCCGCCGTCATCCCCAAGTGGATCGCCAGCCTGATCCAGGGCGAGCCCGTGTACATCAATGGCGACGGCGAAACCAGCCGCGACTTCTGCTTTATCGACAACGTCGTGCAGGCGAACCTGCTCGCCGCCACCGCGAGCGACCCCCCTCTCCCTCTGGGAGAGGGCAGGGGTGAGGGCTCCCCATCCCCCGTGAACCAGGTCTACAACGTCGCCGTGGGCGAGCGCACCACGCTCAACGACTTGTATGCCCAACTGCACCGCCACCTGCTGCCGCGCTACCCGCACCTGCAGGGCGCAAAGCCCGTGCACCGCGACTTTCGCGCTGGCGATGTGCGCCACAGCCTGGCCGACATCGGCAAGGCCCGGCGCTTGCTGGGCTACGCGCCCACGCAGCGCATTGGCGAGGGGCTGGAGTTGGCGATGCCTTGGTATGTTGCAAATGTTTGAAGCCGGTGTCACACCCGGGCGTCGTATCTCTGGCGGCGCGCGCCGTCGCGCCTGTGCGGCGGTATGCACTGATGGTGTGAGGAACTCGGGGACAAGACATCCACTGAGTTTTCCAACGATAGATTGACGATGCGGCTATCCCATATTGGATGGAACCTGGCAGGGTTGTCATTACCGTTGCTGGTGGCCGCCGTTACCGTACCGCACCTGATAGCCAAGCTGGGCAACGAGCGATTCGGCTTGCTGGCCCTGGCGTGGGGATTGATCGGCTACGCGGGGGCTCTCGATCTGGGCATTGGCCGCGCTTTGACCCAGATGGTCGCTCGCCTGCGTGGTGATGGGAACGTGTCGGTCATCCCCGACGCATTGGCCACTGCCAGGCGTATCACACTCATCGCAGGGCTCGTCGGGGGCGTCGCCATTACATTGGTCGCGTTTGTCGGCGTCAGCGCGTGGATCGGTGCAAAAGCTACTTCCCCTGCTGAAATCAGGAACGCGATGCTGCTGTTGGCCATTGCCCTTCCTGCCCAAGCCATGAGCGCGACCTTTCGCGGTCTGAACGAGGCTTACCTCAATTTCAAGGGCATCAGTCTGGTGCGTGTGGGCCTGGGTATTGTCAACTTTGGTGGCCCCTATCTTGTGACGCTGTACACCACCCAACTGCCGTGGCTCGTGGCAACGCTAGTGGTGAGTCGTCTGCTGGCGCTGATGATCTACCGGCGTCTTGCCTACATGTGTTTTGACGAGCAGCCAGGCATCCAGCGCAAAGGCATTTATTCCCCACCAATAGCCAGGTCCCTCTTCTCTTTTGGAGGCTGGATTACCGTGAGCAGTGTGGTCGGCCCGATCCTGACACAGGCCGACCGCTTTATGGTCGCATCGGTTCTGTCCGCGGCCATGGTTACGATTTATGTGCTGCCTTACGAGGTCGTGGTGCAGAGCCTGATATTGGTGGGAGCTGTCTCATCCGTCATCTTTCCCACTCTGAGCCGGTTGATGCACGAGCAGCCGGACAGGTGGCAGGCTTATTTTCGACGCTGGCTTTTGGCAGTGGCTGCAATGATGCTTGTGGTATGTGCATTGCTGGCGCTTCTGCTGCCTATGTTGTTGCCGCTGTGGATAAAAACCAATCTTCAGCCGGAATCAATCGTGGTGGGGCAAATATTGTGCCTTGGGGTTTTTGCCAACGCCATCGGAACGATGTATTACGCACTACTTCACGCCAAGGGGCGATCTGATCTAACCGCGAAACTACACCTCATTGAGCTACCTATTTTTATTGGAGCCCTTGTTATCTTGTTGAATCAATATGGCATTGAAGGGGCTGCATGGGCATGGGTAGGTCGAGCAGTTTTCGATGCCATTTTTCTGAAGATACTGAGTAGAAGTTAAGGAATTGCCTGTGAACCTTTACGATTTAAAACAACAAGACTATTTCTCTGCTGCGCGACATGAAATACTGGATTTGATGCCAAAGTTTTCAAAACGCGTTCTTGAAGTTGGTTGCGGATCAGGTCAAACCCTCGAAATGCTCAAGAGCAAGAGCTTTTGCGAGGAAACCGTAGGGATAGAGTTGTTCAAAGATGCGGCGAATGAGGCACTGAGCAGAGTTGACAAGGTTTACTGTTTAGACGTTGAAAAAACCCAATTGCCAGAAAATATTGGGAAGTTTGATTTGATTTTGTTGCTGGATGTGCTGGAACATCTGGTTGACCCCTGGAGCTTCTTGAAGCGCCTGAAGGATGAATGTTTGGAAGGTGGCGGAAAAATAATCATCTCTCTACCCAACGCCAGACATTTTGCGCTTGTGCTTCCGTTGTTATTTGGTGGTCGTTTTACATATGTGGAACGAGGAGTCCTGGATAAAACACATTTGCGATTTTTTACCAAATTCTCTGCAGCAGAATTATTGAAAAGCGCCTCGTTAAATATTGAGATGATAAAACCGACAAGTCTTAATTTGAGTTTAAATAATGGAAAATTGAATGCAATTACGCTGGGGATTTTCTCTGAATTTCTTGCGAGTCAATATATATTTTTGGCATCGAAGAGTTAATACATAAAAACGATGGAAGCCACAAAAATGGCCGAAAACTCTAAGCTGATTTAGAAACTGTGGAAAATTACCCGAAGCTTTTTTCCAAGATCGCGCTTTCGGCCCTCTCGGTGCTCTTGGTTCTTTCAATTGTGTTGCCAACGGTTCTGCAACCTATTAAAGCGTCGATTCTGGGAGTTGTTTTTTTTGCTATTTTTGGTTTGTTGATTTCCAATAAACTTAAATTTTCAGGGGCCCTCTACTTTTACTCCTGTTTGTTCTCTTTGGTTGGCATGATTTGGTCAATTTATGGAGAATTGGCTGGAAATCCGGGCGCCATACGAGTGCTAACTGTAATGGTTGTGTATCCGTTTATTTTGCCACTCTGCTCAGTTTTGTACAAAAAAGATCATGAACAATCATTATATAACATATTATTGATAAGTGCGTGGCTCATAGTCATTTTGGATTTGTCGTATATTATGTATAGCGTATTTTATCCAGGCAATATTCTCCAGGAGTTTTTGCGTAATTTGTATGCAGATGATGCTGTCGTTGATAATGCCGAGTCGTATTTCAAATTTACGCTTCCAAACGTTTCATCAATTATTTTCCTGTTGCCATTTTTCATATCAAATTTAATTTTTAGAAACTTCAAAACAAACCAAAAAAATATTCTTTTGCTGATTGTTTTGATGCTGATGGTGGCATTACTGTCAGGTCGCCGTGGGCTGCTTGTGTCGATGCTGGCTGGGCCAATGATGGCATTCATTTTGACAATAGGAAATTTGAAAGCCAAATTTCAAACCCGAAGATCTTTCAAGCTATGGAAATTTCTGTGCGTCGCGATGATTTTTCTTTTGGCGGCGTACCTGATTGTGGATAGTATTGGAATTCAATATTATGCTGACACCATCAACTCTATTTTTGATTTTACCAACAACGAGAGTAATATACTTCGCGCTGAACAATTCAGGGCGCTTTTACGGGGATTTTTCGATGCTCCATTTTTTGGAAAAGGAGCCGGCGCAGTAGCGGATGTGATTAGATCAAAAGAAACGCCTTGGGCGTACGAGCTCTTTTATGTTGCTGCAATTTTTCAGTACGGGTTGTTTGCTTTTATTTTTTACGCTACAGGGATTATTTTTATTGCTTTTTATTTCAGAAATATCATAAAAATGAAAAGTAGATCATCTTTTGAATTTTATTTTTTGTCAGGCTTTATTTCTTTTTTTATTGCTTCAGCAACGAACCCGTACATTGCTAAATTTGATTATATGTGGGTTATTTTTATACCCTATGCCATCATTAATTTAAAACTAATTGGCAAGCGATTTCAAGTTCCGGGCCTCGCAGGTGGGTCAATGGATCGAAGCCGAAGGCTGCTGAGTCAGGGCGAGCGTATAAGCGTGCACCGTCAGTACAAAATGTCTTCCAACACCGTGCGAAAAAATGATTGACATCATCTGCGTCAACTGGAACGCGGGAGACCAACTGCATGCCTGCATTGCCTCCATTGCGCAATATGGCTCCGGTTTGGTTTTTCAAACCATCGTGATTGACAATGGCTCCATCGATGGCTCAGACGCTTGCGTGGAAGGTTTGCCCAATGTCAAGCTGATCCGCACGGGCGCCAATCTTGGCTTCGGCAAAGCCTGCAACCTGGGCGCGCAGCAGGCCAAAAGCGAATACTTGCTGTTTCTTAACCCCGATGCGGCGCTGTATGCAGGCACCTTGCCCAAGGCTTTGACCTACATGCAAGACCCCGTCCACGCCAATGTGGGCGTTTGCGGCGTACAGCTACTTGATGAGGCTGGACACGTGTCACGCAGTTGCTCCCGCTTTCCGTCCACCGCGGATTTTGCAGCACATGCGCTGGGGCTGGATCGGTTCTTTCCCCGTCTGGGCCACTTCATGGCCGAATGGGACCATGCCCAAACTCGCCAGGTGGATCACGTCATAGGCGCCTTTTTTCTCGTTCGGCGTGCTTTGTTTGAGTCATTGCATGGTTTCGACGAGCGCTTCTTTGTCTATTTGGAAGACCTTGATTTTTCCTTTCGCGCCCGCCAGGCTGGTTGGCGCAGTATGTATCTGGCCGACGCGCGGGCTTTTCATGCCGGCGGGGGTACCTCGAGCCAGGTGAAGGCGCACCGTCTGTTTTATTCTCTGCGCAGCCGCCTGTTGTATGGGTTCAAGCACTTCACCCCTTGGCAGGCGTGGACCTTGGTGGGCTTGACGTTGGTGGTTGAACTCATTACCCGCACGGTGTTTTCGCTGTTGCGTGGTGGTGTTCGGGATGTGCGCAATACGTTCAAAGCCTATGGCATGTTGATGCGTGATCTACCGCGTATCTTGGGTCTGCGGCGCGCTGTATGAAGGTGTTTTTGCTTAGCAAGGACGGCCGCCTTGGTGACTACTGCGGGCTGAACTGATGACAAAGACTGGAATGCCCGGATTTACCTTATCCCTCGATTGTGAAGGGCTGTGGGGCATGGCGGATAGGGGTGACGTTGTGAACGCCGGCCTGATTACTGACGTGTCGCTCAATGGTGCTTACGAATCCATTTTGAGAATCCTCCGACAAAATAACCTGAAAGCTACGGCCGCCTTTGTCACCTGTTTTGCTGCTGAGGCGGACTTAATTCGTGACAACATAGCTTTCATCGAGCGAATGGCGGCGCTCAATCCGGCCTGGTTTACGTGGGCACTTCCTGCGCTCAAGAGAGGTGCACTTGACGGCTGGAGCGGCGCAGCCTTGTATCGATCCATGTCCGTCGCAGGTCACGAGATGGCCTGGCATGGTACGACCCATCTGCCTTTGTCGGCGCAGACATCATCCGAGGCGGTAGCGCTAGAACTGGAGCTGGCGTCCCGGTTGTTCCGGGAGTTAGACCATGAACCCCGAACTATTGTTTTCCCGAGAAATCAGGTTGGACATTTGCGCCATTTCCAAAACCATGGATTTGAGACTTATCGGGCCAGCCAGCCGGGCGGCATTGGCAACAGAGTATTGGGGCTGCTGAACGAATGGAATATCTTTGACCAGTGCGTAGTGGACAAGCCTTGCGCGCGGGAGGGCTGGTGCGTATCACCGGCCGGGCATTTCTTGAACTGGCCGTCAGGCGTTAGGGCGCTGGTTCCGGTCTCAGTGACCGTCAGGCGATGGAAGTCGCTTCTGCGAAATGCAGCCGAACGCGGCGGCTACGTGCATATGTGGTTCCACCCGCATAACTTGGTCACCGCGCCTGCAATGGCGACGGTATTTGAGGAGGTCATGCGTTATACGGGCGAGCTTGTGAAGTCGGGCGATATTGTCAATCTAACGATGGCAGAAGCTAATGAACACTACAAGATAGGGGTGCCGCAGTGAGCATCGAAGTGTCGATTGATGACTTCGATATGAGTCAGTTCGATCAGTTGGCCGCACTGTTTGGTAGCTACTTTCCGCCAGACGACAAATTGTTGTCCAAGGTCTATGTGGAATGGCTGTATGCCAAAAATCCATATGGACTCGCCCGAATGGTCAAGGCCGTTGAGGGGGATCAATGGATTGGTTTCATGGCCATGATCCCGGTACATCTGGTCAGGTGTGATGCCCGGCTGGTGGCTTATTACGTTGTCAATGTGCTGGTGCATCCCAGACACCATGGCAAGAACATTTTTGGCCGCATGATCACCTCCGCGAAAGATCTCGTGACCGCTGAACATGCTGTGCTGATGGGGCATCCCAACGATATGGCGTTGAAGTCTTGGCAGCGTGCGGGCATGCATTTTCACAATTCGCTGAAGCCGTGTTTAGTTGTGCCCACGTTGCGTGCCAAGGGGGTACGTACCTCCAATGTGGACGATGTGAAGCAGTTACAGCCGATGTTGCCCACATTGAACGCACAGACACTGCGGGCTGAGCGGTGGAGTCTTTCTGTCACCGAGGAATATATTAATTGGAGATATCTGGGGCACCCAACCAACGCGTATCGTATCCAGTTGCTTGAAGTGGAAGGGGCGTCTGCCGGTTTTCTGGTATCCAGAAAGGTGCGCCCTGGCATCAGTTTGCTTGTTGATCAGTTTGTGCTTGACCGCTACGCGGTTGATGGATTGAGGCAGTTGCCGTGGTGCACCGTCTCCTTCAGACCGGAGTCATCCATGCGCGAATTCTCAAAGTCACTTTGGCCGCTACCTTTGAAGAAGCAGATCCCATTCTTTGCCACGCACTATCAACAGCCTTTCACTGCTCTTGATGTCTCGAATCTGGGTCTTTCAGCAAGCGATTTCTGAATGACGATCAAGGTATTGGGTTTGTCCCTATATGGGCCGCTGGCAGCCAGCACACGCTACAGGTTGACGCAATATGTGCCCGGATTGCGCGAGGAAGGCGTTGATCTCGAAGTTGAGGCACTACTGGGGGACGACTACGTCCAGAAAAGCTTTGCCGGCCAAAAGTACTCGAAAGTGAATTTGGCCAGAGACTACCTTGACCGCGCCGCGTTACTGCTCACGCAACGCAAATACGATTTGGCGATTGTGAATGCGGAATTGTTTCCTCTGTTGCCGGGGTTTATCGAATCGCGACTGCTGCAGATCCCCTACATCTACGATTTTGACGATGCTTTTTTTCTCAAGTACAGGCTGGATCGATTCAAGAGGGTCTCTTTCATGCTGAGGGACAAATTCAACCCAGTAGTCTCCAGGGCGGCGGCCGTCATGGCTGGCAACCACTATCTGGTGGACTATGCCAAGAAATGGAACCCGGCCACGCATTGGCTGCCCACAGTGGTGGACACAGCGCGCTATACCCCTGAGCCCCGCACTCGTGAAGACGTGTTCACCGTGGGGTGGATCGGCTCGCCATCGACGTCGGTCTATTTGTCGGAACTTGTTCAACCGTTGGAGCAGATGGGCCGCGAGGGGCGGGTCCGATTCTTAGTGGTCGGTGGTCGTTGTGCTGACATCCCGGGCGTCGATGTGGTGAACATGCCATGGAGCGAGGCTACCGAAGTGGACACCATCAATACCTTTGATGTGGGTGTCATGCCATTGTTTGATGATGATTGGGCCAAAGGTAAATGTGCGTTCAAACTGATCCAGTACATGGCTTGTGGTGTTCCCGTGATCGCGTCACCCGTGGGTGCCAATGTGGACGTGGTGAATGACGCCTGTGGTTTGCTCGCCGGCAGCCCCTTGGCTTGGCTCGATAGCCTGCGTCGCTTGAGGGACGGCGCGGCGCTCCGGAAAAATTTTGGGATTGCTGCCCGGCGGAGGGTCGAGCAGCTGTATTCATTGGATAGCGCATTGCCTGTGATGGCCGAAACAATAAGAGCGGTGGCTGCTGGGTGATTGGCTGAGTATGTGCGGATTGACAGGTTTTTTGACAGTTAACAGCCTAGAGTTGAGCGGCCTGGAGGCTATCGCCTCCCGTATGGCGCTGGCCATCGAGTACCGTGGCCCAGATGATGCGGGTGCCTGGGCTGATGCGCATGCAGGCATTGCATTAGGTCACCGCCGTCTGTCGATCGTTGATCTGTCGGCCGCCGGCCGCCAGCCAATGGCGTCCGGCGGTGGGCGTTATGTGATTGCCTTTAATGGTGAGATCTACAACCACCTCGATCTGCGCAAGCAGTTGGGCAATGGGGTCGTTTGGCGCGGGCATTCGGATACGGAAACGCTGTTGGCAGGCTTTGACGCCTGGGGCATCGAGGCCACGGTCAAAAAGTGCATTGGCATGTTTGCATTTGCGGTGTGGTGCAGGCAAACGCGCACGCTCACCCTGGGGCGCGACCGTTTGGGTGAAAAGCCGTTGTATTACGGCTGGCAGGGCGCGGGAGAAGGCGCCGCGTTCTTGTTCGGCTCGGAGCTCAAGGCGCTGAAAGCACACCCGGCGTTCCGCGCCCCGATCGACCGGGGTGCCCTGAGTTTGCTGCTGCGGCACAACTATATTCCGGCGCCGCACAGCATTTATGAGGGCATTGCCAAGCTGCCGCCGGGCTGTTTGCTCACGGTGTCTTTGGCTGACCGCACGCCCCGGCCGCAAACCTATTGGAGCGGCAAGGGCGTCGTGGAACAGGGCTTGGCGCGGCCGTTTGCGGGGACGCCTGCGCAGGCGGTTGATGCGCTGGAAGCGTTGCTCAAGAGCGCCGTGCGCCAGCAAATGGTGGCCGATGTGCCGCTGGGCGCATTCTTGTCGGGCGGGGTCGATTCCAGCACTATCGTGGCGCTGATGCAGGCGGTGGCCAAAGAGCAGGGTGGCCAGCCCGTCAAGACCTTCACCATTGGTTTTAACGAGGCGGGCTACAACGAGGCCGAGCACGCCAAAGCGGTAGCGCGCCACTTGGGTACCGACCATACCGAGCTGTATGTATCGCCCCAGCAGGCGCTGGATGTGATTCCCATGCTGCCCGGCCTGTATTGCGAACCGTTTGCCGACAGTTCGCAAATCCCTACGTTTTTGGTAAGCCAGATGGCGCGCCAACATGTGACGGTGTCGCTCAGTGGCGACGCGGGGGATGAGCTGTTTGGCGGCTACAACCGCTACGTGCTGGGCCAGCAGCTGTGGAGCAAGTTGCAACGCCTGCCTGTGGGTGTGCGCCGTACGGTGGCCGGTGCGTTGACGGGTTTGTCGCCTGCCGCGTGGAATCGCCTGCTGACGCCGCTCCAAGGATTGCTGCCCAAGAGTCTGAAGCAAGCCAACATCGGCGACAAGCTGCACAAGGGCGCAGGGGTGATGGCCGCCGCCAGTACGGCCGAGCTTTACCGCCTGCTGGTCAGCCACTGGACCGACCCAGCGGCTGTCGTCATTGGCGGAACGGAGCCCCTCACGGTGTTGACCGATGCTGCCCGGCAGCCGGCTACTGACCATTTTGTGCACGAGATGATGGCGCTGGACATGTTGAGCTATCTGCCGGACGACATTTTGTGCAAGGTGGACCGCGCCGCCATGGGCGTGAGCCTGGAAACCCGCGTGCCCCTGCTGGATCACCGCGTGGTCGAATTTGCCTGGAGCCTGCCGCTGGCCTGCAAGCTGCGCAACGGTGTAGGCAAATGGCCGCTGCGCGAGGTGCTGTACCGCCACGTGCCGCGTGAATTGATCGAGCGGCCCAAGATGGGGTTCGGCATTCCCCTGGATGACTGGCTGCGCGGCCCCTTGCGCGGCTGGGCCGAAGAATTGTTGGGTGAGCAGCGCCTGCGGCAGGAAGGCTACTTTCACCCCGCGGCGATCCGGCAGAAGTGGGCCGAGCATTTGAGCGGCCAGCGCAACTGGGCGCCGCATTTGTGGACCGTGCTGATGTTCCAGGCGTGGCTGGAGCAAGCGTAAAAAGAATTTTCAAAAATAGTTGATATGAAAAAGAATATTCAAAAATTGCCGGCGTTGGCTTGGGTGGCTGCTTTTGTGCTGTTGCTGGATTTGGTCGCGGCACTGACGCTCGGCTCGTTGAGTGGTGACAACAAAGTGTATTTGCGCGACGTTCTCTTTTCGGAAATCCTGTCGGATGCGGAGGTGCCGAACGATGCGGTGCTGAATCAGCGGATTGAGCAGGGCTTCAAGCGGGAAAAGGACCCTAGCCGTTACCTGGCCTACCTCAATCCGGACAAGGCCAGAAGCTTGATGGCGCTGCGCGACAGCGGAAGTGTGGGCGATCGGGCCCTTGCCATTGCCATTGCGCAGAACCTGGGAACATCCGACGGCAAGATCTGCGGGCTCGATTCGCTGGGGCACACCGTTTTTGACGTAGAGCGGGGCATGGGTTGCTGCTCGGACTTCAGCAAGTCATGGATCTTTTATGCCCGCTATCTGGGAATGGTGGTGCGCGAAGTCAGCACCTTCAACCACACGACTGTGGAGTATCTGGACCGCTCTACGGGCAAGTGGGATTGGCTGGACAGTTTTAACCGCGCGCAAATCCTCAACGGAAACCGGCGTCCGATGGATCAGTATGCAATTCGCGAGTCCAATTTGTTCGAGGCGCTGGCTTTCAAACGGTTGATATCGGATACCGACGGTTTTAATGCGGACGCCTATGAGGGTTATGCCCCGTCGCAATATGCCGTCTTGCTGTGGCGCAAGGGGACCAACTTTCTGGAGGTGGACAGTTGGGATAGCCGACTGCGCAGCCTGAAGGTTCCCAAGAGCCTGCGCCAGATGGTGATGCTGGTTGCGGGTGTTCAACCCGGCTGGTTGATGCTGGCGACCAACTCAATGGCTACCTACTTGAAGGCATTGCAA
Organism: Rhodoferax sp.; assembly: GCA_031291295.1. Classification (GTDB taxonomy): domain Bacteria; phylum Pseudomonadota; class Gammaproteobacteria; order Burkholderiales; family Burkholderiaceae_C; genus Rhodoferax_A. The sequence continues at coordinate 22,483 of JARLJI010000119.1, read as the reverse complement.
ATGTTTTTGTTTGGAACGTTGGGCTTGGTGCTGGTGCTTAATGCCGGCGTGTTGGTTTGGGGCGCGGCGAAGCTTTTAAAGCCGAAGGTTCGGCGGCTCGATCCTGCTCCCCAAGTGGTGCCGGGTTGAGATTTGCATGAAGGTGATCCTCTTTGCCAATACCGATTGGTATTTGTTCAACTTTCGCCTGTCGCTGGCCAAGGCGCTGCAGGGCCGGGGGCACGAGGTGTTGTTGATCTCGCCGCCTGGCGAATTCGGGCCGCGACTGCAGGCGCTGGGCTTTCGCTGGCAGGCGCTGCCCATGGACCGCAAGAGCCTGAATCCGCTGCAGGAGTTGCGCGTGCTGGGCCACCTGTGGCGGCTGTACCGGCGCGAGCGGCCGGCGCTGGCGCACCACTTCACCATTAAATGCGTGGTGTATGGCTCCATCTCGGCGCTGCTGGCGCGCGTGCCGGCGCGGGTCAATGCGGTGGCGGGCATGGGTTATGTGTTTACCAACAACGCGCTCAAGGCGCGCCTGCTGCGGCCCGTGGTGCGCGGGCTGATGCGCCTGGTGCTGAATGGCCGCGGCGCGCGGCTGATTTTGCAAAACAACGACGACATGGCCGCCTTTGCCCAAGCCGGACTGGCGCGGCCGGAACTGGTGCGTCTGGTCAAGGGTTCCGGCGTGGATTTGTCGCGCTTTCAGCCGGGCAGGCTGGCGACGGGGCAGGGCGAGCCCACCCGCGTCGTGCTGGCGGCGCGTTTGCTGTGGGACAAGGGCATTGCCGAATACGTGGCCGCCGCCCGCCAACTGCGTGCGCAGGGCCTGCCGATTCGCTTCCTGCTGGCCGGTGCGCCGGACCCGGGCAACCCGGCCGCCATTCCGCAGGCCACGCTGGACGGCTGGGCGGCTGAAGGCCTGATCGAGCTGCTGGGCCAGGTGAGCGACATGGCCGCGCTGTTTGCCAGTGCACACATCGCGGTGCTGCCCAGCTACCGCGAGGGGCTGCCCAAAAGTCTGATCGAAGCGGCGGCCTGCGCCTTGTCGCTGGTCACCACTGACGTGCCCGGCTGCCGGGAAGTGGTGACGAATGAAGTGGACGGTTTGCTGGTGCCCGTGAAAGATGCGAGTGCGCTGGCCGCTGCCATTGAGCGCCTGCACCAGGATCCAGCTTGGGCCCGCCAACTGGGGTTGGCGGCCAGGCAGCGGGCGCTGGCAGAGTTTGACGAGCGCATCGTGATTGATAAAACGCTGGTGGTTTACGGTGAGCTGTTGCAGGGTTTCCAGAAGTCACCCCATGTTTTTGCGCCAATGACCGCTGTCGGCTCGGTATCGGGGGAGTGAGTAGTTGAAGCCGACCGCAGCCCTTGTGGGGTCTGCGCAGGTTGCTATTGGTTTTGTAGCGATTCAGGGCAGAAGGCATGGATTCCCGCTTGCGCGGGAATGACAGATGAGGCGCTGGGATGAAGAGGGAGGCGCTGGGATGAGAAAGGCCGCCTCAATTACTGAATCAGCATCATCGAACAGTTCTTTGCCGCGCCGCGGTCAAACGTCATGGTGCAAGCACAGCCTGCTGCGGCTGCCGATCGTTCAACCAGGCAATCCGCAAAATCGGCAGAACTGTCTCGGTAAATTCGCACCGCCCGCCAAACCACCTCGGCGCGCTCCACTTGAATTTCCTTGGTCTGCAGCAGGACCTCCAGAGCCGACACGACCTGGGCGCGCACAAGCTCGAAGGATGAAGACAAAACCCACACCAGCTCGATAACGGCGACAAGTGGAAAGAAACCGGGTTCCTCAACCGTCAATGATTCGATGAGCCGGGACGCCAGTTTCGATTGCCTGGCATCGTCTTGCATGATGTAGCGAACGAGCACATTGGTATCGAGCCCAATCATCTGGCGGACGCTCCACGCGCTGAAATCGTGGCATTCATTTCCTCGATCGACACAACTTTACCCGGTTTGCCAAACATGCCTTTGAGATCGGTCACCGAACGCGTTGCGGCAATGAACTCGTACCGGCCGGGCTCAACCTCTACAAATTCCACCCGATCTCCGGCGCCCACATGCAACGCTTCCCGAACCTGAGCGGGAATCGTGATTTGGCCCTTGCTGGTTACAGTCGCAGTCGTCATAGTCGTGGCTCCAATACGCCTTACTATAAAGTAAGGATTGATCAATTGCAAGCGCCTGCTGGGCTGGCGCTTGTAGAGTGGCAACCCGGAGGGCATGGGCGGGGTTAGGTATGAAAAGTGCCTCTAGTCCTTACTGGTCGTTCTCAATGAGCTATTGATTCTGTAGCGGTCGGGGGCCTGAAGGTATGGATTCCCGCCTGCGCGGGAATGACAAGTGAGGCGCGGGAGCGACGAGGGTGCGCGCGGCAACGGCCGCCCTTCACATACCGTGCTGAAATACCCGAATGTTTCTCGCCTCCAAACTCCTGTCTTTCGCGACCCAGCCGCTGGCCTGGGTCGCAGCACTGTTCGCCGTGGCCCTGCTGTGCATGCCGCGCAGGCGCACGCTGGGCTTGAGGCCGGGCTGGGCCTCGCTCGCTTTGCTGCTTTTGCTGGGTTGGTGGCCGCTGCCAGATGCCTTGTTGCGCGGGCTGGAGGCGCAGTACCCGCCGCCGGCGTGGGCCACCGCACCCGCGGCCCCCGAGTGGCAGCGCTACGCCGGTGTGGTGGTGCTGGGCGGTGCGCTGGAGCCGGCCTGGGTGCGCGCCGCGGGCAACGGCCAGGTGGCGCTCAATGACGGGGCAGAGCGCATGACGGTGCCGGTGGTGCTGATGCGCCAGCACTCGCTGTTGCGCCTGCTGTTCACGGGCGGAGAGGGCGATTGGCACACTACCGGCGAGCCAGAGGCGGTGCAGGCCCGCGCGTTTTTTGAGGAGATGGGCGTGCCGGCACAGCGCATGCAGTTCGAGTCGGCCTCGCGCACCACTTACGAAAACGCCGTGTTGAGCGCGGCCCTGCCGGGGGTCGACAAGACCCGGCCCTGGCTGCTGGTCACCTCCGCCTGGCACATGCCGCGCGCGCTGGCCGCCTTCCGCGCCGCGGGCTGGAACGCGACGCCGTACCCCGTGGACTACCGCACCGGCACCCGCACGCCGTGGACGGAATATTCACTGGCCAAGAGCCTGTGGCGCTGGCAGATTGCCCTGCATGAGTGGGTGGGCTTGCTGGCTTACCGGGTAACGGGGCGGGCCTGAGTCCTGGATTCCCGCCTGCGCGGGGTTGGCAAAGGGGTTTTCCTGGATTTGCTTTTTTGAATTTTGGTGGCTATCATTGGTAGCTATCAATTTTCGGGGGAAGGTCATGGACACTGCACGTCTTTTTCAGTCGGGGCGCAGCCAGGCGGTTCGCTTGCCCAAAGAGTACCGTTTCGAGGGAGTGGAGGTTGCCGTGCGGCATTTCGGCAACGGTGTCTTGTTGCTGCCCATCAACGAGCCTTGGGCCATGCTGGATGCGGCGCTGGATGCTTTCGAGCCGGGTTTTCAGATCACCCGTGAACAGCCCACCACGCAGGCGCGCGAGGAGATCGCGTCTTGATCAGTTACATGCTCGACACCAACATCTGCATCTACGTGATCAACGCCCGGCCTGCGACGGTGCTGGCGCGCTTCAGGCAGGAACGCTTGGGGCAAATCGGCATTTCGAGTGTTACGGCCGCGGAGTTGGCCTTTGGCGTGGCCAAGAGCGGTTCCGCTCGCAACCGGGAGGCGCTGGAAATGTTCCTGGCTCCGCTGGAAGTCCTGCCTTTTGACGCCTCGGTGATCTGGCATTACGGTGAGTTGCGTGCCGGTCTGGAGCGGCACGGCCAGCCCATCGGCGCACTTGACACCATGATCGCCGCCCATGCGCTGGCGTCCAATGTCATTCTGGTCACCAACAATACCCGTGAATTCGCCCGGGTGCCGCAGTTGCGGCTGCAGAACTGGGTGGATGAGTAATGGATTCCCGCCTCACCTCTGCCCAAACCCCGTGAACTGGTAGGCCAGCGCCAGCCCCGCCACATTCGCCTTGAAATCGCCCCGCAGCGCGTTGATGCGCCCCGCGGTTGCCAGCAGCGACAGGGACTTCGACAGGCGGTAGCCCAACCCCGCGTTGACTTGGCCCACCAGGCCGCCGCCCACCGCCAGGCCGCCGCCGCCGGCCGCGCCGACCAGCGCCTCGCCCTCGAAAAACCAGCGTTCTGACAGGGGCCAATGCGTGCCCGCACCGACTTGGCCCGTCATATAGGCGCCGGCATTGCCCGCGTAGGCGGCCAGGCCCTGGCCGGTGAGATACCAGTTGGGGGTGACGAAGTAGTCGAGCTGCACGCCCAGATTGCTCACGGATTGGTCCACATGGTTGGCGCGCCACTGCGGGGCGGCCTTGAAGTAGGTCTGGCTCACGGCGCGCACGCGCAGGTGTTCGGCGTCAAACCCGTCCAGTGCGCTCCACGGCACGAAGTCGGACGACGAGACACCGGGCAGGCCGAACTGGTGGGTCAGTTTGAGGGACACGCTGCGCGCGCTGAAGCTGCCGCTCGGCGCGCGGATGTCGTCGAGCGACAACTCCAGTGCGGTGCGCGCGGTGAGGTTTTGCTGCAGCGAAACGCCGGCATCCAGCAGCAGGCCGCCGCCGGTGTCCACACCGCCGCCGCCCGCCGGACCCGCTGCAGCGTGGAGCTTGAGGGCGGTGCTGCGCGTGAGCGGCAGCCGGTAGCCGGCGCCGGCCAGGATCTGCATGTAGCCATTGCTCTGGCCACCCATGGCGCCCTCGGCTTCCAGCTTGAGGAACCAGCGCTCGTCCAGATAAGACAGCCACTCGGCGCCCAGCAGTTGCATGCTGCCGTGCTGCGGCTGTCCGTCTTCGCGCCGCACGGAGGACGGGATGTTGTAGCTGCGTGCCACCACTGAAAATTCTTGCGCCCGCGCTGCCATGCCGCCCGGCTCCGCGCCGCTGCTGCCTGCCGGCGTCGTCCAGCCGCGGTCCAGCAGGCTGTAGAACGGATATTCGTACAGCACGTAAGGCTGCGTGCTGTGGATTACGCCGGACGGAAAGCGCACCTGGCTTACGCCGAAGCCGAAGTTGCCATAGCCGGCGCTCTCGTAGGTCAGGCCCACGTCGCCGCGCAGCATCAGGCCGCCGCCCGCCAGCGAGCTGCCGCCGCGCCCGCCGCCCGCGCCCACGAACAGTCCCGCATGGCTCATCCACGAAGGACTGAGCCGCTGGCGCAGTTCGCCCGCGATGCCCAGCGTGATGAAGCCGCCGCGCTCGCCGCGCACCGCGCCGTAGGAGCCCACGCCCAGGCGCAGATGCTCGTTCATGTCGAACAGCAGGTCGCCTGCGACCATGCCCATGTTTTCTCCGCCGGGCAGCTTGAGGGTCTCGGAAGTCAGACGCCAGGTCGTGGAGGTGGGGTTCAGCCCGTCAGGCGACGTGCTGCTGTCTTGCGCATGGCTGGCGGAGGGCCAATAAAGCGCCAGCGCACACAGGGCAGCGATGGTCAGGGGGTAGAAGCGGGAAGGGCGGATCGTAGGAATGGGCATCGAGGGCGCTTGCAATGTTGGTGTTTTGAGATTGATACTGCCGTGGCTGTCATTTCCGGCTCCGTTTTTTTCATTCCCGGCTCCATTTGTCATTCCCGGCTCGACCGGGAATCCACCGTAGTGTTCCGCGCGGGTGGATTCCCGCCTGCGCGGGAATGACGAGAGAGTGCGCGGGATGACAAGGGGTGTACGGGATGGCAAGGGGCTCAATCCGCCGCGGTTCTGCCAATCTCGGGCCAGCGGTGGTGCAGGTAAACCCACGCCACCAGCCCGACGCACATCATCAGGAGTGACGCCGCCGCCAGCGCCGCGGTCGAGTGCATCACGAGTGGCGCGATCACGCCGGCCACCACACCGTTGGCGGTCGAGCCGATGAAGGCCTGCAGCGACGACGCCATGCCGCGCCGCTCGGGGTACAGGTCGAGCACCAGCAGGGTGACCACCGGCACCATCAGGGCCCAGCCGAACGCAAACACGGCGATCGGAAAAATGGCCCAGGACGCGTTGGCCTTGAACAGCATGTTGGCCACGAGGTTGATCACCCCGATCACCAGCATGATCACGAAGCCATGGCGGATTTGCTGCTTGGGCGCGATCTTGCCGGCCAGGCGACCGCTGAGCCAAGCCCCTAGCATGATGCCGCCGATGTTGAGCACAAAGAACCAGAAGAACTCGGTGGGCGCGAGCGCCAGATGCGTGCCGAGGAAGACCGGCGCCGCCAGCACATACAAAAACATGCCGTTGAACGGGACGCCACTGGCCAGCGCCAACAGTAAAAAGCTGGGGCTGCTGCCGAGCTGCCAGTAGCCGCGCATCAGGTGCCTGACGTTGAACGGCTGACGCTGGGTGACATGCAGCGTCTCGGGCAGCAGCTTGAAATTGGCGATCCAGAGGACGACGCCCACCGCGACCAGGAACCAGAAGATGCTGTGCCAGCCGGTGTGCACAAACAGCCAGCCGCCCACGATGGGCGCAATCGCCGGCGCCACGCCAAAGTAGATGGTGACCTGGCTCATGACCTGCTGGGCCTGCGCGGGCGGGAACATGTCGCGAATGACCGCGCGCGAGACGACGATGCCGGCCCCGGTGGACAGGCCCTGCACGGCACGGAAAAAAACCAGGTGCCCGATGCTTTGCGACAGTGCACAACCGACCGAGGCGAGCGTGAATGCGGCCAGGCCCCACAGCACCACGGGGCGGCGGCCAAAGCTGTCGGCCAGCGCGCCGTGAAACAGGTTCATGAAGGCATAGCCGAACAGGTAGGCTGACAGCGTCTGCTGCATCTCGACCGGCGTCGCGCCCAGCGACTGTGCGATGCCGGAGAACGCGGGGATGTAGGTGTCGATCGAAAACGGCCCCAGCATGCCCAGCACCGCCAGCAGAACCGCCAGGGCCCAGCGCGGCGCGCGCCAGAGTTGGTGGGCATCAGGATTCATGAGGGATTGCTTGCGGCATCGAACGAACGCTCTTCTCAAACAGGATAGGCCCGCAGGACTGCGGGCAGCCGTCGATTATCAAGGAGTTGCCCGTTGAACCCGGCGCGTCACCTCGCGAGGCCATTTTCCCTACACTCCCAAAGAGCCCAACCCGCAACCGGAGACAAACACCATGGCTGCTACCACCCACGAAGTTTTCAACCAGTTCGACGATCTGACCGACTACAACCTGCTCGCGGCCGACCCCGCGCTCGGCGAAGCCCTGCAGCGTGCGGGCGCCGGCTGGGCCGTGCCGTCGCTGTCTGGCTACGCCGAGCGCCTGGGCGCCGCTGACACCTGGCGCCTCGCTGAAGAGGCCAACCGCCACCATCCCGAACTGCACAGCTTCGACGCACGCGGGCGCCGCATCGACGCGGTGGAATTCCACCCGAGCTGGCATGCGCTCATGGCGCTGTACCGCGGGCAGGGCCTGATCTCGCAGCCCCAGCGCGATGAGCGCGCGGGCCGTTGGGCGGCCTGGGCAGCGGGGTTTTACCTGCACGGGCAGGTCGAGCAGGGCACGCTGTGCCCGGCGACGATGACCACGGCGAGCATTCCGGTGCTGCAGAAAGAGCCGCAGTTGTGGGCCCAACTGAAGGACCAGCTCTACAGCAACGACTACGACGCGCGCGACGTGCCGCTGGCGCAAAAGCGCTCGATCTGGCTCGGCATGGGCATGACCGAGAAGCAGGGCGGCTCGGACGTGCGCGCCAACACCACGCTGGCCACGCCCCTGGGCGCGGGCGGGCGCGGTGGCGAGTACCTGCTGCGCGGGCACAAATGGTTCTTCTCGGCGCCCATGAGCGATGCGCACCTGGTGGTGGCGCGCACGAACGAGGGCGCAGGGAGCGGTGGTCACGCCTGCTTCTTTGTGCCGCGCTGGCGCCCCGATGGCAGCAAGAACGCCGTGAATGTGCAGCGCCTGAAAGACAAGGTGGGCAACCGCAGCAATTCGAGCAGCGAGGTCGAGTTCGAGGACGCCTGGGGCATCCTCATGGGCGAGGAGGGCCGCGGCATTCCCACCATCATTGAGATGGCGACCTACACGCGCCTGAACTGCGTGCTGGGCAGTGCCGCCATCCTGCGCCAGGCCATGGTGCAGGCCGTGGGCTACGCGCGCCGGCGCAAGGCCTTTGGCAAGGTGCTGGCCGAGCAGCCGCTGATGCGCGCCGTGCTGGTCGACCTGGCGCTGGAGAGCGAGGCCGCGCTGGTGCTGGCTATGCGCCTGGCCGAGGCCTTCGAGCATGACAACGATCCGGTGCAGCGCGCCTGGAAGCGCGTGATGACGCCGGCCGCCAAGTTCTGGGTCTGCAAGCGCGGCGTGGAACTCACGGGCGAGGCCATGGAGGTGTTCGGCGGCAACGGCTATGTGGAGACGAGCGTCGCGGCGCGCCTGTTCCGCGAGTCGCCCGTCAACTCCATCTGGGAAGGCTCGGGCAACGTGATGTGCCTGGACGTGCTGCGCGCCCTCTCGCGCGAGCCCGACGCGGCACTGGCGCTGTTCCAGGAACTGGCCGACGCGGCTGCGGGCGATGCCCACATCCTGGCCGAGTTGCAGGCGCTGCGTGCGCTGCTGTCCACGCCGCCCGATGAACTGGAGGTGCTGGGCCGCGTGCTGGTGCAGCGTCTGGTGCTCACGGCCCAGGCCTGCCTGCTGCGCCGCCATGCGCCGGCAGCCGTGGCCGACGCCTTCGTCGCCACGCGCCTGGCCACGCCGGGCGCCGGCCGCGTGGTGGGCGCCATCGACACGCGCAGCATCGACGTGGGGGCGGTGCTGGCCCGCGCTTTTCCGGCCTGAACCCTGGCCCAGTTGGTGTGCAGGCCGTGTGCAGGCCCGATGCCGTGCTTGCCGACGGCGAGCTGCACGCCCCCTGACTGCTATGTGCCGGCGTGCGCTTTGACCAGGCACTCATGAAATGCCTGTGCGGCCCGCGAGGGCTGTGGGGAACGCCGAACCAGGCTCACAAAATGACAGGGGTAGCGGAACAGGGCAGGCCGCACGGCCTGCATCTGCCCGCGCCGCTCGAACGCCTCGGCGTAGTGGTCTGGCAGGAAGCCAAGAAATTTACCTGACAGGATCAGTGTCGCGATCGACTCCTGGTCAAACCCCGTTGCCTTGCGCGGCAAGCGCGCGGTGTGACTCAACTCCATGTTGGGTGAGTGGTAGCCCAGGCCCGCGAAATGATAGGCCTGCAGGCCATCCCAGGTGAGCGAGCCGTGCCCGGCGCCAAACAGCGGATGCCGCGCGCCGCAGTACAGCAGCATGGTCTCGCCAAAAAGGTTGGCGTACAGCAGACTGAGCGAGTTGCGGTGGGTGGGAATGATGCCCACCTGGTAGGTGCCGTCGATCACGCCGCGCTCGATGGCATTGATCGAGGCCACATGCATCTGCAGGTTCACCTCGGGCGCGAGCTCCGTGAACAGGGCGATCGCCTCGCCGATGCGGGCCTGCGGGTTGCTGGCCGTCTTGTCAAACACCGCCACCGCCAGCTGTCCGCCCATGCGGGAATGGATGGCGTCAATGCTGTTGCGAAAGCCCTCGACCGAGGCCAGCAGACGCAGGGTTTCGTCGTACACGCGTTTGCCCTCGGCGGTCAGCGCGAAGCCGGCCCGGCCGCGCCGGCACAGCACCAGTCCGAGCCGGGTTTCCAGATCCTTCACATGGCGGCTGACGGTCGAGGTGCCGATGTTGAGCTCCAACTCCGCCGCCGACATGCCACCGCAGTCCACCACGCTCTTGAACACCTGCAGCAGCCGCAGGTCCATGTCGCTCAACTGGCCCAAAACGGCCCGCTTTTTGGCATCCGGCTGAATTACTTGCATAAATCCTCAAGTAAACGTTGATATTGCGTCATTTTAGAGGTTAAAAAAACTCTCCAGAATGCACTCACTTGCTCGCAAAACTTCTTGCGAGGGGGCCCAATGGCTCCTTGATTCCACACTCTGGAGAAAGCACATGACCTTCGCTCACATTGACGAACCCACACCGGCGACGGCGCCCCGCATGGACGCGGCCTGGCTGGAGGCGCACTGGATGCCCTACACGGCCAACCGCCAGTTCAAGGCCAACCCGCGCATGATCGTGGAGGCCAGCGGCGCCTATTTCACCGACGCCGAAGGGCGCAAGATCTTCGACGGCCTCTCGGGCCTGTGGTGCACGGGCCTGGGCCACGGCCGCCGTGAAATCGCCGAAGCCGTCGGCCGCCAGGCCGCCAGGCTCGATTACGCGCCGGCCTTCCAGTTCGGCCACCCGGGCTCGTTCGAGCTGGCCAACCGCATCAAGGACCTGACGCCCGGGGGCCTGGACTATGTGTTCTTCACCAACTCGGGATCCGATGCGGCCGACACCTCGCTGAAGATGGCCCGCGCCTACTGGCGCACCAAGGGCCAGGCCAGCAAGACGCGCCTGATCGGCCGCGAGAAGGGCTACCACGGCGTGAACTTCGGCGGCATCTCGGTCGGCGGCATCGGCGCCAACAGGAAGCTCTTTGGCCAGGGCGTCGAAGCCGATCACATCCCGCACACCCAGCCGTCCATGGGCTCGTTCCACAAGGGCATGCCACCCCTAGGGGCCGAGCTGGCCGACAAGCTGCTCGACGTGATCGCGCTGCACGATGCGAGCAACATCGCGGCCGTCATCGTCGAGCCGTTCTCGGGCTCGGCCGGCGTGGTGATTCCGCCCGCAGGCTACCTGCAGCGCCTGCGCGAGATCTGCACGCAGAACAACATCCTCTTGATCTTTGACGAAGTCATCACCGGCTTTGGCCGCACCGGCGCCATGACCGGGGCCGAGGCCTTCGGCGTCACGCCCGACATCATGAACATCGCCAAGCAGGTCACCAACGGCGCGCAGCCGCTGGGCGCGGTGATCGCCAAGAAGGAGATCTACGACACCTTCATGGCCGCCGGCGGACCCGAGTATCTGGTCGAATTCCCGCACGGCTACACCTACTCGGCCCACCCGGTGGCCTGCGCTGCCGGCATCGCCGCGCTCGACATCCTGCAGAAAGAAGACATGGTCGGCCGCGTCAAGGCGCTGGCGCCTCACTTCGAGGCCGCCGTGCACAGCCTGAAGGGCGTGAAACACGTGGCCGATATCCGCAACTTCGGTCTGGCCGCCGGCATCACGATTGCGCCGCTGCCCGGCGAGCCCGCGCGCCGCCCGTATGAGATTGCGATGAACTGCTGGAAGAAGGGCTTCTACGTGCGCTACGGCGGCGACACCATCCAGCTGGCACCGCCCTTCATCAGCGAAAAGGCTGAGATCGACCGGCTGATCAACGCGCTGGGCGACGCCCTGGCCGAAACCGCCTGAACCAGGCACTCCCTTATTAATAGCGGCAAGCTCATACCCCATATGCGTTTGCGGCACTTTTGACTTAAAACACCATGCAGAACGAGAAGAACGTTACCGCCACCATCGGCCACTTCATTGACGGCCAGCACGTCCTTGACACCGCGCGAACCCAGCCGGTGTTCGACCCGGCCACCGGCCTGTCGCACAAGAGCGTGGCGCTGGCCAGCAAGGCCACCGTGGAGCAGGCCATTGCCTCGGCGCAAGCGGCATTTCCGGCCTGGCGCAACACGCCGCCGCTCAAGCGCGCACGCGTCATGAGCCGCCTGAAGATCCTTCTGGAAGAAAACGCCGATCAGATCGCCGCGCTCATCACCGCCGAGCACGGCAAGGTGCTGTCCGACGCGCATGGCGAACTGCAGCGCGGCATCGAGAACGTGGAATACGCTGGCTATGCGCCCGAACTGCTCAAGGGCGAGCACAGCCGCAACGTGGGCCCTTCCATCGACTCGTGGAGCGAGTTCCAGGCGCTCGGCGTGTGCGCCGGCATCACGCCATTCAACTTCCCCGCGATGGTGCCGCTGTGGATGTGGCCCATGGCCGTGGCCTGCGGCAACACCTTTGTGCTCAAGCCCTCGGAGCGCGACCCGTCGTCGGTGCTGCGGATCGCCGAGCTGGCGCTGCAGGCCGGCCTGCCGCCGGGCGTGCTCAACGTGGTCAACGGCGACAAGGAGGCGGTGGACACGCTGCTGACCGACCCGCGCGTCAAGGCCGTGAGCTTTGTCGGCTCCACCCCGATTGCCGAATCCATCTACGCCACCGGCTGCGCGCACGGCAAGCGCGTTCAGGCCCTGGGCGGCGCCAAGAACCACGCCATCGTCATGCCCGACGCCGACATCGGCAATGCCGTGAATGCGCTGATGGGCGCGGCCTTCGGCTCGTGCGGCGAGCGTTGCATGGCGATTCCGCTGGTACTGGCCGTGGGCGACGCGGCCGCCGATGCGGTCATTGCCGGCCTGAAGGCCGAGATGGCGCAAATGAAGGTCGGCCCGGGCACCGACAACGCCAATCACATGGGCCCGCTGGTCACGCAGCAGCACTTCGACAAGGTGAAGGGCTATGTGGACCAGGGCGTGCTGGAGGGCGCCACGCTGGTGGTAGACGGCCGCGGCCTGCAGGTCGCCGGCCATGAGAAGGGTTACTTTCTGGGAGCCTGCCTGTTCGACAACGTGAAGCCCGGCATGCGCATTTACCAGGAAGAAATTTTTGGCCCGGTGCTCGGCGTGGTGCGCGTGAAGACGCTGCAGGAGGCCATGGACCTGATCGACGCCCACGAGTACGGCAACGGTACCTGCATCTTCACGCGCGATGGCGAGGCGGCGCGCTACTTCAGCGACCACATCGAGGTCGGCATGGTGGGCATCAACGTGCCGCTGCCGGTGCCGGTGGCCTACCACTCGTTTGGCGGCTGGAAGCGCTCGCTGTTTGGTGACCTGAGTGCCTACGGCCCCGACGCCGTGCGCTTCTACACCAAGCGCAAGACCATCACGCAGCGCTGGCCGTCGGCCGGTGTGCGTGAAGGCGCGGTGTTCAATTTCCCGTCCAACCGGTAAATCACGGCGTGCAAGGAGCGCGTCACGTCTTGCGTGACGCGCTCCGCTTCGCCGGTCTGGGCGCCGCAGGGGCGATTAAAACGGTCCGCAGCACCATGTCGACAATGAGGGATTCGGCCGCCTGAAAATCCTGGAGTTCCAACTCTGGTTTTTCCAACACGAGGCTGATCTGACTGGCCCAGTCAGCGTACACCTGCGTCGACGCCCACAACAAAATCATCAAGTGCCTGCCGTCTACGGGGCGGCACAGGCCTTGCTCGGCCCATTTGTTGAAGACGGCGACGTCGGCCTGCAGCGCAGGAATCACGCGCTCGGCAATCTCCGCAAAAAAAATGGGCGCGCCCGAGACCACTTCGTTCGCGTACACGCGTGAATCGTCAGGGTGCTCCCGGGAAAACCGCAATTTCCCTGCGATGTACTCGCGCAGCGCCTGTTCCGGATCGTCCGGATGCTGGCTTATGGCGTCCATGTACGACAGCCAGACATCCAGCACGCCGTGCAGGACGCGCCGGTAGAGCTCTTCCTTGCTGGGGAAGTAGTACAGCAGGTTTTGTTTGGAGGCCCCCACTTCGCGGGCAATGTGGTCCAGCGACACCCCTCCGAAGCCCCGTTGGGCAAACAGGCGCTTGGCGGCGGCAAGTATGTCCTGCTCCAGCCGCTCACGGGCAGGGTTGTATTTCACGGCTTTCGCTTCAGCCACTTTTTTCATGTCGGATTTCCGGTTGTTTTTTTATGGTTCAGGGAGGGTTTTTACCAATTGGTAAAACTTGCATTTTTGCACTTAATCAGTTCCTCGATCACATACGCCATCAACAAATTTTTCCGGACTCCCCGTTGATCAACCCGTTGCACCTGGAAAGCTGAATATGCAGATTGATTCTTCCACACCCGGCGTCCATCCGGCACGCTTGCCCCGCGATCAATACAGTCACAATTTTTGTGATTCACACGCCTCGCTGAATCTGGCGCAAGCCAAGATTGAGGCCGACCGGTGCTACTACTGCTTTGACGCGCCGTGCCAGACGGCCTGTCCGACAGGCATCGATATTCCCGGGTTCATTCGCCGTATCGCAGACGACAACATCCGTGGATCGGCCCACGCCATTCTGAGCGCCAACCCGCTGGGGGGCATGTGCGCGCGCGTTTGCCCGACCGAAGTGTTGTGTGAGCAGGCCTGCGTGCGCAATACCAATGAAGACAAACCCGTTGAGATCGGCCTGTTGCAGCGCTACGCCACCGACAAGTTTTTCGAGACGCCGGGCGCCCCCTTGTTCACACGCGCCGCGTCCACGGGGCGCAAGGTGGCCGTGGTGGGCGCTGGCCCGGCCGGACTGGCCTGCGCGCACGGCCTGGCGCGCCTGGGACACGACGTCGTGCTGATGGATGCCAACCCCAAACTGGGCGGGCTCAATGAATACGGCCTGGCCACCTACAAAACCACCAACGGTTTTGCTCAAAAGGAAATCGACTGGCTGCTGTCCATCGGCGGGATTGAAGTGCGAAGCAACACCCGATTGGGAGCGGACGTTCAGCTGGATATCTTGACGCGTGAGTTTGATGCCGTATTTCTGGGGCTGGGCCTGTCCGGGGTCAACGCCATCGGCATTGAAGAGCCCCCAGCGGCCGGCGTGCGCAACGCTGTTGAGTTCATCGCCGAACTGCGCCAGGCACGTGCCTATTCCACCGTGCCCGTGGGCCGCAAAGTCGTTGTGGTGGGCGGTGGCATGACGGCCGTGGATGCGGCTGTCCAGTCCAAAAAACTGGGTGCGGAGAACGTCACCATGGTCTACCGGCGGGGTGCCGCCGATATGTCGGCTTCGGGTTACGAGCAGGACTGGGCGCAGAAGAACGGGGTTCATATCCGTCACTGGGCAACGCCCAAAGCGCTGCTGGCCGAGAGCGGCCGCATCACCGGCCTGCAATTTGGCTACACGAGGGCGCAGGGCGGCAAATTGCTGGAGACGGGCGAGCTCTTTACGCTGGAGGCCGACGTCGTCTTGAAAGCGATTGGGCAAAGCTTTGTTGCGCAGCCGCTGGGCTGCGCCCTGGAACTCAGGCAAGGCCGGATTGTCACGGACGAAGAAGGCCGCACCTCAAACGCCAAGGTGTGGGCGGGTGGCGACTGCCGGCTGGGTGGACGCGACCTGACCGTTGAAGCGGTCGAACACGGCAAAGTGGCGGCCCAGTCCATCCACACGGCGCTCAGCGCCTGAGCCGACGGCCCGCCCTCAGCACAGCACAACCCTACAAGTCCCACCCATAGCGACGACGGAGCATCAACATGGCAAACCTGAACACCGAATTTTTAGGCATCAAGAGTCCCAACCCCTTCTGGCTGGCGTCTGCGCCCCCCACCGACAAGGAATACAACGTGGTGCGGGCGTTCGAGGCCGGCTGGGGCGGCGTGGTATGGAAAACAGTGGGGCAGGATCCCCACGTCGTGAACGTTTATGGTCCGCGTTATTCGGCCCTTCTCAACGGGGATCGGCGCGTCATCGGCTTCAACAACATCGAGCTGATCTCCGACCGGCCCTTGCAGACCAACCTGAATGAGATCAGGCGCGTGAAGCGCGCATGGCCCGACCGGGCCATGATCGTGTCGATCATGGTGCCCTGCGAAGAGGCGGCATGGAAGCAAATTCTGCCCCGGGTGGAAGACACGGGCTGCGATGGCATCGAGCTGAACTTCGGCTGCCCCCATGGCATGAGCGAGCGCGGCATGGGCGCCTCGGTTGGCCAGGTGCCCGAATACATTGAGATGGTGGCGCGCTGGTGCAAGACCTACACCCGTTTGCCGGTGATCGTGAAGCTGACGCCCAACATCACCGACGTGCGCTTCCCGGCGCGAGCCGCAAAGCAGGGCGGCGCGGATGCGGTGTCGTTGATCAACACCATCAACTCCATCATGGGGGTCGACCTGGACGCCATGACCATGGTTCCGAGCGTGGGCAAACAGGGCTCGCACGGTGGGTACTGCGGCACGGCCGTGAAACCGATCGCCTTGAACATGGTGACCGAGATCGCGCGCGATGCACAAACCGCCGGACTGCCCATTTCGGGTATCGGCGGCATTTCCACCTGGCGCGATGCGGCGGAGTTCATTGCCATGGGTTGCGGAACCGTGCAGGTGTGCACGGCCGCCATGGTTTACGGGTTCAGGATTATCGAAGACCTCTGCGATGGGCTGTCCAATTTCATGGATGAACGGGAATACGCCAATGTGGGTGACATGGTTGGCAAGGCGGTGCCCAGCGTCACGGGCTGGAGCAACCTGAACATGAATCACATTGAAAAGGCAGTGATCAACCAGGATTCCTGCATCCAGTGCGGCCGCTGCCACGTGGTGTGCGAAGACACGTCCCACCAGGCGATTACCGCCACCAAAGACGGCAAGCGCCATTTTGAGATCAAGGAAGACGAGTGCGTCGGGTGCAATTTGTGCGTGTCGATTTGCCCGGTGCCCAACACCATCACCATGCGTACCCTGAAGCCGGGGGAGATCGATCTGCGTTCCGGCAAGCCGGTTTCGGGCGAGTACGCCAATTGGACCATGCACCCCAACAATCCGATGAGTGCGGCTTGCGCCTGATCCAAAAAGCAGGGGGCAAAAAAACAGAGGAAGAACAACAGTCAGAGGGGAAAACGTCAGTTCACTACGAAGCGAACGTTTCATTCAATTGATGGAGAGACACATTGTGAGTAATAACATGTCAAGCAATACACAGCTCTGGAACGAAGATTTAGCACCGACCACCGCAGCCCAGCGCACCTGGCGCTGGTATCACTTTGCCTCGCTCTGGGTCGGGATGGTGATGTGCATTCCCGCCTACACGCTGGCGGCCAGCCTGATCGACAGCGGCATGTCGGGCACTCAGGCCGTCTGGACCGTCTTTCTCGCGAATGCCATCGTGCTGCTGCCGATGCTCCTGATCGGCCATGCCGGCACGAAATTCGGCATCCCTTACGCAGTCCTGGCCCGCTCTTCGTTCGGCACCACGGGCGCGCGATTGCCGGCCCTGATGCGCGCGATCGTGGCCTGTGGCTGGTACGGTATCCAGACCTGGTTTGGCGGCGAGATGATCTACACCCTGCTCGGCGTGCTGCTGGGCCATCCACTCGGCGGCGACAAGATCGCAGGGCTCGGCATCAATGGCGGCCAGGTAGTGTGCTTCCTCGCGTTCTGGGCCATCCAGTTCTGGTACATCGTGCACGGGATGGATTCGATCCGCAAACTCGAAACCTACACCGCGCCGCTGAAAATCCTGATCTGTTTTGTCCTGCTCGGCTGGATCTACAACAAGGTCGGCGGCTTTGGCCCGTTGCTTGATCAGCCATCGCAATTTGTCGAAGGCGGCAAAAAGGCGGGCCAGTTCTGGGTTGTGTTCTGGCCCTCGCTGACGGCCATGGTGGGTTTTTGGGCCACGCTGGCGCTCAACATCCCCGACTTCACGCGCTTCGCCAAGACGCAGCGCGACCAGGTGCTGGGCCAGTCGATTGGTCTTCCGGTGCCGATGGGATTGTTGGCGATGCTGGCCGTGATCGTCACCTCGGGCACCGTCGTTCTTTACGGCAAGGCCATCTGGGACCCCGTCGACCTGGCCAGCCGCATGACCGGCGCCGCCGTCCTGATCGCGCTGATCATCTTGCTCATCGATACCGTCAGCGTGAACCTGGCGGCCAATCTGGTGGGGCCGGCCTACGATTTCTCCTCGCTCGCGCCTAAACAGATTTCGTACAAAGTGGGTGGCTACATCACGGCTTCGATCGCACTCGTGATGATGCCGTGGAAGGTGCTCGAATCGACCCAGGGCTATATCTTCACGTGGCTGATCGGTTACTCCGCGCTGCTCGGACCGATCGCCGGCATCCTGATCGTCGACTACTACCTGATCCGCAAGACCGAACTCGATGTCGATCAGTTGTATCGCGATGACGGCAAGTACTCCTACGGCAACGGCTGGAACAATGCTGCGATCGCCGCTTTCGTCGTCGGCGTCTTGCCCAACATCCCCGGGTTTCTGAATGCCGCCTTCCCCGCCGCCTTTCCCGACGTGGGGGCTGGCTTCAAGACGATCTACACCTACGCGTGGTTCGTCGGAATCGCCATTTCCGCCCTCGTGTATGGCGTGATGATGAAGGGCAAAGTGCAGCCCGTCATCAGCTTGCCAGTGCAGCGCTAGGCGGGCGGATCAATCTCATCCAGGAGAAGTCAATGACAACCATTGTTCGCGGCGGCACCGTCGTTAATGCAGACCGCGCGTTTCGTGCCGATGTTCTTTGCCATGGCGACAAGATCGTTGCCGTCGGCGAGAACCTCGACGCGCCGGCCCATGCGCAAGTGATCGACGCCGGCGGTCAGTACGTGATGCCCGGCGGGATCGACCCGCATACGCACATGCAATTGCCCTTCATGGGAACCGTCACGGCCGATGATTTCTTTACCGGCACGGCGGCGGGTCTGGCCGGCGGCACGACCACGATCATGGATTTCGTCATCCCGAACCCGCAGCAGTCGCTGCTCGAGGCATATCACACCTGGCGCGGCTGGGCGCAAAAATCCGCCGGCGACTACACCTTCCACGTGGCCGTGACCTGGTGGGACGAGAGCGTGCATGCCGATATGGGAACGCTGGTGCGCGAGCACGGTGTCAACAGCTTCAAACACTTCATGGCGTACAAGAACGCCATCATGGCCAATGATGAAGTCCTGATCAAAAGCTTCGCACGTGCGCTGGAACTGGGGGCCATACCGACCGTGCACGCGGAAAACGGCGAGCTTGTATTCCAGCTCCAGCAGGAGCTTCTCCAAAAAGGCATCACAGGCCCAGCGGCGCATCCGTTGTCGCGCCCGCCCGCTGTAGAAGCCGAGGCTGCCAATCGCGCGATCGCCATCGCCAACGTCATGAACACGCCGGTCTACATCGTGCACGTTTCCTGTGCCGAGTCGCTCGAAGCCATCACGCGTGCGCGTGCCAAAGGCCAGCGCGTGTACGGCGAAGCACTGGCCGGCCACCTGGTGATTGACGACAGCGTTTACCAGAGCAGCGACCTCGAGTTTGCAGCCGCCCACGTGATGAGCCCGCCGTTTCGCAGCAAGCACCACCAGGCTGCGTTGTGGCAGGGCCTGCAAGGCGGCAACCTGCACACGACGGCAACCGACCACTGCACGTTCTGCGCCGAGCAAAAAGCCACCGGGCGCGATGACTTCACGAAGATCCCGAACGGTTGCGGCGGTGTCGAAGACCGCATGGCCGTTGTGTGGGATGCCGGCGTCAACACGGGGAGGCTGACGCCCTCGGAATTCGTTCGCGTGACGTCGGCCAACGCCGCGCAGATCTTCAATATGTACCCGCGCAAGGGGGTCGTTGCCGTCGGCGCCGATGCCGACCTGGTCGTCTGGGACCCCGAAGGGACACGGACCATCTCCGCCAAAACACAGTTCGCGAAAGGCGGCTTCAACGTCTTCGAAGGACGCACCGTGCGTGGCATTCCGAGCCATACGCTCGCGGCCGGCAAGCTCGTGTTCCAGCGCGGCGAGCTGCGCGCGGTGGAGGGCGCCGGCCGCTATGTCGATCGCCCCGCGTTCAGCCCATTCATTGGTGTCGCCAATCAGCGCGCCTGATCATCGTCTTCAACGGAGTATTCAATGAGCCTGCAAACTACCCGGAACGTGGACGCGCTGCGCGTCGACGGGGATCGCCTTTGGCAATCGCTGATGGAGCTGGCGAAAATCGGCGCCACCCCCAAAGGAGGCGTGTGCCGCCTGACCCTCACCGACCTCGACAAGCAGGGCCGTGACCTGGTCATCCGCTGGGCCAGGGAAGCGGGCATGACGGTCACCATCGACAAGATCGGCAACGGCTTCATGCGCCGCGCCGGGCGCAACAACAGCCTGCCACCCATCGTGACCGGCAGCCACATCGATACCCAGCCGACCGGTGGCAAGTTTGACGGCAACTACGGTGTGCTGGCCGGGCTTGAAGTGGTGCGCACCCTGAACGATCAGGGCATCGAGACCGAAGCCCCGATTGAAGTCGCCTTCTGGACCAACGAGGAAGGCTCGCGCTTTGTGCCGGTCATGATGGGCTCGGGCGTGTTCGCCAAAGCCTTCACGCTGGAGCACGCGTATGCCGCGCGGGACACCGAGGGCAAGTCGGTGAAGGACGAACTGGCGCGCATTGGCTACATCGGTGAACAGGAGCCGGGCGATCATCCCATTGGCGCGTACTTCGAAACCCACATCGAGCAGGGCCCGGTGCTGGAAGACAACGACAAGACCATCGGCGTGGTGCAAGGCGTGCTGGGCATTCGCTGGTTTGACTGCACCGTCACCGGCATGGAAGCGCACGCCGGCCCCACCCCCATGGCCCTGCGCAAGGACGCCATGCAGGTGGCCACCCATCTGATGCAGGAAGTGGTGGCGGCCGCTCTGCGCCACGCACCGCATGGCCGCGGCACCGTGGGCATGGTGCACGTGCACCCCAACAGCCGCAACGTGATTCCGGGCCGCGTGAAGTTCTCCATCGACCTGCGCAACAGCACCGACGCGCTGGTGGACCAGATGGCCGAGGAGGTCAAGGCCTGTGCGGCCAAACTCGGCAAGGACACGGGCCTGAATATCCAGATTGAACTGGTGTCCAGCTACCCGGCGCAAGGCTTCCATGCCGACTGCATCGACGCCGTCGCACGTGCTGCAAAAAAACTGGGCTACTCCAACATGCCCGCGGTCTCAGGCGCCGGTCACGATGCGGTCTACATGGCCAGGCTGGCGCCCAGCGGCATGATTTTCATCCCGTGCAAAGATGGCATCAGCCACAACGAGATCGAAGACGCCAAGCCCGAACACATCACCGCCGGCTGCAATGTGCTGCTGCACGCGATGCTGGAGCGGGCGGGCACGTAGGGGGCTGCCGGCAGCGTCGGCGGTCAGCCAACCCAGCGAATCTCTGGCACTTTGCGGGGGACGGGCGCTGCTACGGCCTTCGGATGGCCCACGATGAGGGGCGCAATGGACACCCATTCGGCAGGTAAGCCGAGCGCGCTCTTCCCGACTGGTGTATTGAGATAACTCTGGGCAAAGCCGATCCAGCAGGTGCCCAGTCCGACACTGTGAGCTGCAAGCATCAGGTTCTCGGCCGCCAATGCGCAGTCTTCGACGATCCATGGACCTTGTGCGATCGCCGAAATCAGGATCAGCACTGGTGCGTGATAGAAGATCTGGAACGCCGGATCGTCGAGCATCGACCGGAAGTGCCCGGACGCTGCGTCGGCGGGCAGGGTCGCGAGCATGTGGGATTTGGCGTCACGCGAGATGCGGTCGAGCAACCGTTGATCGCGCACCACTGTGAATGTCCATGGCTGCTGGTTAACGGCATTCGGTGCATTCACAGCCGCGTCGATCAGGCGACGAATGGCTGGCTCGTCAACCGCTTGGGCCGTGTAATCGCGCACCGAACGGCGCCCGGAAATTGCTTCATTGATATCCATGGCGGGATGCCTCCAATGTCATCATGAATGATCAGTATTGACCGCCAAGGCGTCACCCAAGTTGATATAGCTCAACGCCAGCGTCGGATGCGCAGATAGTGAAGGGGGGGGAACTCGCGGCTGAATTGCCTTCTCGTCCAT
The DNA here is from genome assembly GCA_031291295.1 of Rhodoferax sp. Taxonomy (GTDB): domain Bacteria; phylum Pseudomonadota; class Gammaproteobacteria; order Burkholderiales; family Burkholderiaceae_C; genus Rhodoferax_A. Next base: position 955 of record JARLJI010000119.1, on the reverse strand, counting down.
GTTTCAATGGTTCCAGCCCTTTCTAAGGGGGATTGACGGATATGCTCACGTTGCTCCGGAAGGCTTGCAACTGGCTGCGAGTCGTTTGGATCAGTATCTTGGGAATCGACGTTGTTTGACTTCGTGTTGAGCACTTGAAGGACTTGATTGCCGCGACATATCGAAATTAGGAGTTTCCGCTATGAGCTACGATGAACGCGACGCTGCGATGGACGAGTTTTATGAGCGAATCGGTAGTGAGCTCTATCCTGAGCACAAACAACAAGCGATTGAAGAATTCACCGCTGAAAAGCTACGGTCTTTTTATATTCAACATCCGGATGTCATGCGACCCGCAGTTGACGCGGTCCAAGAAACTAGAGCTTTGCTGGTGGCAAAACGGTACGCACCTGCGCTGGTGTTTGCAGCATCCTCCGCCGAGCTTTTGTTGAAGGAGACTCTTCTTCGTCCCGTGGTGTATGGCCTATTTCATAACGAAGCCTTGGCCGAAATTGTCGTTGACCAACTTTTCCAGCGGAAAACTGCCATTGAGACCTATGAGAAATTGCTGGCGCGATTGTTCGAAACCTTAACAAAAATTAAGCTCGGCGACATTCAACGTGAAGGAGCTGCTAAGACCTTGATGGAAGAGGCAAAGGCTCTACAAGGTCACCGCAATCGGATCCTTCATCGGGGTGTCGCTTGCACTCCGGAGGAAGCAGAAACCGCGAATTCTGTTGCCGTCGCAATTTACGACCAGATCGCCAGACCAATGTTAGGTGCGCTAAATCTGATCGTGGGAGAGAGGGGTGTGTTTGAGCCTCGACGCTAACGTCTAGTGTAGTGCGCGTGAAGTAATAGAACTTATTTAAGTCGGCACACTCCAATCGATCAGGAGGTTGGAGCGATGCGGATTGCCAAGACGATTGAACTGGACGAGCACACCGAGCGGGAGCTTCGTGTGTTGGCCAGGGGC
>JARLJI010000118.1 GCA_031291295.1 Rhodoferax sp. | reverse complement strand
TCTCGGTTATGACAAGGTGGTGATGCCCAAGCCTGTCTTCATCGGCGACACGCTGCGCGCCCGCACCGAAGTCGTGACGGTGAAAGAGTCCCGCTCGCGCCCCGCTGCCGGCATCGTCACCTTCCGCCATGAGATGCTGAATCAGCGCGATGACATCGTCTGCCAAGCCTTGCGCGCGGTGCTGCTGCAGCGGAGGCCGGCATGAAATTGCGTTCACTGTTATTCGTTCCCGGAGACCAGCCGCAGCGCGTCGACAAAGCGCTCGCCAGCGGTGCCGATGCCATCATCCTGGATCTCGAAGACAGCGTCGTGCCCGCGGCAAAAGCCAAAGCCCGCGCCGACGTAGCCGAAGTCTTGCGGGCACGCGGTGGGGCGAAGATCTTCGTGCGCGTCAATGCGCTCTCTTCCGGTCTCACCGAGGCGGATATCGCTGCGGTGCTGCCAGGGCGGCCGGACGGCATCATGCTGCCCAAAGCCGAAGGCGCACGCAGCCTCACTGCTCTGGATGCGACCCTCGATCAAGCCGAGCGGCGAAACCAAATCGAGCCCGGCCGCACGCGCATTCTGGCTATCGTCACCGAAACCCCGGCGGCGTTGTTCAGATTGGGCGAATATGGCGGGGTGACGCCGCGCCTGGTGGGCATGACTTGGGGGGCAGAAGATTTGCCCGCTGCCATCGGCGCGCTGACCTCGCGTTTGGAGGATGGCCGTTACACCCCGCCTTATGAGGTGGTACGCGCCCTGGCCTTGTTCGCAGCAGCGGCGGCCGGTGTGGCGGCGATCGAGGGCATCTATCCTAATTACAAGGACAGTGAAGGTCTTGCCGCTTACGCCGCGCGCGGCGCCCGCGATGGGTTTTGCGGCATGCTCGCCATCCACCCTGCGCAAGTGGTGACGATCAACGCCGCCTTCACACCCACGCCGGAACAGATTGCGCGCGCCGAAGCTGTCGTCGCGGCCTTTGCTGCCAACGCCGATGCCGGCGTGGTGGCCTTTGATGGCGCCATGCTGGATGCTCCGCATTTGACCTTGGCCAAACGTGTTCTGGCGAGGCAATGAGCCCAACAAAGCGTGTTTTCACATCTGCAGCGTGACTTCGGCGGTACCCGGAAGGTGGTGGGGCGTAGAGGAGGTTTTGAGTTCCGATGCGAAACGCTGGTATCCCGTTTGGTCTAAAACGAAACTATGCAGCGAAATCAGTATGATAATGGAATTTTTCGGTGCCGCCTCAGGGTGGCACTGCCTTGTATTTAGGCCATACAAAACTTTCCTGAGACATCACTAAGTATCTGTTCTGAAAGAAATATTCAGACCACGGCGACACCTCGCGGAACCCCCAAACAGCTGGCAATTGTTGGTACGCCACCCTGAATTTTCCCAATCTGGCGCTTGGCACTTACGGGCCTCGCATGCCCCAAGGCGAAGGCCACCGACAAACGCGTGAAGCT
>JARLJI010000117.1 GCA_031291295.1 Rhodoferax sp. | reverse complement strand
TCGCCGATCCGCTCCAGGTCGCCGTTGATCTTGATGACCGCCAGAATAAACCGCAGGTCGATCGCCATCGGCTGTTCCTTGGCCAGCAGCTCATAAGCCATCTCGTCCAGCTCACGCTGTGCGGTATTGATCGCGGCTTCGTTCTGCTTTACGTACTTGCACAAGCCCTTGTCGCGCTGCAGATAAGCATCCACCGCAGTCTCGACCGCCTGCTGCGATAGCGCGGCCATGGCCATCAGTTTGTCCTTCAGTTCGGCCAGTTGCTGGTGAAAGTGTATGCGCGGCACGGTAAATTCTCCTGATTAACTATTGTGCATGACCGAGTGTTACAGGTTGACAAAATTCAGGCAATGCACCAGATTGGTCACACTGCATGATTCGGAAAGGGGATGCAACGACAATTGTTCCAATGTGGAATTAGACGCTCGCCGCGCGCAATGGCATTCGATCGATCCTGCCTAATAGAAAAATATACGCTCCTATCCCGAGGACAAGATACGCCGCCGCCACGCCAAATGCCCACACATAGGTGCCAAATGCCGTCACCAGATACCCGGTGACAATCGGCGCGCCGATCCCGGAGATCTGATTTGAAAAATTCACAATCCCGCCCACCTTGCCCACATCGTTCTTTTGCGCGATCAGCGAGGGCAGCGACCAGCCCACGGGCGCAGCCGCGGCCAGGCCGCCAATTGAGACGCTGATCCACAGCAGCGCCCGCAGCGGCGTGTGCGCATGAGCCGCCCCCAGCAGCCCCAGCCCGAAGGTGGTGCCGCCAATCAAAATCACCCGCCGCACCGTGCTCGCATTCCAGCCCCGCTGCACCAGAAAATCCACCAGCCAACCGCCCACGGCAATGTCCATAGCCGAGGCCACCAGCCACGGCACGCTGGTATACAGAAACGAGTGCATCAGGTCCACATGCAGCGCATACGACAGGTAACTTGGCAGCCACGTCAGCAGAAGGTAGAACACATAGTTACACGCGCCCGTGCCAATCGCCAGCCCCAGCACCTTGCGCTCCGCCACCAGCTTCAGCAGCGGCGTTTTTCCTTCGTCCAGCCCTCGGGGCCCGGCTTCTTTCCCGCCGTCTGCCGCAATATAGGCCCGCTCGCAATCGCTCAACTCCGCGTCGTCGCCGGGGTCTTTGTACACCTTCCAGAAATAGAGCAGATAGGCCAGGCTGATCGCGCCCGTCAGCGCGAAGCTCCAGCGCCAGCCCGCATACAAGAGCGCAAAGCCAATCACCGGCACGCCAATGGCGGAAGCAAACTTGGCTGCCGCATCGAACATGGCCGTGGCCAGGCTGCGTTCCTGCGGTGGAAACCACAAGCCAACGGCCTTGGCATTGGCTGGAAAGGTCGGCGCCTCACCCACGCCCAGCAGCAGCCGCGCGCCAAACAAACCACCCATGCTGGGCGTCAGCGCCGCGCAAAATGATGCCGCACTCCACAGACAAATGCCGGCGCGCCCCACACGCTTGACGCCCAACTTGTCCAGCAGAACGCCAATCGGCAACTGGATCGCGGCGTAGGTCCAGTTATACGCGCTCGACAGATAGCCAAACGCAATGTTCGAAATGCCAAACGCCGCAATCAGCGAGTCGTGCGAAACCGAAAGATTCACGCGGTCAAAGTAGTTGACCAGCACGCCGAAGCCCAGCAGCCACGCGATCCGCCAGCGGCGTCCCGGCACACGCGTCCGTTCGGTCGGCACAGCGTTCACCGGCGTCCTCGATTCAGTTGCCCTGTTTGACGCCGTTGTCCAATGTACCGATGGGGTCGATGGTGATGCGGATCAGGTCGCCCGGCAGCAGCGTGAACGTGTCCGGAGGCACAATGCCGGTGCCGGTCATCAGAAACGCGCCCTTAGGAAAGCTGTTGTCGCGGAACAGATACTCCACCAGCGTCGCCGGTTCGCGCTTCAACTCAGTCAGAGCCGTGTCCGCGGAAAACACCGCTGCGCCGCCGCGCAAAATCTCCAGCCGGATTGGCGTCGCGGCCGGCAGCGGCTCCTGCGTAATCAGGATTCCCGGCCCCAGCGCGCAACTGCCATCGTACACCTTGGCCTGCGGCAGATAGAGCGGGTTCTCGCCCTCGATGTCGCGCGAGCTCATGTCGTTGCCCACGGTGTAGCCGATGATCTGCCCGTGGTTGTTGATGGCCAGCGTCAGCTCCGGCTCCGGCACGTTCCACTTGGAGTCGGTGCGGATGCGCACTTCACTGCCCGGCCCCACAACGCGGCTCGCCGTCGACTTGAAAAACAGCTCCGGCCGCTCCGCCGAATAGACGCGATCGTAAAAGTCTCCGCCGCCGGCCGACTTCGACTCCTCCATGCGCGCGCTGCGGCTGCGATAGTACGTGACGCCCGCCGCCCACACTTCCTGGCTTTCGATCGGAGCTTC